>JAIVIZ010000010.1 GCA_020200315.1 Sphingomonadales bacterium | reverse complement strand
GCGGACATCTGGTTCCGCGCCTTCAAGAAGGCTCAGGAAATGTGCGGCGGCGGCAGCGGCGCGCGCCGGGATGTTCCGGAAGGAGAGCGGCGCTACCTCGATGCGCTGGTCCGTGGTGTTTACGCTCGGCGTAACCTGCAAGCCGGCGAGACACTTTCGCGCGGGGACGTCTATTTCTCCGTGCCGCTGCTCAAGGGTCAGATCTCGACCCGCGAGTTCGTCGGCGGCGAAGTGTTGATGGCGCCACTCCGCGCCGACAAGCCGCTCCACATCGACATGATCGACGCACCGCTCAAGAACGACGACGAACTGGTCGCGTTGATCAGCGATCGCGGCCACGAGAATGAGCCGGTCGTGCCGGTCACGGTGCGCGCCGCTTCGTAGGCGTCAAGCTGCCGTTTCCCCGAACTGCAGGTTGAAGCCATGACTCTCGTTCGACTGTCGGACTATGTTGCCCAGCGCCTGGTCGAGCACGGCATTCGCCACGTCTTCATGCTCACCGGCGGCGGCGCGATGCACCTCAACGATGCGCTCGGACGTGCGCCCGGTCTCGCCTACATCTGCTGTCACCACGAGCAGGCGCTCGCGATGGCGGCGGAGAGCTATACCCGCCTCTCCGGCCGCTTGGCCGCGGTCAACGTCACGACGGGACCGGGCGGGATCAATGCGCTGAACGGCGTCCACGGCGCCTACACCGATTCGATCGCCATGATCGTCCTCTCTGGCCAGGTGAAGCGGGAGACGCTGCGCCAGAACGCCCCGGTCGTCCTGCGCCAGCTCGGCGACCAGGAGGCGGACACCGTCGCGATGGTCAGGCCGATCACCAAGTTCGCCGCGCTGGTGAGCAGCCCGCTCGATATCCGCTACCTTCTCGAGAAAGCCCTGTGGCTGGCCGAGACTGGCCGTCCCGGTCCCGTCTGGATGGACATTCCGATCGACGTTCAAGCGGCGATGATCGATCCCCAGGCGCTCCACGGCTTCGATTCGAAGGCCGAGGGCTATGGCCGCGACTATGCCATCCCGTCCGAATATGGCTGGCTGACCGGCGAACCCTTGCGCGAAGCGGCACGTCAGGTGATCGACGCGGTTGCGCAATCCAGGCGGCCGGTGATGATGCCCGGCACCGGCATCCGCATTGCCGGCATGCACGAGCAATTTCTCGCCGTGGCCGACAAGCTCGGCATCGCCGTCGCGCCCGGCTGGAACGCACAGGATGTCGTCGCCGACGATCACCCGCTCTATGTCGGCCGCCCCGGCACGGTTGGCGATCGCGCCGGCAATTTCGTCGTTCAGCGCGCCGACCTTCTCCTCGTCCTCGGTTGCCGCCTCAATGTTCGCCAGATCAGCTACAATTTTCCAGGTTTCGCGCCCCTTGCGCGTAAGATCATGGTCGATGTCGACGCCGCCGAGCTCGCCAAGCCGACCCTGTCGATCGACATGCCGGTGCACGCCGATCTCAAACAGTTCCTTCCGGTGCTGCTGGAGGAACTCGACGGCTATTCGCCTTCTCCCGCGCACCGTACCTATGTCGATTGGGGCATGGAGCGCCGGCGCCAGTACAACGCGGTGCTTCCGGAATATTGGGACACCAAAGGCACGGTGAACCCGTACTGCTTCGTAGAGACGCTGTTCGAGCAGCTGGACGAGGACGAGGTCATCGTCATGGCGGACGCCACCGCCGCGGTCGTGACGGTCCAGGTGGCCAAGCTGAAGCAGGGCCAGCGCCTCTATTCCAACAGCGGCGCCGCCTCGATGGGCTATGATCTCCCCGCGACGATCGGCGCCTGGCACGCCATGCCCGAGGCTAAAAAGCGGATCATCTGCATGGCCGGCGACGGCAGCATCATGCAGAATATCCAGGAGCTGCAGACCATCTCCGGCCAGCGCATCCCGGCCAAGATCTTCCTCTACAACAACAGCGGCTACCACTCGATCCGCCAGTCGCAGCAGGCCTATTTCGACGGCTTCTCCGTCGGCTGCGGCCCGGACTCGGGCGTGACCTTTCCCGATTTCGAGAAGGTTGCCGCCGCCTTCGGCTTCGCCTTCACCCGAACTTCGGATCACAGCGATATGGGTCGGGCGATCGCCGACACGCTCGCCGCCGACGGCCCCGCCATCTGCGAGATCATCGTCGACAAGGGCCAGAACTTCGCCCCGAAAGTCTCGTCGCGACGGCTCGAGGACGGGTCGATGGTCACCGCGCCGATGGAGGATCTGGCGCCGTTCCTGCCGCGCGACGAGCTTGAACGCGCCCTCGCGCTTCCGGAATGAGCCGCAAGCACATCGTCTTCGATCTCGACGGCACGCTGGTCGACAGCGCTCTCCACTGTGCCGCCCTCCTCAGCGAAATGCTGGAAGAACGCGGCAGCCTCCGCCGCATCACGCGAACCGACGCCGTCCCGCACATGAGTTATGGTGGGCCGTACCTCGTTACCACCCTGCTGGGTGACGAGTGCGGCGACTCCGAATCCGAGGTCACCAACTTCAGGGCCCGCTACGCCGCCCGGCCGACCCCGGAACGATGCATCTACCCCGGCGTCCGTCAGGGTCTCGCGACGCTTGCTGGACATGGCTTCGTGCTGGGCGTCTGTTCGAACAAGCCCCAAGCGCTATGCGACAAGATCGTCGATGAGCTTGGGCTGCGGCCATCGATCGCGTCGGTCGTCGGCGGCCGTGCCGATCTTCCGGCCAAGCCCCATCGGGCGATGCTCGATCTCAACCTCACCGAGATGGGCGGGACTGCCGAGACCGCGCTCCTCGTCGGCGACAGCGAAGTCGATCATGAACTGGCGATTGCCGCCGGCCTGCCGTTCTGGCTGGTCAGCTATGGCTATCCCGGGCAGGATTGGATGCCGGTAGCGGAAGCCTGGTTCGACGGTTTCGAGCAGGTTGTCGCCGCTCTTTGCGCGGCCGACGATCGGCCCGAGCGCCTGATCGTATGAGCTATGCCCTGTCTCATGCGATCGGTGCCAAGCTCCGCGATGGCGACCGGCGCATCGTCATCGCCGGCGCCGGCGGCTGGCTTGGGCTGGCCACGCTCGAACTGTTGGCGGATGCCTTGGGTGACGCGCTTTGCGCCCGAGTCCGTTGTTTCGGCTCATCGGGGCGGGTCCTGACTCTCCTGTCGGGTGACCGGATTGAGCAACGGCCGCTGGCCGAACTTGGCAAGCTGGACGAGGTCCCCACCCTCCTTCTCCACCTCGCCTTCCTGACCAAGGACCGCGCCGAGAACATGGCCGAAGCCGATTATCGTTACGCCAACCGCGCGTTGACTGGGCTCGTACTGGACAACCTCGACAGGATTGGCGCCGAATCAGCATTCGTCGCTTCCTCGGGCGCCGCCCGCTTCGCCGACGATCCTTCCCGATCCCCCGCCATGCGCCTCTACGGCGAACTCAAGCGTGACGACGAGCGCGCCTTCGCAGCCTGGGCGAATACCACCGGCAAGCGCACAGTGACCGCCCGCATCTTCAACATTGCCGGCCCGCACATCAACAAGCTCCACAGCTATGCGCTGTCGGCCTTCATCCTCAACGCGCTCGCTGGACGACCGATCGAAGTGAAGGCCACGCACCGCGTCGTCCGCGGCTATGTTGCCATCCGTGAACTAATGTCGCTCGTCTTCGCCTTGCTGCTTGAGAGAAAAGCTGGCGTCATTCAGTTCGACACGGGAGGTTGCCCGATGGAACTGGAGGAAGTTGCGAAGCTCGTGGCTGCCGAAACAGGCGCAAGCGTAGTGAGAGCTCCAATCTCCCACGACCGAACCGACGAATATGTGGGCGATGCCGCAGTCTATGACGATCTGCTCAGGGAAAATGGGATCGTGCCTGTGGCCTTCGCGCAGCAGATCGCAGAGACCCGCGCTTTTATGGCCTCCGCGGCCATCCCGATATCCGGCGAAAAAGGGTAGTTTGCTCGTGCAAGTCATGTTAGCAGCCACCTGGGCGCGAGGGGCTGCTGCCAGATAAAAACAGTGGAAAACTATGCGGTTGGCAGCGATCTGCTTCCTCTCGCAGCGAGTGGTGAGGTTGATTAAGTGAGTGTTCGCACCCCGTGGCTGAAGATTTTCGCCTCGCAGCTGGCGTTGTGCGTCATCGTTCAATCAGCCCCAACCGCCGCGCTTGCTCAGATGACGTCGGGCAATCCCAGCCTGCCGACGGGTTCTCCGCTGGACGGATCATCGCAGCAGCAACAGTATAACGGCACCCAGCAATCGCCGGTAATCCAGCGATCAGGCATTGATACGTCGATCGATGCGAACCGCGTGGAGCCGGTCTCCTTGATCGATACAGAGCGATCCTCGACGAACTCTACCGAAACGACCCGCTCCAACCTGACGAACAACGGCGACGGCCTGCTCGACTCCAGTGCGATGCGGCTTCGTCGACCAACGAAACCGAGCGAATTCGAGCGGTTCGTCGAAGATGCCATCGGCCGCAAGCTGCCCCGCTTCGGCGAGCAGTTGCTGCTCCCCAGCAACCGCGATTTCGCGACCCCGGCAACGTCGACGGTGCCGCCGGATTATATTCTCAATCCCGGAGATGTCGTCGCGGTCGCTTTGACGGGGTCTGTCGAAGGAAGCGTCGAGCGGGAAATCGACACCAACGGCAACATCTTCCTCCCGAAGGTCGGCTCGGTCCGCCTTGCCGGCGTCCGCTACGGCGATCTCCACGACCGCTTGTCGGCCGCCGTCGGACGTCAGTACCGCGGCTATACCGTCAGCGCCCGTATCCAGCGGCTTCGCGGCATTCGGGTCTATGTGACCGGCTTCGCGCAGAATCCGGGCGCGTTCACGGTCAGCAGCCTGTCGACCATCGCCAATGCCGTCTTGCAGGCCGGGGGCCCCTCGGCCGGCGGCAGCTTCCGCTCGGCGAAACTCTATCGCGGCGGGCAGGAAGTCGCCGACTTCGATCTCTACGAGCTGGTGCGCGGCGGAAGCCGGCTACACGACGCGGTGCTGCAGAACGAGGACGTGCTGTTCATCCCGCCAGCCGGACCGCAGGTCGCGCTGGTTGGCAGCGTCAACGAGGAAGCGATCTACGAGGCCAAGCCGGGCGAAACGCTCGACGACATGCTCCGTTACGGCGGCGGCCCCAACAGCCTTGGCGATCCCAGCCGCATCATCCTCTATCGCAACACTGGCGAGGACAAGGCCGGACCGCAGCAGGTCAGCCGTCAGAATGCCGCTTCCGTCCCTGTCGTCGGCGGCGACATCCTCCAGCTGCTCTCGCGAGGGTCGCTGGCGCAGCCGGTCGAGCGCCAATCGGTGCTCGTTCGCGTCGAAGGCGAAGTGAACCGTCCGGGCAACTACTACGTCGCCCCGAACACGCCACTCGCCAGCGTGATGGCACTGGCCGGCGGCCTGACGTCACGCGCCTTCGTTTATGGCTCCCGGTTCACCCGCGAGTCGGTCCGGTCGCAACAGCGTAGTAGCTATCGCGAGGCGGTGGATCAGCTCGAGAGCGAGCTTGCCGGCGCGTCGGTCAACCTCGACCGCGCGGTTCCCGCTGCGGATCGAGCCGGGCAATTGGAAGCCACGCGTACGCTGCTCGACCGGCTTCGGCGGAAAGAGCCGGACGGACGGCTGGTTCTCTCCCTCCCGTACGGCTCGGCGAACCTGCCGGGCGATCTCCTGCTCGAGAATAACGACCGCATCGAGGTGCCACCGCTGGTCAATACCGTGGGCGTATTCGGCGCGGTCTATCGTCCCGCCTCGTTCCTCATTACCGCCGGGCGGCCGCTGCGGGTCAGGGACTATGTTGACCGCGCCGGCGGAACGCTGCGCAGCGCAGACCGAAGCAACACCTTCCTGGTTCGCGCCAATGGCGAAGTGCTCGCACGCAGGCGCGGCGCATTGGGTGCGGTCGTGCAGCCGGGGGACGTCGTGTTCGTGCCAGTGAAGACGCAGAACTCGTCGCTCTTGGCGAAGATCAAGGATATCGCGACGATACTGTTCCAATTCGGCGTGACCGCCGGGGCCGTGGGGGCGTTCAGATGACGCGGGCACGGCCCTACTCCGTGCTGGATGTCGTTACTCATTCGCGCTGGTTCGGGAACAATCGGGCCCGCCGTCTGATCTTCTCCATCCTGCTGATTCTGCTTGCGATCCTCAGCGTTTTCCCGCGTATTTATGCTGCCAATGTGAAGCTTGCGCCACAGGAGTCGAACACAGCGGGCCTGTCGGCGATCCTCAGCCAGCTCGGAGGAGGGAGCTACGCGGCACTGCTGGGTCGGGCTCAGCCGATCGAGGTCGATCTGGCAATCGCTCGAAGTTATGAGGTGCGCCGCGACGTTCTTCACCGCCTCGGCGTGAAGGACGCCGAAGGCTCGGCGGAGCTTCGGCGGCAAGTCCTTCGCCTTGAAGACGACATCGACATGCAGGCACTGCGGGGCAATCTGATCCAGATCGTCGTGCATGATCGGAACGCCGACCGTGCGCTGTTCATCGCCCGGGCCTATGCGGCTGCCATGCAGGAGCGTCTGACGGAGCTCAGCCGCCAATCCACTGCGAACAAACGCAAGATCCTCAACGAGCGTTTTGTCGAGGCGCGGGACAGGCTTGCTCGCGCGCAAGCGGACGTCAATCAGTTTCAGCGCGCCAATCAGCTCGTGATGCCGGAAACCCAGTTGACCGTCGCACTGGAGCAAAGTGCGGCACTGCAGGGCCGTCTGAAAGCCAAGCAGGTCGAATTGCAAACCGTGCTCCAGTTCAACACGCCGGAGAGCTTCGCCGCCCAGCGAGTACGCGCCGAATTGGCTGCGCTCCAGCAGCAGGTTCGCGCAGCGGAGCAGAACGCGCGCGTCTCGAGCGGCCTCACCGCAACCGGAATCGCTCCGATTGCGCTGCAGTTCGAAAATCTGACGCGGGAGCTGAAGTTCGCCCAAGGCCTTTACGATAGCTACACACGCTATCTGGAAGGCGCCGCCATCGAAGATCTCACCGCGCAGTATAATTTGCAGCAGATTGAGCCTCCGTACATCGAGCCCAATCTCCAGTTCAACATCATCCCGCTGATGCTGCTGGCCGGCGTGTTTCTCCTTGCGCTCGCATCCGAGTTCATCGTGATGCGGCCAGCTCCGGGGACCTTCGCCGACAAAGCGATCGCTTGAACTGAGCCGTGGCATCAGCAGAATTCAGGCTACGGCGGCCACGCCTCATTTGGCTTGAATGGGCGTTCGTCGCGACGATCATCGGGCTCCTCATCTACACCTACATCTTCTTCCTTCGCTACGGTTATCTGCCGCTGCCCTTCTTCCCCGATCCGAACGATGTCTATGCCGATGGCTACAGCACGGCGTGGTGGACGTGGAACGGCCGCATGTACGACGAGTGGCAGTCGGTTTATCCGCCCTTCTCGTTCGTCCTGCTGAAATTCATCTCGTCGAAGCAATGCTATGCCGGCAGCGTCATGGCGGCACGCGACTGCGACTGGATCTTCTGGTCGTGGATGGTGGTGTTCTACGTCCTCAACGGTGTCCTCGCCTACCTTGCCTTTCGGCGCATCGATCGGGAGTCCGCAGCGCCCCGCGCCCTGGCCTTCTTCCTCGGCTTGCCGACCCTGTACGGCATAGAGCACCTCAACCTGCTGGTGATCGCATGGACTGGGATGATCCTCGGCTTCGCGCCGATCCTGCGCTCAGCCCGGCTTCGCTGGCTCGCCATCGCGGTCGCGATCAATCTCAAGCCCTACATGCTCGCCCTGCTGCTCGCGCAACTGTTCAGGCGGCGCTGGCGCTGGGTCGAAGGCGCGCTGATCATGACCGCCGGCGTTTACGCCATCTCCTATGTCACCGTCGGCGGAAGCCCGATGGAGATCTGGCGCAACATCACGGTCTTCTCCTCGGATCCAGAGCGCTCGTCGAGCTTCCAGTTCGTGGTCTATGCGACGTCATACACGTCGATGATTCAGTTCATGCACACGCTGGTATTGCCGATGGTGACGCTCGTCGGATCCACGCTGATCGAGGTCTCGACGGCCGTCTTCACGGCCATCATCCAAATCGTTGAGGGGCTGACGATCTTCACCTTCCTGCTGATCTGGTTCCGGCCCGAAGCCGTGCCCCGCTATCGCGTGCTCAGCATTGCGCTGCTGTTGCTCCTGATCTCGATGGAGCCGGGTGGCTATACGATCGCCGGCATCGTGTTCCTGGTCTTCCTCGAACGCTTTCGCGGGTGGAGGTTGGGCACCGCCATCATCTGCGCCTACATTCAGTGCTTAGCCGCCGACATTTACCTGTTCCCGATCGGAGCGCGCGTCGTGAACGGCTATCTTGCCGGACACGACGTGCTCTACGAGGGCTGGGTCACGCTTGGGCCGTTCGTTCGCCCTGGGCTCTTGATCGTCATGCAGGTCATGCTGGTCAGCGAGACCATCATTGACGTCATCCGCTGGCAGCGACGTTATGCGCCAATGCAGGGCGAGGGAATGATTCCGGCGGCGGCTTCCCTTAAACCATCCGGCGACATGGCTCGATGATGCCGCCCGAATCCCTGACAACGCCCGAGATCTCGGTGATCATCCCCTGCCGCAACGAGGAGGCCAACGTCGCCGCGATCGTCGACGCCGTGACGAGGGAACTCAAGGGGGTCGGCGCGACCTATGAGCTCGTTCTGATCGACAATGGCTCGTCGGATCGGACCGTAGAGATTGTTCGCGGACTGGGCGCGGCCGATCCGCAGGTGCGGCTGATCGTCAACACCCGCAACTTCGGTCAACTGCGCTCCCCGACCCATGCCCTGTTCCAGGCGCGGGGTCGCGGGGTGATCGGCATCGTCGCGGATTTCCAGGACCCCCCGGAGCTCATTCCCGAATTCGTTCGCCGCTGGCGCGCCGGCGCGGATATCGTGCTCGGCGTCAGCGAGACAAAGAAGGTCGCGCCCCTGCTGGCCGCAAGCCGCCGGCTGTCCTACGCCCTGCAGCGCAAGTTCGGCGATTATCCGATCATTCCCAACGCGACCGGCTTCGGACTGTACGACGCAAAGGTCGTCCGCGCGATTGCCGCGCTTAACGAGCCCGAGCCCTTCTTCCGCGGCCTGCTCGTCGAGACGGGCTACACCATCGCGACGGTGCCGTTCAAACGGCCTCCCCGCGCCGCAGGCGAGTCCAAGAACGGCTTCCTCGCCCTGCTCGACTTCGCCTTATCCGGCCTCGCCGGCTCGTCGAAGGGGCTGCTGCGGGTCCCGCTCTACGTCAGCTTCTTCATCTTCTGCGCAACGCTCGTGACCCTGCTCGGCTCAATCTATTCGATAGCGGTCGGTCAGAACCCGCGCATGTGGCTGTTCGCGACCCTGCTCGAGCTTCAGTTCGGCTTGCTATTCCTGTTCCTCGGACTGATCGGCGTCCAGATCCGCCTGATCTCCGACCGCACGCGCGGCACGCCGCTGGTCGTCGAGCGGGAACGCATCAACTTCCCGCCTGAGGCCTGAGATGACTATCGCGGGCATGCGCGCATCGGTCGAACGCCTGTGGCGCTATTATCAGGCGGGCATCGTCAACACGCTGTTCGGCTACAGCCTGTTCGCAATCCTCGTGAAGCTCGGGCTCAATATGTACGTCGCGCAGCTGATCGCGCATGTGCTCGGGGTCACGTTCAACTATTTCACCTACAGCATGGCCTTCCGGGGGGCGCGCGCGTCAAAATCGCGCTTCATCCTGTCCTACGTCGCCAACTATTTCATCGGCCTTGCGACGCTCGCCACCTGCGCGAGTTTCATCAAGTCACCCTATCTCGCGATGGCGGTAACTCTGGTGATCGTCACGACCATCAACTATTTCATGCTGAGAAGGCTCGTGTTCACGTCACGCGCTGAGGTCCAATCATGACGCCGCCCCGCCGCCAGTTTACCCCCAACGATGGCCTCGTCGTCTACGGTCTGGGCGCGACCGGCCAGACGATCGTCGACGAGCTGATTGACAAAGACGTGCCGATCGAGCTGATCCTCGATCGCGGCAAGCGCGGCCAGGAGCACAGGGGCATCCCCATCCGCGCGCTGGACGAAGTCGCGGACGGCGGCATCGCCGGCAAGACCGTCCTGATCGGACTCCACAACCATTATGTCGACGTGAAGACGCTCGACCGTGATCTGCGCGAGGCTGGCGCGGCCGAGGTGCTCACCCCGATCAACCTCCCGCAGCTTGTCGGCGAACCGCGCACGAAGCCCGGTTATTGGCTCGACAGCTCGTTCGACTATGCGGCGCACCACCCCGATTTCGACCGGCTGCGCGGCCTGCTCGCGGACGAGGCAAGCCGCGATCTGCTCGACCTGATCCTGCGCTACCGACAATCCGGCTCGCTCGCCGACTGCCCTCCGGCCAGCCTTACCGACGAATATACGCCCGCCGACCTGCCGCGCTACGCCGGACCGCTGCGCGTCGTCGATTGCGGCGCCTTTACCGGAGTTGCCATCCATAAACTGCTCGGTGCCGGCTACACGCTCGACACGGTCGTGGCGTTCGAGCCCGATCCCGCCAGTTTCGCGACGCTCGCCTCGCGCAACTTCCCCGCCAATCGCACGCTCTGCCTGCCGCTCGGCACCTGGTCTTCCACGACCCAGCTTCGCTTCGCCTCGGACGGGTCGATGGGCAGCGCGCTGAGCGACACGGGCGAGGTCACGATCCAGTGCGTCGCGATCGACGATGTCCTCCACGGCGAGCCGGTCAACCTCGTCAAACTCGATGTTGAGGGCGCCGAGATCGAAACGCTCAAGGGCATGGAGCGGATCGTCCGCGCGCAAAAACCGAACCTGCTGCTGTCGGCCTATCACACCCCCGGTCACCTGTACGAGATCGCCGACCTCATCGCCGGGTGGGAGCTTGGCTACCGCTTCCACCTGCGCGTCCACGAGTACAACACGTTCGGCGTGGTACTCTATTGCCTGCGTGACGAGTTGCTCGAAACCTGACCCCAGCCGCTCGGGTGCGTTGACCCGGCGACCGCTCCTGTGTCATCCGCGACGACGGTGGGCGGGTGTAGCTCAATGGCAGAGCAGAAGCTTCCCAAGCTTACGACGAGGGTTCGATTCCCTTCACCCGCTCCAATGCTATCATACCTCGTTCGTCGAGGGGCCTACCGGTGGCGAGTTCGATCATACGGGCGAGTCGCCCGCCGACTTCGTCGTGGAATCGGGATGAGCTTGGCGGCGCTGCTTGGCCCTCCAGCATTGCCTCCCGGCGCACCGAGCTCAGCCTCGGCGATCCCGAAGTACCGGGCGAGCGTCTGCCGATCGCGTTCGGCCAACTTCCTTGGGACCCCGCGCTTGATAAACTGCTGAACGTACGCGGCATTGCGCCCAATCAGCCGCGACAAGCTCGCATAATCTTCGCGGCGTTCCTCGATGAGGCTGGCCAGCACTGCGCGTTGATCGACCTGAGACATCAATGGAACGTAGAGGGAACAATCAGCCTAGACAAGTAGGAAAATGCACACGAGAATAGGGATATTCCGAGTCGAGGTTGGAAATGCTGCTACAGGCGTGTTGAAGAGTACCTACGATCGACGAGAACGCCACCCGCACGGTTCGGGCGTGACGCACTGGGGGATTCTCGTTTCGTATTCGACCTGCGGGTGGTCGCGAACCGCGTACTGCGACCGCCAAGCGCGTGCTTACCTTTCTCGAAGCGCAGGAGACCAACCGTTTTAAAGAGTGACGGGCACCTCCGGGTCAAGCGACGCATGATTCATGCGCAGTGCGCGATCTCGTGTTGATTGGGCAAGTCCGTGAGTTGACGGTCTGCCGATGCGCGCGAGCAATCGTGCGGGCGTTGGACGCAATCGCAAACCAGCACCAAGCCTCGGTTCAGGACCTGACGGCTATCGGGCGTTACGCGCTGCGGCCCGCCTCATTGCAGGCGGACCGCAGCCTCAACCTTAATAGCCGTAGGGCTGGTACCCATAGTCGTAGCCCTGCGCTCGGTTCCCCTGATGTTGACGCCGGTGTTCATGTTCTCTGGCGTGATCGAGATAGCGGTGCTCCGCGCGAAGTTCCT
This sequence comes from Sphingomonadales bacterium, assembly GCA_020200315.1. Classification (GTDB taxonomy): domain Bacteria; phylum Pseudomonadota; class Alphaproteobacteria; order Sphingomonadales; family Sphingomonadaceae; genus Sphingomicrobium. The sequence continues at coordinate 1,949 of JAIVIZ010000010.1, read as the reverse complement.
GGTGCAGCTGAGCGTGCTCCCAAGGGTCTAAGCCCTCTTCGTGAGCAGCCTCATGTTGGTCTCGAAGCTGGTGATGCACTTCGTTCCGCTCATACCTAAGCTGATCGTGCTCACGCTGATGCTCGCTTTCGTATCCATAGCTTTGTGGGTAGCCGTAGCTTTGCGCAGAACCGTAGCTTTGCCCATATCCGTAATTTTGCGCTAGTGCCGGAGCGGCAAAGCCGAGCGCTGCGAGGCCAAACGCCACTGGAATAAGATTTCGCATATCTGCATCCTCTCAATTGAATGCGTCACACTGCGATTGGAAGCTTGAACCCAATCTGAGGCATGCGGACAGCGTGCGTTCATGCGGAGTCCACTCGCACACTCGCCGATGTGATCTTTGGTGGCGCTCCGCGAAGTGTGAAAAGACTTTTCTCCGCCCTATTATTTACTGGCTCGTTTGACCGGCAGCTCGCACTTACAGCGAAAAAGTGGCTCGAACTCGCGGAAGATGGGAAGACTCGTCCGAGCCAAATACCTCTACGAGGGTTTTTCGATCATCGCCCTGAGCTTATCCGCCTCTTGCTTCTGGTCATCATGCGTTTTCTGGACCTCGGCCTTGACGGCCCCGCTGACGTCATTCTTCAGCGCGATATCGGACATCGCGACCGCGCCCATGTGGTGTGCGAGCATCTTGCGCATGTAGGTCTCGGAGACGGTCGAGCCACTAGCGGCCATCATGTCGCTCTGCATGTGCATCATCGCCGGCTTGTAAAGGTCGGCGCTCTTCTGGTCGGGAGAGCCGTTCGCCTCCAACTTCTTGAGCTCGTCGATCTGCTTGCCCTGCTTGTCGATCGTCATCCGCGCCATCTCGGAAACTTCTGGCGTGGGGTTCTGATTGAGCACGACCTTCGACATGTCGATCGCGCCCTGGTGATGCGCGACCATCTTGCGCAGCCAATTGTCGCCTGCGCTGGAGCCGACGGCCGACATCATTGCTTGGTTCATCTTCGCCATTGAGTCGGAGAAGGGATTGGGCGCGGTTGCGGATGTGTTGTCGGATGCCATCGCGGCATTGTCCATGGTAGCGTTTTCCATCGTGCCACTGCTCATCGTCGCATTGTCGATCGGGTGGCTGCTCGCCGCCTGCTCGTTGGATTTCGATCCGCCGCACGCCGCGACGCTCGCGAGAAGGCCGGCCAGAAGAGCCGATTTAGGGGTGATTCTCATTGCTGTTTCCTTACGTTCCAATGCCATCCCGCTCAGAACGCTTTCACTCGCTGATCGACCCCTAAAGCCGTTCGAGGATCCGCTTCATCTGCTCAACCTCTCGCTTTTGAGAAGGGACGATCTCGTTTCCGCAAAGTCTCTTGATCGCGGCATCGCGCAGCGACGCCTGTTCGCACATCAGGATCGCGCCCGAATGGTGCGGGATCATCGATCGGAGAAATTGACGATCTCCGACCGGGGTCTGGGTGCGTATGCCGGCGAATGAAAGCACGAAGATGATCCCGAACGCGGCGTAGAGCACCGCATTGAGCTTTGCATTCTTATACATCATTCCCATCATCAGCAGCATCAGAATCCCCATCGGCGCCCACATCATGAGCGCCATGTAGAAAAAATGATGTTCTGGTAGAACTCTCCCAAACTGTAGATCATGGCGAACATGACGAAATACATGATGGCGAGATTGATCGCCATGTTGATCGCGAGCATGCGATAATTCGTGCGCATCATTTCGTGACTCATCGGCTGATGTTGCATTCCCTCTCCCATTATGTCCTCTTTGACCGTTCGCACGCGCGTTTCTTAGTGAGCGTGTGCGTGCGCGACTTCTGCTTTTGCCTCTCCTGAGGCGGGTTTCTCCTCCTGCGCGGGCGTCATCTTCATGTTGGGCATATCCTTCATCATTTCATCGTGATCGGCCGGAGCACTGGCGATCGCGGTCTTGTATTGCTCAGGGG
>JAIVIZ010000099.1 GCA_020200315.1 Sphingomonadales bacterium | reverse complement strand
GCCTTAGCCTCACGGGGTTCGGCAGCGGCATTCAGCTGACCCCGCAGCTGGTGTTCACGATCCTCCTGCCGCCGCTGATTTTCGAGGCGGCGCTGCATCTCCAATGGGCGCAGTTCCGGCGCGAGGCGCCGCTGGTGCTGAGCCTCGCCTTTGTCGGCACGCTGGTGTCGGCGGTGGTGGTCGCGGCCGGCATGCACTGGCTGATCGGCTGGAGCTGGCTCGCCGCCCTCCTGTTCGGATCGTTGATCGCCGCGACCGATCCGGTGTCCGTCATCGCCATGATGAAGGAGCAGAAGGCCGAGCAGCGACTGCGGTTCATCATGGAGTCCGAAAGTCTGGTCAACGACGGCGCCGCCGCCGTCCTGTTCGGCCTGTGCCTAGCGGCCATTGGCGGGACGTCGGCTGGGGCCTCTGGAATTGGACTATCTCTCCTGGTCACCGTCATCGGAGGGGTCGCTTGCGGCCTGGCGGTCGCGGGCGCGCTTCTCCTGCTGGCGAACCGGTCGGACGATCATCTCGTCGAACTGACGCTGACGGTGCTCGCCGCCTATGGATCCTTCCTCCTCGCCGAGGAGCTGAAAGTGTCGGGCGTCCTCGCCACGCTCGCCGCGGGGATGCTGGTCGGCAACTGGGGCCCGGGACGGAGCCTTACCGAGCATGGCGGGGAGGCGATGATCCGCTTCTGGGATTTCGCCGCCTTCCTCGCCAATTCGGTGATCTTCATTCTCATCGGCAGCCGCGAAGCCGATCAATCGCTGGCCGCTTTCGCGCTGCCGGCCGCGGCAGGCATCGGCATGACCCTGATCGGCCGAGCGCTCGCCATCTATCCGGCCGCCGCGCTGTTCAGCCGGACGCGGCTGAGGATCGGCGCGACGACCCAGCACCTGCTGTTCTGGGGCGGCGTGCGGGGCGCGCTGGCGCTGGCGCTGGCGCTGGCGATCCCCGCCACCCTGCCCGAGCGCGATGCCCTGGTCAGCGTCGCCTTCGCGGTGGTCGCCTTTTCAATCTTCGTGCAAGCGACGACCTTGCCGCTGCTGCTTCGCCGCTCGGGAATGTGCGCGCCCGCCAGGCAAGCCGGCGCGACAGTGGAGGACCCTGTTTAGCGAAACGCCATCAACCTCACGCCGCCGGCAGCTCGAACAGTTCCAGCCCCTTGGGCAGCTTGGGCGTCTTACCCGCGAGGAATTCCTCGACCGCCTTGATCGCATCCTTGAGCACCTTGTCGGTGTAGGGCTTCATCAGGCAGCCGATGGCGAGTTCCCGCGCGTCGTCGGGGCAGCGCCCGGTCACCAGCAGCACCGGCACGCCGCGCTTGCCCGCCTCCCGCGCGAGGTCGCAGCCGGTGCGCTGCCCGCTGAGCTTGACGTCCGACAGGATGAGGTCGACCTCGCTCTCGTCGAGCGTGGTCAGCGCATCGGTGACATTGTCGCACGTCGCGACCACGTCGTAGCCGGCGCTTTCGATCAGCGTCTCGTTGTCGAACGCGGTCAGCGGTTCGTCCTCGACGACGAGGATGCGCTTGACGATCTTGTTGCGCTTGCCGAACAGCATCCCGGTTCCCGTCGAAGGAGAGACAATGACAAGCCCGCAACGAACAAGGCGCGATCCAGTGCCGCGCCGGGCACGTGGGGGCGGGAAAGGTCCGGGTGAACCGAAAACGGAACAGAGCAGGCCGCGTGGCCCCAAGCCGGGAGCGCCGCGCGACGAGGGGCCGCAGCGCATCGCCAAGCTGCTCGCCCGCGCCGGGATCGCGTCGCGCCGGGACGTCGAGCGGATGATCGCCGACGGGCGGGTCGCGCTGAACGGCGACGTGCTGACCACCCCGGCGACGATCCTCACCGACCTTGCCGGCGTGACTGTCGACGGCAGGGCGGTGGCGAAGCCCGAAGCGGCGCGGCTGTTCCGCTTCTACAAGCCGCCGAGCTGCCTCACCGCGGCCAACGACCCGCGCGGCCGGCCGACGATCTACGACCGGCTGCCCACCGGCCTGCCGCGCCTGATGCCGGTCGGCCGGCTCGACTTCATGACCGAGGGGTTACTGCTCATGACCAACGACGGCGAGCTCAAGCGCCAGCTTGAGCTGCCGTCGACCGGGGTCGTGCGCCGTTACCGCGCGCGGGCATTCGGTGAGGTCAGTCAGGCGCAGCTCGAGGCGCTCGCGGAAGGCGTGACCATCGAAGGCGTGCGCTACGGATCAATCGACGCCAACCTCGAGCGCCGCACCGGGCGCAATTGCTGGATCGAGATGAGCCTGACCGAAGGCAAGAACCGCGAGGTGCGGCGGGTGCTCGCCTGGTTGGGGCTGCAAGTGTCGCGGCTGATCCGCACCAGTTACGGGCCGCTGACGCTCCAGGGACTGGAGGTCGGCGGGATTGCCGAGGTGCAGCGAGAAGTACTGTTTCAGTTCCGCCGAACGCTGAAATGAAAATCCTCCCCCCGCTTTCGAGGGGAGGGGGACCGCCGAAGGCGGTGGAGGGGCTCTTCCGGCACAAAAAGCCCCTCCACCATCCTTCGGATGATCCCCCTCCCCTGCAAATGCAGGGGAGGATCAGTCGATGAGAATCATCGCGGGCGCGTGGCGCGGGCGGCCGATCGCCGCGCCGCCCGGCGATATCACTCGCCCAACGGCCGACCGCACGCGCGAGACGCTGTTCTCGATGCTCGTCAGCCGGCTCGGCGGCTTCGAAGGTCTTCGGGTCGCGGACCTGTTCGCCGGTAGCGGCGCGCTCGGCCTCGAAGCGCTGTCGCGGGGCGCGGCCCACGTCACCTTCGTCGAGCGCGATGCGGCCGCGGTGCGGGCGCTCCGCGCCAATCTCGATCGGCTCGGCGCTGCCGATAAAAGCGACGTGCGGGCGACCTCGGCTCTCACCCTTGCCCCTGCCGCTCCGTTCGACCTGATTTTCGCGGATCCACCCTATGCGCAGGATCCGGCCGAGGTGATCGCCGCCGTCGCCGAGGCAGGCTGGCTCGCGCCCGGCGGCTGGCTGTCGATCGAGACCGCGCGCAAGCAGGCCATCGGGGCGCCGGTCGGCTTCACCATCGACGCGGAGCGCGACACCGGCCCGGCGCGGCTCACGCTTTTGCGGGGCTAAGAACTGCGCGGAAAGCGGTTCAGGCCTTCTTGGCAACCTTCGCGCCCAGCCCGCCGACTTCCTTCAACAGCCGCTGGCCGATGGCCGCCGCCGCAGCCTTGCCCGCCGCCTTGACCGCCTTGCGCGAACCTTCGGCCGCCTGCTGGCCAGTCTTCGACGCCACCCCCTGCTCGGCGATCGCCGCTACCGCTGCCATGGCACCGACCGCGAGCAGGTCCGTGACGAGAGGATGATCGGCGAGCTTGGCCAGCGTATCGAAACCGTTTGACGCATCGATCTTGATCTTGGCCTTCTTTTTCTTCTCGCCCTTCGGCTTGCTCTCGGCCTTTTTTGCCTTCTTACTCTCGCCCTTGGCCATGCCGTCCTCCCTAAATCTCGACCCGCCGCATGTCGGCGTCCGGGAGGCGAATGGCAAGCCGGGTCGCGGAACGGCCGGGGCGGGAAGGGGGTTGAACCGGCGCACCCACTGGAGCCTTCCGATGTCGAACGATCAAGACCAGCTCGTCCGCCCGACCGCCGCCGCCCCGATCGCCCATCCCGAGGCTGTCGAGCCGATGGTTCACGAGGACGGGCTGCCCGGCCACGAGAGCCAGCTTGAGCCCAAGCCGGACTGGACTCCGCGCTATCCAGGATCGGGCCGGCTGGCCGGCAAGGTCGCAATCGTCACTGGCGCGGACAGCGGCATCGGCCGCGCCGTCGCCGCGCTCTACGCGCGCGAAGGCGCCGACGTCGCGATCGTCTATCTGTGCGAACATGACGACGCCGCCAAGACGAAGAACATCGTCGGAGGCGAGGGGCGCAAGGCGATCACCATTGCCGGCGACCTCGGCGACAAGGGCTTCTGCGAGCGCGTCGTCGCCGAGACGATCGAGAAGCTCGGCAAACTCGACATCCTCGTCAACAACGCCGGGGAGCAGCACCCCGACAAGGACATCCGCGCCATCAGCGAGGAGCAGCTGAAGCGGACCTTCCAGTCCAACATCTTCTCGATGTTCTTCATGGTGCAGGCCGCGCTGCCGCACCTCAAGGAAGGGGCCGCGATCGTCAACTGCACGTCGATCACCATGTACAAGGGATCGCCGATGCTGCTGGACTACAGCTCGACCAAGGGCGCCATCACGGCGTTCACCCGCTCGCTGTCGCAGAACCTCGTCGAGCAGGGCGTCCGCGTCAACGCCGTCGCGCCGGGGCCGATCTGGACGCCGCTCAACCCCTCCGGCGGCCAGCCACCGGAGAAACTGAAGGACTTCGGCAAGGACACGCCGATGAAGCGGCCCGGCCAGCCGAACGAGGTCGCGCCGGCGTTCCTGTTCCTGGCGTGCGACGATTCTTCGTACATGGCCGGGCAGGTGCTGCATCCGAATGGCGGCACGGTCGTTAACGGCTGAGTTGTTGGAATTAACCCGGCTGGTGCCGCACTCAACCAGGAAAGGAACTAGCATGGCCGAGGCCCAGGACGCCGTCACATTGCTCAAGGAAGACCATCGCCGCGTCGAGGAACTGTTCGCGGACTACGAGAAGGCCAAGGGCGACGGCCGCAAGCAGAAGCTCGCGCTGCAGATCTGCAAGGAATTGATCGTCCATTCGAAGATCGAGGAGGAGATTTTCTATCCGGCGTGCGAAGGCAAGGTCGAGGAGGACGATCTCAAGGAAGCCTATGTCGAGCATGACGGCGCCAAGGTGCTGATCGCCGAGATCGAGAAGGGCCAGCCCTCGGACGAATATTACGACGCCAAGGTCAAGGTGCTGTCCGAGCAGATCGAGCACCACATCAAGGAAGAGGAGCAGCGGCTGCTGGGGATTTTCAGTCAGGCCAAACGCCACGGCGTCGACATGGACGCTTTAGGGGTTCAGCTGGCGCAGCGCAAAGCGGAGCTGATGGCCGAGATCGGCAAGGGCGCCCCGCCGACCCCCGAGCTCACGACGCTGGACGCGACGACGGTTTAGGAATACACGACCGTCATCCCGGACTTGATCCGGGACCTGCCTTTTCTTCTTCAGTGGATTTGCAGAAGGCAGATCCAGGGTCAGGCCCGGGATGACGGCTCAGCTATTCTGCCGCGCCTCGCCCTCCGCCTTGCGCGTGGCGTAGGCGAGCGCCGCTTTCTCCTTGCGGTGGGAGAGATAGCGGAAGAACATGCCGAGGATCGAGGCCGCCATGCCGGTCACGAGCACATAGGTCTTCCACCGCGGCTCTTCGGGCTTGGGCCAGGCGACGGAGCCGAGCAGCAGCACCGAAATCGTCGAAATGAGGTAACCGAGACCCTTCACGCCACGCCCCGGCCTGTCGCCCTACACACCGAAGGTCGCCCGCGCGACGGCTTCGAGCCTAGCGCCCGGCGACGCTGGTCGTGACGGTTCCGCGCGGTCCGACGCCGTCGCGACCGTAGACGTCGGCGACGAAGGCCAGCTCGCTGCCCTGCGGCTTGGCGGTGATGTAGGTCAGGTACACCGGCACCCCGCGCGGCAAGGCGACATGCTGCTCCGGCGCGGTCGATTCCGTCGTCAGATCGCGCCCCGCCAGCCAGCGTCCGAGCCGCTTGGCATCCTCAAGCCGGATGCAGCCGTTCGATAGCGTGCGCGGATCCTTCGCGAATAGCACGTGGAGATCGGTGTCGTGAAGATAGACGCCGATGTCGTTGGGGAAGGAGAATTTCATCACCCCCATCGAATTGCCCGGTCCCGGCAGCTGACGCAGATAGACCGTCTGCTTGCCCTCTCCGACCGCCTTCCAGTCGATGCTCGACGGCGGCAGCAGGGTCGGGGTGGGGCCGAAATCGGAGATGATCTCGTAGCCCTTTTCCTTCCAGTAGGCCTTGGCGATCGGGCTCTGCATCTTCTTGGCGACGATCTTCTGGGTAAGGTCGGTCGGCACATACCAATAGGGATTGAGCGTCGCGTACCAGATGGTGCTGGCGAGCATCGGCGTCTGCGAATCCGGACGGCCGACGATGACCTTCATCGAATCCGCGATCTGCCCGTTCTCGACCATCAGCAGCCGCTGGGTCGCGGCCTCCACGACCAGGTAGCGGCCCGAGGACGGCAGGACGCGCGCGCGGGCGAGGTTGGCAAGCGCGCGCGGATCGGGCGTGGTGCTGCCCGAACGCTGCATCGCGAGCCATTCGGCATCGCGGATCGGGGCGTAGATCGGGTTGACGTTGGAAACCGACTGGAGGTGCGCGCTTAGCGATGGGGCGATCGACGCCAGCTGCAGCGTGACGATCGGGCTCGGCACGCGGGGGGCCAGCGCCGGATCGGAATAAGTGAAGCCGGGCAGCGGCGTCTTCAGCGCGGCGACATAGGCCAGCCACGCCGCCGACAGGGTCCGATCGGCGCGGGCAATCGCCTGCGGGTTGCCGCTCGCCGCATCGCGGGCCGCGGCCTCGACCGCGTTGGCTAGGGCCGGGCCGGAGGAGAGGCCATCGAGCGGGGCGCGGCGCAGGATCTGTCCGAGGGTCGCCGCCGCTTCGGCGCCGCCGCCCGCCCTGAACCACACCGGCGCGCCGGCGCGCTGGGCCATGAACGCATCGACCGAAGGGTTGGCGAGCGTGGGAAGCGGCGCGGCCATGTTCGAGCGCAGACCGGGGATCAGCTCGGGCGCATCGGCGGCGCGCGCGGGCGTGGCCGCCATAAGCAGCGTCGGCGCGGCGGCGAGCAGAAGCGCGGTGGGCGAAAGGAGAACCGGATTGCGCAGCTTCACGAGACTTCCCCTGAAGGATTCAAATGGTTTGGAACGGACGCATAACGCGCCTGTAGCCGGGCAAGTTCGACTCTTCCCTGAACGGACTCGCCGAACAAGCCCATATAACCGCCTTTCTCAACGAGCGTGGCGATAACGCAACACGCTGTTGCCCTCGCTTTTGGTTCCATCTCCAAGGCAAATAATTATCGACTGGTTGTTTACACATGGTTAATGATATGTTAACGAAGCCGATTGGCCGCTGGACGCATGACGTCCTCGCGGCTCGAACACAGGGGACGAACATGACGATACTCAGGCACTGGCTCCTTGTAGTCGTTGCGGCGCTCGGAATTTGGAGCGCGCCCGCTTCGGCGACGGACTTCTCGTTCACGGGCAATCTGGTCAACCCGAACGATGTCCTTCTATTCAATTTTACCGTCGGCAGCGCGTCGACCGTGACGCTGCGCACCTATTCCTATGCCGGCGGCACCAACGCCGCGGGCACGGTCATCGCGCGCGGCGGCTTCGACCCGATCCTTGCCCTGTTCAGTTCGACCGGCCTCCAGATCGGTCAGAACGATGACGGCGGGGGCAGCGTGCCGGCCGATGCGGTCACCGGGAGGCACTATGACACCTTCCTCCAGGCGCTGCTCAATCCCGGTACCTACACCGTCTCGGTCCAGGCCTATTCCAATTTCGCCGTCGGCCCGAACCTCTCGAACGGCTTTACCGGCGGCGGAAGCTTCACCGATGTCAGCGGCAGTCAGCGGGCCAGCTTCTTTGCCTTCGACGTGCTCAACGTCGCCGCGGCGACGCAGGTCGGCGGCGGTGCCGTGCCCGAGCCGGCGACCTGGGCGATGATGCTGATCGGCTTCGGCGCGGTCGGCTTCGCGATGCGCCGGCAGAAGGTCAAGCAAGCGCTGACGCTCGCCTGACCGGGGTCATCAACGGGGGATGGGGCCGCCGCTCGAAAGATCGGCGGCCCTTTCTTGCCCGTTCGGCTTGTCAGGTCCGACGGTGATTAAGGCCGCTAAACGATAGATTTGACTGGCAATCGCCGGACTCAAGTAGGCAATCGCTGAGATTGCCCATCCCGCGAGCACAAGCTCGAAATAGAAGACGGCGTCACCCGCAAGGGCGAATGCCATGTCCGCTGCGACGAACTCGGCGAAGCTCATCGCTACGATAAGGATGGCGAGCCACTTCAGCGAGCGATACGCCTTCCTCGTCCATGTCGTTGCCGCCGCTTTCATGCGAAGGCTTAGAGCCGAAATCGTCATCACCGTCTAGGTCGTCGGTGTCGTGATTTGCAGCATCGGCCAAGCAATTGAACTCGCTTCGCCGCCCGCGAGTTCTCGTCCGCAGGGACTCGGAACAGGCGAAGCGACATGTCGGACCATGAGCAGATCCTCGAGCATGAGAGCGCGGTTTCCGAGCTCTCCCAGCCGGAGCTGGAGGATGCCGACAGCCGGTCGAGCCCGAGCGCCAAGGTGGTGCATGAAGCCATCCGCCTTGAGGGCACCGAGGAACTGGCGCGGCCGACATCGTCGATCGGCTGGTCGGGGCTCGCCGCCGGACTGACGATGGGCTGTTCGATGCTGGGGCAGGGCATCCTCGACGCGCGACTGCCCGATGCGCCGTGGCGCGATCTCGTGTCGGCGTTCGGCTACAGCAGCGGGTTCCTGTTCGTCACCATGGGGCGACAGCAATTGTTCACGGAGACGACGCTGACCGTGACGCTGCCCTACCTTCATGGCACGCACCGCATGAGCGCGGTCGCGCGCTATTGGGCAGTGGTGTTCGCCGCCAATATCGTCGGGACGATCCTGTTCGCGCTGGCGGCGACGATCCCTGGCCTGTTCGAGGCGGACACGGCGGCCGCCTTCACCGATCTCGGCGTCAAGGCGGCGGCGCCGGGGTTCGTGGCGGTACTGCTCAAGGGCGTCTTCGCCGGCTGGCTGATCGCGCTGATGGTCTGGCTGCTCCCCGCTGCGCGCTCGGCGCGGTTCGTGGTGATCATCGCGGTGACGTGGCTGATCGGGGTGGCGCATTTCAGCCATGTCGTCGCCGGGTCGGTCGAGACCGCCTTCGCCGCGGCCGAGGGCGCGATCGGGTGGGGCGATTATGCGGTCGGCTTCATGCTGCCCGCACTGATTGGAAATGTCGTCGGCGGCGTGCTGCTGGTCGCCGTGCTTAATCATGCGCAGGTGAGGGAGGAGATTTAGGGATCGTCATTGCGAGTCCGGCCTTGGCCCGGGGAAGCAATCCATATCGGTGCAACTGGATTGCTTCGTCGCGCTGCTCCTCGCAAAGACGGGGAATGGCAATCAAGCTTCATCCCAGCTTCGCGGTTCATCCCGGCGTGTGGCTGCGGGCCGAGGAGGTCGAGCCGGCGGGGTTGAATGTGACGGACGCGGCGGAGCGGCTCCATGTCAAGCGGCAAGCAATGAGCAATTTGCTGAACGGGCGTGCCGGACTGTCGGCCGAGATGGCGATCCGCTTCGAGAAGCTGTTCGGCGTGAAGGCGGACACGCTGATGCGGATGCAGGGAGCGCATGAGCATGCCAAAGCGCGGGCTCATGAGATGCGATTAAGATGAAAGCAGTGGTCGCCTAAGCGCGGGCAATGATCTTGGACTTCATCTCGTTGAACTCGACGTCAGTGATTGCACCGCTGTCGAGCAGCTTCTTTAGGCCATTTAGTTGTTCAACGATCGATTGCGCCTCCTTTACCGGCATTTCGCCGTGGGAATTTGCCCCAGTGTTAAGGTAGACTCCGCCCGCGGCTGCCCGCGTTTCTTCGATGGCGCGGACGCGGCGCTTTTCTTCCCAGGCTTGCTCTTGTCCCTGTGCGTTCGAGTAAATAGTTCTAGCCTCCTCGCAGGGTAGTCCCCCCACGATAAGTGCCGACATGCCAGAAGCCCCCGCTGAGGCGCCACGTTGCTTGTTCGGTCGGCTGCCAAAATCGTGTTTGCTAAATGCGAAACTTAGAGACGACCCGCACAGATTAGGGAGCACGTTCTCGCTTATTTCCGCATCTTGCAAGTCCTTCCACTGGATGTCTTGCATTGTGAATCCGCCTAGTAAACCGCGTGAGATGACGATGATCCGACTCTCGGTGATCCCCAACGCCTTACGTCGGGTGAAAAGTGCGAATGGCCGCAACTGAACCGCGCCAAGCAAGAGCCTCTCGGAAGGCATCAGGGTTTGTTCCACTCTTTCAGAAGCGGTCGCCAACCGCTTCTCAGAGCCCGAGAAAACAAAGAACAGCCAGAGAGCAAAGGGTATTATCGCCATTCCTGCCGTGATGATGATCAGCACGAGCCAAACCAGGCCGCACATTAGCAGGTTCAGAACACCCCGAAACGGTTCCATAAAATGAAATCTCCTGTGCAAGCTTATGTCGTCGCTGCGAAATGGCGCAAGGCCAATGAAGGTGAAATAAACATCAAATGTGACGAGCGCTAAGCCGCGACCGACGATTCGCTCCTTGATCGCGAAGGGCGCAATCACATAATCCTATGGTTTTATGCGACACTCACAAAACGTCTCCAACACCCGGTTCCGCCCGGCGCGTTAGAACTCGATCTCCAGTTGTTGCCTTCGGTCGCGGCGATGGTGCCGTAGCCAAAATTGCCGTGGAACACGCTCCAATGCTTGGGCAGTGTTCCGCCGTCTTACTCCTTGAACAAGTCCGCGTGCGTTCCCGCGCGAACGAACATGATCGCACCGTTCTTGCCGGCTCCCTCGTCCACCTCATAGATCAGCAGGAAGTCGCCGCCGATGTGGCATTCACGCGTGCCGGCCCAATCGCCCTTCAGGGGATGCTCCAGCCACTCGCGACCGAGGGGCGCGTCGTTGGCGATGAGCAGCATCATCGCTTCCTTCAGCCGATTGAGGTCGTAGCGGCCCGATCGCGAGAGCCGCTCCCAATCCTTGGCGAACGTCTTGGTGTAGTCAGCGGCGCGCGGCAGCGACGCCCGCTTACTTGCCGCGGGCCGCTTCAACGGTCGCGATCAGGTCATCGACATTGGTGAAGCGCGCGTTGCGGGCGCGCAGCATTTCGTGCGCTTCGGCCATTGCCGCACGGGTTTCTGCGTTCGCCACCTTCAACTCCAGCGGAAAGGCATGATCGGCGATCAGCCGATGGTAGAGCAGGCGCACCGCATCTGACGCCGAGAGGCCGATGGCGTCGAGCACAGCCGCGCCCTGCGTCTTGGTTTCGTCGTCTAGCCGGACGTGAAGCATCGAACTGGCCGCCATCGGTCGTCCCTCGTCTGTATCTCGATTGAGATACATAACAGATTGATCGACGAATTCAAGTCGTCCGTCAGGCAATCGACACAAAGCTATCCAGCACCCGCTTCCGCCCTGCGTGCTCGAAGTCGATCTCGAGTTTGTTGCCTTCGATGACGGCGATGGTTCCGTAGCCGAACTTGGCGTGGAACACGCGTTGGCCGAGCGCGAGGTCGGTGCGGCCCTTGTTGCCCAGGCTGACCGCGCTGGCGCGGGCCTCGACGACGCGCGCGGGCTGGGTGCTGAACCCGCCGCCCGCCGCGCGCTGCCAGCCCGGGCCGCGGGTGCTGGCGCGGCTCGCCTGGCCGCTGGCGAGGTGGGCGAACGGATCGCCGCGCTCGCTCCACTGCGCGCGCCACAGGCTCTCGCCCCCGGTCATCGTCGTTTCCTCGTCGATATGCTCCTTGGGCAGCTCGGCGACGAAACGGCTCGGGATGCTGCTCGTCCACTGGCCGTAGATGCGGCGATTGGCAGCGTGGAGGATGGTCGCGCGGGTGCGGGCGCGGGTGATCGCGACATAGGCGAGGCGGCGTTCTTCCTCGAGGCTGGCAAGGCCGCCCTCGTCGAGCGCGCGTTGCGACGGGAACACGCCTTCCTCCCAGCCGGCGAGGAACACGATCGGGAATTCGAGGCCCTTCGCCGCGTGGATGGTCATGATCGTGACCTTGGGCTCGCCCCGCGCGGCGTCATTGTCCATGACCAGGCTGACGTGCTCGAGGAAGGCGCCGAGCGTCTCATACTCCTCCATCGCGCGGGTCAGCTCGGCGAGGTTCTCGAGCCGGCCGGCGGCCTCGGCGCTGCGCTCGGCCTGAAGCGCGGCGGTGTAGCCGGATTCGTCGAGGATGATGCGGGCCAGTTCGGGGTGGGGGAGGGCCCCTCCACCACTCAGCTCCGCTGAGCGGTCCCCCTCCCCTGCGAATGCAGGGGAGGATAAGCTCGCCATCGTTCGCCAGCGCGCAATGTCTCCCACAAATCTGCCTAGAGAGCGCCTTGCCTGGGGCGTGAGTTCGTCGCTGTCGAGCATCTGCGCGGCGGCAAGGAGGAGGGGAAGTTGTGCCTCACGGGCATAGCGATGGATACGCTCGATCGCCTTGTCGCCAAGCCCGCGCTTGGGCACGTTGACGATCCGCTCGAAGGCGAGGTCGTCGGCCGGCTGCGCGACGAGGCGAAGGTAGGCGAGCGCGTCGCGGATTTCGGCGCGCTCGTAGAAGCGGAAGCCGCCGACGATCTGATAGGCGAGGCCGATGGCGATGAACCGCTCCTCGAACTCGCGGGTCTGGAACTGGGCGCGGACGAGGATGGCGGTGTCATCGAGCGAGCCCCCCTCTTGTCCATTGGCGCCGCGCTGGTGCCCCTCGATCTCCTCGCCGATACGCCGCGCCTCCTCGGGGCCGTCCCACACGCCGATGACGCGGACCTTGTCGCCGCCGTTGCTAGCCGTCCACAGCGTCTTGCCGAGCCGGCCGGCATTGTGGGCGATCAGGCCGGTCGCGGCGGCGAGGATGTGCGGGGTCGAGCGGTAGTTCTGCTCGAGCCGGATGATCGCGGCGCCGGGGAAGTCCTGCTCGAAGCGAAGGATATTGGCGACCTCCGCGCCGCGCCACGAATAGATCGACTGGTCGTCGTCGCCGACGCAGCACAGGTTGCGGCGCGGCTCGGCGAGCAGCTTCAGCCACTCATATTGCGAGGCGTTGGTGTCCTGATATTCGTCGACGAGGAGATATTTGAATCGCTCGCGATAGGCGTCGAGCACGTCGGGGTGCTTGCGGAAGATGGCGAGCATGTGCAGCAGCAGGTCGCCGAAATCGCAGGCGTTGAGCGCGCGCAACCGTGCCTGATATTGGCCGTAAAGCTCGGCGCCGCGGCCGTTGGCGAAGGCCTCGCTCTCGCCGGCGTCGATCTGCTCGGGGGTCCAGCCGCGGTTCTTCCAGCGGTCGATCACCCCGGCGAGCTGGCGCGCCGGCCAGCGCTTCTCGTCGAGGTTGGCGGCGACGATGAGCTGCTTGAGCAGGCGCAGCTGATCGTCGGTGTCGAGGATGGTGAAGTTGGACTGGAGCCCGACCAGCTCGGCGTGGCTGCGCAGCATGCGCGCGGCGACCGAGTGGAAGGTGCCGAGCCACGGCATCCCGTCGATCGCGCCGCCGCTGATCCGTGACACGCGCTCCTTCATCTCGCGCGCGGCCTTGTTGGTGAAGGTCACGGCGAGGATCTGGCTCGGCCAGGCGCGGCGCGTGGCGATGAGATGGGCGAGGCGCGCGGTCAACGCTGCGGTCTTGCCGGTGCCGGCGCCGGCGAGGACCAGTACCGGGCCTTCGGTGGTCAGGACAGCTTCGCGCTGCGGCGGGTTGAGGCCTGCCAAATAGGCTGGCTCGGACGTCGGTAGAGAGGATTCGGGCACGGTGCCGGAGGTAGGCGGCGGGGAACGAAACGGCAATCGCGGGGAAGCGAACAATTGTGCCCGATATCCCCGTTATCCACAGGCTTCCCGCACCGGATTCCGCTTGGCGCGACTCGGGCGGAGGCGCATAACCAGATGGTGATCGGGGCGGCGGCCCAAGGCCACGAAGGGTTGAGAGATCCTCCCGGAGTGACCAGGGGCCAAAGCACCGATCTCCGCCGGCAGGCGATGGTCATGCGGAAGAGAAGCTGAACCTCCTTCGGGAAAGAAAGCCGATCGGAAACGGACCGGACCAGCTGGCAAGAGGCGCCGGAAGAGCCGTTCTTCCTGCTCCGCAAGCGGTCTTCTCGGAGACCAGCGGCGGGACAGAGGTTCGGTCCAAGAAGGGCCGCGAAAAGGAACAGAACCCGTCTTCGGATTGGGATCGGTTCTCGGACGCGACGCCTGAGCTGGTGAGCCAGGATCGATGA
>JAIVIZ010000056.1 GCA_020200315.1 Sphingomonadales bacterium | reverse complement strand
AGCTGAAGCTGCACCAGCCCGCTCCCCCACCCGGCCACCCACGGCACGGTATTCTATGGGTGGCCGGGTGGGGGAGTGGGCTGGTGCAGCCTATCCACGAAGATCCCACCGGACCTTCGGCGCGGCTCACCGGTTCTCTCCAGCGAACAGTAAGGAGACCGCCGGTGAGTCTGACCGCCATTGCCCTCAACGCCACGCTCAAGCGCAGCGGCGGCGAGCCGAGCTCGACCGACCGGATGATCGGTCTCATCGGCGCGGCGCTTGGCAAGGCGGGCGTTCAACTCACCGAAACCATCCGCCTCGCCGATCACGACACCAAGCCGGGCGTTTCGTCCGATGAAGGGGAGGGCGACGCCTGGCCGGGCATCCGCGCCAGGATCCTCGCCGCCGACCTCCTCGTCTTCGGCACGCCGATCTGGATGGGCCAGCCGTGCAGCATCGCCAAGCGCGTGTGCGAACGGATGGACGCATTCCTATCCGAAACAGACCAGCAGGGGCGCACCCCGGCGTACGGCAAGGTCGTGCTGGTCGGGATCGTCGGCAATGAGGATGGCGCGCACCATAGTTCGGCCGAGCTGTTCCAGGCGCTCAACGACGTTGGCTGGACGGTGGCCCCGGCCGCGGCCTGCTATTGGGTCGGCGAAGCGATGCACAAGAAGAATTTCAAGGACTTACCGGAAGTGCCGAAGGTCATTTGCGAGACGATCGCGATGGCTACAGCCAATGCCGCCCACCTCGCCGGGGCACTCAAGGCTGCCAACTACCCCGGCCGGCCTGCCTAGCATGGGTTAACCGCCGGAACGCATTCGGCGCAGCGCGGTTACCCCATCATCTTCAACGCGAAAGGAACGCGCCATGCTCGCGACCATTGCCATCATTCTCATCGTCCTCTGGCTGCTGGGCGCGTTCGTCGTCCACGTCGGCGGCGGGCTGATCCACATCCTGCTGGTGATCGGCATCATCGTCCTGATCCTCCACTTCGTCCGCGGCCGCGGCACGACGGTGTAGGCAGCGTCATCCCGGACCTGATCCGGGATCCGCTTTGCTTTCCTGTGAGCAAAGCCGGTCCCGGGTCAGGCCGGCGATGACGATCTCTACCTACCCGACCTCCTCCAGATACTCCTCGAGCGCATCGCTTCCGCCGATGCACTCGCCATCGATGAACACCAGCGGGGTGGTCGACACGCCATGCTCGGCCTTGAACGCATCCACCTGTGGTCGTGAGCTGAGGATCTGATCGTCCACCGCAAAGCCCGCGTCCTCGAGCATTTCTTTCGCCCGCACGCCATAGGGGCAGGTATGTTCCGGCAGGATCATTCGGTAGAGCGTCGCTTCGCGCTGATTTGCCACGACTATTTCCTTCGCTTGAGGTGTCGGGCTTGAGCGAGCGGCATCGCCGTTGGTTCCCGCGATTGCCCGCCGGGCTTGCCGCCCTTACATGCCCGGCATGACCAATACCGTTTCGACCCGTCTGCTCGTCCTCGGCTCGGGCCCCGCCGGCCTCACCGCTGCCATCTACGCCGCGCGCGCCGGGCTTTCGCCGGTCGTCGTTCAGGGCATTCAGCCCGGCGGCCAGCTCACCACCACTACCGATGTCGAGAACTACCCCGGCTTCCGCGACGTCATCCAGGGCCCGTGGCTGGTCGAGGAGATGCAGGCCCAGGCTGAGCATGTCGGCACCCGCTTCGAATGGGATCACATCTCGGACGCCGACCTCACCCAGCGCCCGTTCCGCCTGACCGGCGACAGCGGCACCGTCTACCTATGTGACACGCTGGTCATCGCCACCGGCGCGCAGGCGAAATGGCTCGGCCTCGCGTCCGAGGAGCATATGAAAGGGAAGGGCGCCTCGGCGTGCGCCACCTGCGACGGTTTCTTCTACCGCGGCAAGAAGGTCGCGGTGATCGGCGGCGGCAACACGGCGGTCGAGGAAGCGCTCTATCTCACCAACCACAGCCACGACGTCACCCTGATCCACCGCCGCGACAGTTTGCGCGCCGAGAAAATCCTTCAGGACCGGCTGTTCGCCCACCCCAACATCAAAATCATCTGGCACAGCGAAGTCGCCGAGTTCGTCGCCGGCGGCACGCCCGAAACGCTGGTCGGCCTCGATCTGCGCGACACTCGCACCGGCGCCATCCAGCGGATCGACGTCGACGGCGCCTTCGTCGCCATCGGCCACAGCCCGGCGACCGAGCTGTTCAAGGGCAAGCTTCGCCTCGACTCCGATGGCTATATCGAGTGCGAAACCGGATCGACCCGAACCACCATTGCCGGCGTGTTCGCCTGCGGCGACGTCATGGACAAACTCTACCGCCAGGCCGTCACCGCCGCCGGCACCGGCTGCATGGCGGCCCTCGACGCCGAACGTTTTATGGCGGCGATGGAGTTCGAAGCGCTTCAGGCGGCGGAGTAATCCTCGGCATCGACCAGGTCGCGGCGGACTGCGAAGCTATTGAACTCGAGCGGATTCAGTATCCGTCCCGGATGCACCGGCAGAAAGTTGACGAAGTCGAAACCGCACGTGTTGATGAACTCGATGCTTTCCGCCATGTGCGGGCTGCCCTCGTAGAGACGGCGCATTGCTATTTCGCTGCTAAGCCCGATGAAGCGCTGCAAGCTCGTCCCGGCGCCTCTGATCACCTCCAGATCGAAGCCCTGTGTGTCCATTTTCAGAAACGGCCGCGTAAAGCGGTAGCGCTCGGCGAGCTCGTCGATGAGGCTGGCGACCGGTCGAACCGGAACTTCGAGCGTTGCCTCGATCTGATTGTCAGCGCAAAACGCGGCATTCTCCTTCGCCGTCGGCATTCGAAAGGATGAAAAGACATCCTCTTTCATCACGTTAAAAGGGAGCATCTGATCGGTTGCGCCAAGGGCTATGTTGAACACATGCCAACCGTGATCATCCCGCGATACTTCGGACAGGCGGGCGAAAGCCCGTGGAGCGGGCTCGAAGGACAGGATCGTACCTGAAAATCCGCTGCCCCGCAGTATCTGGCCAAACTGGCCGATGTTCGCACCTACGTCGAAAACGCAGTCGGCGCGGAGCGCGTCGAGAAGGGATTTGAGATAGGCCTCTTCGATCCATCCTGCGGTCCGGGCGCATGGAATGATGTCCGCGCCGATTGCCCTGCCCAAAGCTTTCGCAAGCCGGCGTTTCAAGCTTGGCACTGCCCACCCCCCTATTTGCACCAGAGAACGTAGCGATCTCCATCAGAGGCGTCGATACTCATTCAAACGCCGAGAATCGCCCGAACCTGACCGTCAACCGCAAGTTACGACGCGTGGGCCTATCCAATCCTTGACAGGCAATGGCACATGCGGGTGCGCCGCGAGCTAGCGGTGCGCCTGACCCGTACAGGCGTTGGTAATCCGCTCAACTTAATGGAGGCGTGCTCGGTTTCCATTGATTAAGTATCAACGTCCCCAGCGGTGCATGCTGGCCCTACCGCAGCGCCAACCGCTCTCCGAACGCCACCAGCCGACCGAACGTGGCGAAATCCTCGGCTTCGACGTCGTGATCCTCGATCAGCACGCCCAATCGCTCCTCGATCCCGTTCAGCAGAGACGCCACTGCCATCGAATCGAACTCGGGCAGCGCCCCGAACAGCTCGGTCGCGATGGTGAACCGCGCGACCCGCTGGGGCGCCAATCCAAGCACCTCGACGAGCAAACCCCTGAGCACCGCTTCGACTCCCGCCCCGCCGTCGATCTGTTCCGCCCCACGCATCGCGGCGGATTAAGAAAAAGGGGGAAGGGGGGCAAGGGTTCTAAACCCGTCCTTGCGAGGAGCCGCAGGCGACGAAGCAATCCAGTCAAATCAAAAAACCGAATCCGCGAGGTCCGTCCAGTGCGGATTGTCCGCTTCGATCAACGCCAGCTTCTTCGCTCGTGAACCGCCCTTGATTTGTTTCTCGCGCGCGATTGCGGTCTCCATGACTTCATGCGCTTCCGCCCAAGCGAGAAG
>JAIVIZ010000055.1 GCA_020200315.1 Sphingomonadales bacterium | reverse complement strand
GTCATGCTGTTCGGCACGAAGAAGGTTGGCAAGGGGCTGCACTTCGTCGCGACGCTGATGGTGGCGCTGGGTACATTCATCAGCGCTTTCTGGATCCTTTCGGCGAACAGCTGGATGCACACGCCGACGGGCTACGTGCTGGATCCGGACGGCCGCTTCCTGCCCGGCCCAAGCTGGCTCGCGATCATCTTCAATCCGAGCTTTCCCTACCGGCTCGTCCACACCGTTATCGCCGCTTACCTGACCACGGCCTTCGTTGTCGGCGCCTCCGGCGCGTGGCACCTGCTGAAGACCCCCGCGAACGCCCACGCGCGCACGATGTTCTCGATGGCGATGTGGATGGCGGCGCTTGTGGCGCCGCTGCAGATCGCGGCGGGCGACGCGCAAGGCCTCAACACCCTCGAACATGAGCCGGCCAAGATCATGGCGCTGGAGGGCCATTATCACAGCCACCCCCACGGCGCGCCGCTCTACCTGTTCGGCATCCCCGACGACCGGCGCCAGACGCTTGATTATGCGGTCGGCATTCCCCGCGCGTCGAGCCTGATCCTGAAACATGATCTCAACGCCCCGCTTGCCGGACTCGACACCGTGCTGTCCGCCAACCGGCCGCCGGTGTCGATCCTCTTCTGGTCGTTCAGGCTGATGGTGGGGCTCGGTTTCCTGATGTTCGGTCTCGGTCTGTGGAGCCTCATCGCCAGAATGCGCGGCAAGCTCTACGATTGGTGTTGGCTTCATCGCGCTGCGCTGGTCATGGGTCCTTCCGGTTTCGTTGCCGTCATCGCCGGCTGGGTGACGACCGAGGTCGGCCGACAGCCGTGGACGGTCTACGGCCTGCTCCGCACCGCCGACAGCGTCAGTCCGCTCGCCGCGCCCGCTGTCGCCGCCTCCCTGCTGGCGTTCGTGCTGGTCTATTTCGCGGTGTTCGGTTTCGGCGCCTGGTACATGCTGAAGCTGATGGCGAGCCCGCCGCACGAAGGGGAACAAGCGCTGGCGATTGAGCAGGGCGGCCCGGTGCGCACCGCCGGCATTACGCCCGGCCCAACGCAAAACCCAACGGCTGGAGGTAGCAAGCCGTTGCCCGATCAAGGTGATAAGCCGTGACGATCAACTTCGATCTTGCGACCATCTGGGCGTTCATCATTGCCTTCGCCGTATTCATGTATGTCGTGATGGACGGGTTCGACCTGGGGATCGGCATCCTCTTTCCGGCCTTCGCCCGCGGCGAGGAGCGCGATCAGGCGATGAACGCGATCGCGCCGGTGTGGGACGGCAACGAGACCTGGCTGGTGCTGGGCGGCGGCGGCCTGCTCGCGGCGTTCCCGCTGGCCTATGCGCTGATCCTGCCGGCGACCTACCCGCTGATTATCGCCATGCTGCTCGGCCTGGTGTTCCGCGGCGTCGCGTTCGAATTCCGCTGGCGCGATCCGCGCCATCAGCGTTTTTGGGATTTCGCTTTCACCACAGGGTCGTTTGCCGCGGCGATGACCCAAGGCATGGTCTTGGGTGCGCTGTTGCAGGGTATCAAGGTGCACGGCCGCTCCTATGCTGGGGGCTGGCTCGACTGGCTGAGTCCCTTCTCCCTGCTCACCGGCCTAGGGGTGGTGGTCGGCTACGCACTGCTTGGCGCGGCCTTCCTCGTCATCAAGGTCGAGGGGCGGGCCGAGGATCATGCCTATCGGCTGGCGAAGCGCGCCGCCTGGGGGATACTGGCGCTGATGATCGCGGTCAGTCTCGCCACACCCTTCCTCGACGCGCAATATTGGCGGCGCTGGTTCCAAATGCCGGCGATCCTGTTCGCGGCGATCGTGCCGGTCGTCGCCGCGGCAATCTTCTTCGCGCTCTTCAAGAGCCTCGCGGGCCGCCGCCGCTACGCACCCTTCCTGCTTGCGCTCGCGCTGTTCGCGCTTGGCATGGCGGGGTTGGGCATCAGCATGTGGCCCTACATCGTTCCCTCCAGCGTCACGATCTGGCAGGCGGCCGCGCCCGAGCGCAGCCAGCTTTTCATGTTAGTTGGCACCGCGATCATCATGCCGATAATCCTCTCCTACACCGGCTGGGCCTATTGGGTGTTCCGCGGCAAGGTTGGAACCGAGGGCTATCATTGAGTTGGCGACAGTTCGGCTGGTTCGTCGGAATCTGGGCGGCGAGCGTCCTTGCGCTCGCGCTCGTCGCCGGGCTGATCAAGGCGTGGCTTGCCTGACGAACACTCCGAAATCGCCAACACGCGCAATTTTCTTTCATTCCGGCGTCGCCGGACAGTTGCTTATCCGCTCTCTCGCAACGACCCCTTGCCAAATCTACCGGGCGCAGCATGGAAGAAGGCGCGACGTGAGCAGCGGGCGATTCGAGCCCCAGGGAACAGGCTGGCAATGGTGCGGAAGTGGCGGGAAAGCTTAATTGCTGGCACCCTCATGGCGAGCGCGCTGATGCTGGCCAGCTGTGGCCGGTCGGCAAGCGACAACAAGCTGCTCAACGTCAGCTATGACCCCACGCGCGAGCTCTATCGCGATATCAACGCCGCCTTCGCGGCCTCATGGAAGAAGAGTCACGGCCAGGACCTCCAGTTCGAAATGAGTCACGGCGGATCGGGCAAGCAGTCGCGCGCCGTGATCGACGGGCTCGGCGCCGATGTCGTGACGCTCGCGCTCGCCGGCGACATCGATGCGATCGCGGCAAACAGCGGCAAGCTCCCCGCCGATTGGCAGGCCCGGCTGCCCGACAACAGCGCGCCGTACACCTCGACCATCGTGTTCCTCGTGCGCAAGGGTAACCCAAAGCACATCCGCGACTGGGGCGACCTGGTGAAGCGCGGCGTCCAGGTCGTCACGCCCAACCCGAAGTCATCGGGGGGCGCGCGCTGGAACGTGCTCGCCGCTGCCGCCTGGGCGCGCAGGGTGCGCGGCTCCGACAAGGCGGCCGATGCCTATCTCGGCCAGTTGTTCGCCCATGTTCCCGTGCTCGACAGCGGGGCGCGCGGCGCGACAACGACCTTTGTCGAACGCGGGATTGGTGATGTGCTGATCGCGTGGGAGAATGAGGCGCTGCTCGCGCAGAAGAAGATTGGCAACGGCAAGGTCCAGAGGGTCGTACCGAGCGTCTCGATCCTGGCCGAACCACCGGTCGCGGTGATCGACGCGAATGCGAAGAAGCATGGCACGCTTGATGCTGCCACGGCTTACCTGCGCTTTCTTTACACGCCGGAGGCGCAGGAGATCATTGCCCGCAACTATTATCGGCCGCGCGATCCGGCGGCCCTGGCGCGCCACGCCGCGGATTTTCCCAAGGTTGAGTTCGCCAGCATCGCCGACTTCGGCGGCTGGAAGGCCGCGCAGAAGCGCTATTTCGCAAATGGCGGGCTGTTCGACCTGATCATGGCGAAGAAGGGCCGCTGACCGCCGCGCCCGCCCTTCCGGCGCTTGCCGATCCGGCGCCGCTTGCGCCGACCGCACCCGCCGTCAGGGCCGCGATAGGACGAACTCGCGTGCGCGGCGTCCGGCGGTCCATCATCCCGGGATTCGGCTTGAGCCTTGGGATTACCGTCGCGTGGCTTTCGATCATCGTCCTGCTGCCTCTGTCGGCGCTCGCCATCCGGACGGCCGGAATGGGCTGGGACGCGTTCGTCGACGCCGGCCTCAACGCCCGCGCCTTCGCCGCCTATCGAGTGAGTTTCGGCGCCGCGGCGGCGGCCGCCCTGATCAACGCCGTATTCGGGACGCTCGTCGCCTGGGTGCTGGTGCGCTACGCTTTCCCCGGCCGCCGTCTCGTCAGCGCGATCGTCGATCTGCCGTTCGCCCTGCCCACGGCGGTCGCCGGAATCGCGCTCACATCGCTCTATGCGGAGCATGGCTGGATCGGCGCGCTACTCGCCCCCCTTGGCATCAAGGTCGCCTTCACCTGGATCGGGATTACCTTGGCGCTGACCTTCGTCGGCCTGCCGTTCGTCGTCCGCTCGATCGAGCCGGTGC
>JAIVIZ010000054.1 GCA_020200315.1 Sphingomonadales bacterium | reverse complement strand
GCTCCAGACCCACCCGGCAATCGCCCGCGAATCGGTCCGGTTCATTGCCGAACGGGATTCGCTCAACGCCTCGATCCTTGGCCCCGACGCGGGTCCGGGAACGCCCGAATTCAATCTGTTCGTCAACGAGGTCGTCCAGGAAATGACCACCAAGGCGGGGCAGAAATGCACCGCCATCCGCCGCGCCTTCGTGCCCCAACAGTGGCTCGACGATGCCGAGAGCGCGCTTCGGGAGAAGCTCGGCAACATCGTCGTCGGCGATCCCGCGATCGAGGGCGTGACCATGGGCGCGCTCGCGGGCCAGAGCCAGCTCGACGGAGTTCGCGACAGCGCGCGCCAGCTCGCCCGCGAAGCGCGGCTCGTGTTCGGCGATATCGACACGGTGGCGACGCGCGGAGTCGAGCCGGGGCAGGGGGCGTTCATTTCTCCCCTGCTGTTCCGGGCCGACGATCCGTGGACCGCCGCCCTCGTCCATGACGTCGAGGCGTTCGGACCGGTGTCGACGCTGATGCCCTATCGGGATCTCGACGACGCCATCGCGCTCGCCAATCGTGGGTTGGGATCGCTGGTCCTCTCGCTGTTCACCTACGATGCGCAGGTCGCGCGCGAGTTCGTGCTGGGCGTCGGCGCGTTCCACGGCCGCATCGTGCTGATCGACCGCGACAGCGCGCGCGAGTCGACCGGCCACGGCTCGCCCTTGCCGATGCTGATCCACGGCGGGCCTGGCCGAGCCGGCGGCGGCGAGGAGATGGGCGGGGTTCGCGGCGTCAAGCATTACATGCAGCGCTCGGCGCTTCAGGGCAGCCCGCGCGTGCTCAGCGCGGTCGTCAACCGCTGGCTTCCGGGCGCGCCCCAGGACGAGAGCGGCGTTCACCCGTTCCGCCTGCGCTTCGGCGAGCTCCACATCGGCCAGACCCTGAGGGCGGGTCCGCGGACCGTAACGCTCGAGGATATCGAGCATTTCGCCGAATTCACCGGTGACCGCTTCTACGCGCACATGGACGAGGATGCGGCGGCGGCGAACCCGTTCTTCCCGGGTCGGGTGGCGCACGGCTACCTCATCCTGTCGTTCGCCGCCGGCCTGTTCGTCGATGCGGCGCCCGGTCCGGTGCTGGCCAACACGGGGCTCGACAATCTCCGCTTCGTCAAGCCGCTGGTGCCCGGCGAGCCGATGACGGTCAGCCTGACGGTCAAGGCCAAGACCCGGCGTAACGACGATTATGGCGAAGTGCGCTGGGCCGTCACCGTGACCGACAGCAGCGACGAGACCGTCGCGACCTACGACCTGCTGACCATGAACGCGATCTAGGCCGCGCTTCGGCGCTGGTGCGGACGGCGGGACTCGAACCCGCACGCCCTAGGGGGCAGAAGATTTTAAGTCTCCAGCGTCTACCGTTCCGCCACGTCCGCACGTGAGCATGAGTTCGTCCGTCGCGCGGGCGCGGTCAAGCGCGGCGGCTCCGGCGCTTCCTATTCGGCGGTGACTTCGCTGAGGTTGAGCCGCTCGCGCATTTCCTTGCCTGGCTTGAAATAGGGCACGCGCTTGGCGGAGACGTCCACCGCTTCGCCGGTCCGGGGGTTGCGCCCGACCCGGGCGTCGCGTTGCCGGGTCGAGAAGGCGCCGAAGCCACGCAACTCGACGCGTCCTCCTTCGGCAAGCTGGCCGGTGATCGAATCGAACAAGGCGCCGACGACGCCTTCGACTTCGCGCTGCGTCAGGTCGGGGAAATCCCCGCAAAGCTTCTGCACCAGCTCAGAACGGATCATGTCCCACCCTTTGTCATCGGCTGCGGCCCCGCGCGGCGTTGAAGCTCGAAACTGTCAAAAAAGCAGCGGCGGCGCAAGAGCTTCCGCTCATTGCGCCGCCGCCGTCGCTTACTTTTTGGCGGCCTTCAGCGCCTCGCCGAGGATGTCGCCCAGCGACGCCCCGGAATCGGAGCTGCCATACTGTGCCACCGCCTGCTTCTCTTCGGCCATCTGCAGCGCCTTGATCGAGAAGTTTGGCTTCTTCGAGCGATCGAAGCCCGACACCAGCGCGTCGAACTTCTGGCCGACCTGAAAGCGCTCGGGACGCTGCTCGTCTCGGTCGCGGCCAAGGTCGGTCCGCTTGATAAAGCCGGTCACGCCGTCGTCGCCGACCTGCACTTCCACGCTCGAGCTGCTTCATGCCGAGCGAGATGCGCTCCTTTTCGACGTCGACATCAAGCACCACCGCCTTGACGGTCTCACCCTTGTGGTGAAGCGCAAGCGCCTCCTCGCCGGTCACGCCCCAGGCGATGTCCGACATATGGACCATGCCGTCGACGTCGCCATCGAGTCCGATGAACAGCCCGAACTCGGTCGCGTTCTTGACCTCGCCCTCGACCGGCGAACCGATCGGATGCTTCTCGGCGAAGTCGCTCCACGGGTTGGACTGGGCCTGCTTGAGGCCGAGCGAAATCCGCCGCTTCTCTTCATCGACTTCGAGGATCTTGACCTCGACCTCCTGGCTGGTGGAGACGATCTTGCCGGGATGGACGTTCTTCTTGGTCCAGCTCATTTCGGAGACGTGGACCAGCCCCTCGATGCCCGGCTCCAACTCAACGAACGCGCCATATTCGGTGATGTTGGTGACCCGGCCGGTGAAGTTGCCCTCGATCGGGTATTTCGCGGCGGCGCCTTCCCACGGATCGCTCTCGAGCTGCTTCATGCCGAGCGAGATGCGCTGGGTCTCGCGGTTGATGCGGATGATCTGCACCTTGACCGTGTCGCCGATGGCGATCAGCTCCGACGGATGGCCGACGCGCTTGTAGCTGATGTCGGTGACGTGGAGCAGGCCGTCGATTCCGCCCAGGTCGACGAACGCGCCGTAGTCGGTAATGTTCTTGACGATGCCCTCGATTACCTGGCCTTCGGCAAGGCTCTGGATCAGGCCCGAGCGCTGTTCGGCGCGGGTTTCCTCGAGGATCGCGCGGCGCGACACGACGATGTTGCCGCGGCGGCGGTCCATTTTGAGGATCTGGAATGGCTGGGCGAGGTCCATCAGCGGGCCGACGTCGCGCACCGGGCGGATGTCGACCTGGCTGCCCGGCAGGAAGGCGACGGCGCCGCCCAGATCGACGGTGAAGCCGCCCTTGACCCGGCCGAAGATCACGCCTTCGACGCGCTCCTGCTTCTCGAATTCCTTCTCCAACTTGTCCCATGCGGCTTCGCGGCGGGCGCGGTCGCGCGACAGCATCGCTTCGCCGCTGGCGTTCTCGACCCGGTCGACGAACACTTCGACCGTGTCGCCGACCTTGAGCTCGGCCTTCTGTCCGGGCGAGGCGAACTCGCGCAGCGGCACGCGGCCTTCGGACTTGAGGCCCACGTCGATGACCGCGAGATCATTCTCGACCGCGGTGACAGTGCCGGTGACGACCTTGCCCTCGAAGGACTCATTTTCGCCGCCGAGGGATTCGTTGAGGAGCGCCGCGAAATCCTCGCGGCTCGGGAATGCCGTAGTGGCCATGAAGTTTTCGTTCTTTCAAAAAAGCGTTTCGGCCGCTGGCCGGGCCCGGGAGTGGGCGGCTTCCGTCGAGCGGACTTTTGTGAAACCCTTGCCGCCGCGACGACCCCATGCCGGCGCGGCATCCCGTGAGCCTGGAGCGAGCGGGGGAGCGCCTAAGCCAAAAAGCGCGTCAGGCGCCCGGCCATCAAGGACCGAAGCCTGCGCGCTCGCCAGAGAGACGGGCCGCCCGCGAACCAGGTCCGCCGGACGCTGGCGCGCATAGCGCAGGAGGGGGGAGAGGGCAAGGAGTAGAGCAGGAACGGCGGTGCTCACTCACCAAGCGCGACGATCGACGATTGTCAGATCGGCGTCGAGAACGGACGAGCCGAGCAACATAAATCAGGCTTGATGCGTTCTCCTGCCTGCGGCCCTTCCTCCCTGAGCCGCTTCCCGAGGAGTGAACTCATGCCCTATGCGAAAGCGAAGGACGGCACGCATCTTTATTACAAGGATTGGGGCCAGGGCGCGCCCGTGGTTCTGCTGCACGGCTGGCCGCTGAGCGCCGACAGTTTCGACGACACTGCCCTCGTCCTTGCCGAGAACGGCTGCCGCACGATCAGCCCGGATCGCCGCGGCTTCGGCCGCTCGGACCAGCCGTGGAACGGACATGATTACGACACCTATGCCGACGACGTCGCCGCCGTGCTCGAACATGCCGGCGTGTCGGAGCCGGTCGCGCTGGTCGGCTTCTCGATGGGCGGCGGCGAGGTTGCGCGCTTCCTCACCAAACAGGGCGCCGGCCGGGTCAGCAAGGCGGTCCTGATCTCCTCGATTGTGCCCTATGTGCTGCAGACCGACGACAATCCCGACGGCGTGCCGCAGTCGCAGTTCGATACGATGACCGAAAGGATGAAGACCGACCGCGCGCACTTCTTCAAGGGGTTCTTCAAGACCTTCTTCGGAACGGGCCTCATCAGCCAGCCGGTCAGCGACGAGGTCGAGATGAACGCCTGGCGTCAGGCGATGATGGCCGGACTGCGGCCGACGCTCGCGGCGGCGAAAGCGTTCGCGACGACCGACTTCCGGCCCGACCTCAAGAGCTTCACCGTGCCGACGCTCGTCATCCACGGCACGGCGGACAAGACCGTACCGATCGACGCCACCGCGCGGGTCGTTGCCGAGCAGGTGCCCAATGCGCAGCTGATCGAATATGAAGGCTCGGCGCACGGCATCTTCGCGATCGAGAAGGACCGGATGAACCAGGACCTGCTCCAGTTCCTGACCGGCCGGACCAGCATGGACCAGAACAGCAGCAATCAGGAGCGCATCAGGGAGGACCGCTACGAAGAGACGGGCGCCGGCGAGCGCAGAGCGATCCCGCTCGGACAGGCGACGTAGACTCTTAGCTCGCCTCTCGTCATTGCGACCCCGGTGCAGGCCGGGGAAAGCAATCCACCTGTTCGTCAGGCTGGATTGCTTCGTCGCTTCGCTCTCGCAATGACCTCTAGGAGTGCCGGGCGTTGCCCGCGTCGGCCGTCACCAGCGGCGCTTCCTCGTCGGGGACGTCGGGCGGGGGTGCGCCTTTGCGGTCGAGTTCCATCCAGTCGCGGAACGGCAGGTGATAGAGCATGTCCATCACCTCGAACTCGAGTCCGCCCGGCTGGTTGGTATCGCTGTTCCACAGCGCGACGACACCGCTCTTGAGCGCCGGATCGAACAGGATCAGCGAGCGGTAACCGCGCACGCCCCCGCGATGGCCGATGATGTGGTGCCCGGCATAGGTGTAGCTGCGCCAGCCCATGCCGTAATAGGGGTCCTTGAGCCGCTCTAGGAACTTGCGAAGGTGGGCAAGCTCGGGCGCGGTCCGGACCAGCGGCGCATGAATCGTATCGAGCAGCTGCGGCGACAGCACGTCGGGCATGCCGCCGGCCTGCGCGATCATCCACAGCGCCATATCCTTGATGTTGCTGTTCACCCCCGCCGCGCCGGGAACGCGGTAATAATTGTCGCTGACTTCCAGCGTCTTGCGGCCGGCGTTGTGCGGCCGCGCCCAGCTGTTGGCGCTCATCAGACCGTCGCGGGTGACGCTGGCCGAATTCATCCCGATCGGGTCGAACAGCATTCGCTGCACCGCCTGCGGATAGGGCAAGTGCATCGCGCGCGAAACAATCTCGCTCGACGCATCGTAGGCGACATTCTCGTAATTCCAGCAGGTGCCGGGCTGGCACACCGCATTGAGCTGGCCCATGCTGGCGCGCAACACGAACGGGTCCTGCCCCTCTTCCAACTTATTGTCGAAGGCGTCGCGATAGATGCCGAGGCGATGGCTCAAGAGGTCGGTGACGGTGGCACGCTGCTCGTTGCCGTTGGGCAGCCGGAGGCTTGCCGAATAGCGCGCGACCGGCGCGCCAAGATCGATTTGCCCTTCCTCGGCCAGCTTGGCGACCATCGTCGCGGCCAGCCCCTTCGAGCAACTGGCCCAGCGGAATACGGTCTCGGGCGTGACCGCTTCACCGGAGCCGTGCGCCGTCTCGCCATAACCCGAAAGGAATGTGATGCGGCCGTTCTCGATCACGCCGACCGACAGGCCGACCATCGAGGGCTTTTGCACCATCCGCTTGAGGCGGGAGTCGAGCAGCGCGTAATTGACATCGTGGCGGGCGGAGATCGAGAGGCCGGCGAGCTTGAGGTGCGCCGCCGCCTGATGGTTATGTTGGGCGGTGGC
>JAIVIZ010000165.1 GCA_020200315.1 Sphingomonadales bacterium | reverse complement strand
CGCGGTCGGCATCGTAGCGGGCCCGCGTCGTGTCGGCGGCGCCGGCGAGCGGCCCGTCGAGAGTCAAGAGATTGCCGACATCGTCATAGGTGAAGGCGGTGGTCGCGGTCAGCGCGCCGTCGCCCGAGCCTTTGCTGAGCGAGACGGGCAGCAGATTGTTGCCGACCCCGCTCGTCTGGGGGCCATAGCCGATGGCGGCGACCACCTCGTCGGCGGTGCCCGCGCACGACGCGCCGGTCTGGCACTGCGAGACGCCGGTGAGCTTCGTCACCGGTTCGCCCGACGCGACGATCGCGCCGCTACCGTTGTTGAAAAAGGCTTGCAGCGACGAGTAGCTGAACCGCGTCTGCGGCCGAACCGCCCCGACGGTGGGGGCAGGGAGGGTGACCGTCAACAGATCCCCGTGGGTCGGATCATAGGTGTAATCGGTCTGCTTGCCGTTGGCGTCCTGTGTCCAGTTCGGCTGGTTGCAGGTCAGCGGGTTCGAACAGGTCCCGTCATATCCCGCATATTGCGAGATCGTCGCGACGCCCGAGTTCGGCTTGGCGACCTCGTCGCGCTGGGTGACGTTGCCCCGCGCATCGTAGATGATCTGGGTGGCGTTGCCTTCGGGACGAGTCACCCGGCTGAGCCGGCCATTCGGGTCATATTGCATTGCGGTCGCATGGCCGTTGGCGTCGGTCACGCCGGTCATCCGCTGCGACGCGATGTCGAAGGTGTAGCTGGTCGCATGCGCCAGCGCGTCGGTGACGGTGACGGTGCGCACGCCGGACGCGTCGCTCGACGAATAGCTGGTCGTGCCGGCCGGGCCGGCGATGCTCGAGACGCGGCCCGACGTGTAGGTGACCGTGATGTCCTCGGCCGTGCTCGTCGGGCGGGTGATGCCGGCGACCGCGCCATTGCTCGTCATGCGATATCTGGTGATCCGCCCCATCGCATCGGTGACGGTGAAGGTGGGGACGCCGCCGACCGGCGTGTCGTCGAACGATTCCGTCGGCGTGCTCGCGCCGGACGCGGCCGCCAGGTTGGTCGCGGTTGCGCCGGTGACCTTCGACACGGTGGCGAAGTCCGGCTGGAGCGAGGGTTGTTCCGGATCATAGATGTAGCCCGTGTCGGGATGCTGCAGCGTGACCTGGTAGCCGGTGCTGTTGCGGATGGTGTTGAGGATGTAGATGGTGTCGCTGGTCGTGCAGGTGTCGCCGGCGATGCCAGCCTTCCAGACGCGGCAATAAGGCATGGCGGTATAGCTGTAGACCAGCTTGGCGCCCGAGGGGCGAACGAGGTCGGTGGCGCGCCCTGCGTTCGAATAATAGGGCGAATTGGTCGAGCGGTTCTTGTCGAAGTGAACGATGGTTCCGTCCGCCGCGGTGTAGGTGTAGACGCTACCGCTGAGCACCAGCGTCGCGCCATTGCCCTCGGTCGAGATGTAGCTGGTGCCCGAGACGGTGAACCGGTCCGACGTGCCGCCGAGGTTGACGGTCATCGTCGAGCCCGACAGGTTGAGTGCCGCGGTGACATTGTCCGTCCAGCCGCTGCCGCTGTTGTACCTCGCGTAGACGAGGCCCTGCGGCTCGCCCTGGCCCATCGCCAGGGCCGGTGCGGTCACCCGCAGCGTGCCGTTGAACAGGTCGACTCCGTTGGCGTCGAGCGCCTGGCGGACGGGTTCCGGCGGCGCGAGCTGGGCGAGTGCCGGCGAGGCGATCGCGGTGGAGGCAAGCAGGGCGCAGGCGATCGCGCCCGCCCGGAAGGACGTGCTGGTCATGATGAAAACTCCAAAATTGCGTTCGCCGGCTGGCGAGATTGGTTGAGGTAGGGGGAAGCGCGCTTCGCCGCTCTTGCTTACGGCGGCGGCGGGTTGGGCGAACCGCTGGTCGCCTTGCTCAGGCGGTTGTCGGCCCGGTCGTAGGTGTAGCCCGTGGTCACGGCATTGTTGACGCTGCCGCTCCGCGCCACCTGAACCAGACGCCCGCGGGCGTCGTAGCGATAGGCGATGGCCTCACTGGCCACAGCCGCCGAGGCCGTGAGCATCGCGGCGCCAAGTCCGATTGCCGCAAGTCTCTTCCGCATGTTCGTTCTCCATTCGGGTGGCTCGAAACGACTCGAGGCCAGTGAGAACGTTTAGAGAACAAACGAAATCCTACATTGCAACAAGCTTATTTTGCGCGCGCCCGAAAAAAGCTTGTCGGAAAGGGGGGCAGTGCATTTGCACTTGGAACTGAATGCTTGATCCAGATCGGATTTCAGCTCGTTACGCCCGTCGGCGAGCGCCTAGAACACCTGCATGTAGGCCGCCTTGGCGACATAGGGCGTGCCGTCGCCGCGCCGCGCCGGGTCGTAGCGGAAGCGCTGCTCGGCGACCTGGCAGACCGCCGCATCGACCGCCGGGTCGCCGCTAGATTGCCGCACGCTGCAGTCGGTGATCCGGCCGTCGATCTGAACGCTGAACAGGATGAACACCCGCGCCCCGCGCGGCAGGTCCTCGATCAGCTGGCGGGGATAGATGCGCGGGTCGGGCGGACGGAACAGCGGATGCGGATGCGTGCCGGTGCCATCGTCGCCGCCCCCGGCCCCGCTGCCGCCCGAGCCGAAACCGTTGCCGATACCTCCGGCTCCCGTTCCGGGCCCGACGATTGCCGCGGCGCCCTGGGTCGACGCCGAGCCGACACTCGCCACAGGCGCGGCGACGATGGGGTTGAGGGTCTGAATGACGATGCGCGGGGTCGGCGCGACGATCGGCGTTGCCTCGCTCTCGCGGTTGGGGGGAGCGGCGGCTGGCTTGGCCGCCGCGCGCTTCGCCTTGCGCACGGGTGGAGGCACCTGCGGCGGCGGCAGGTCGCGCACGTCGAAGGTCTTGAGCGACTGCTGCACCGCCGCGGGCACGATCCGCCCGGCAAGGCCGAGCAGCATCGCCCCGAGCGCGAGGTGGACGAGGATCACCCCGCCGATCGGGCCCGCGCGGTCGCGGGGGGACAATTCTCCCGTGTACATCGTTCCTTGCCAACGCCTTTCGCGACTCGCGGTTGCGCCATCATAGCGCGCAGAGCTTAGCGGAGGGTTGCCGCCTTCATCGTTGCGACGAATTCGCGGACCCGCTCCGGCGCATCGGGCTTCGTGACCAGCTGGACGATCGCCGATCCGCTGATCACTCCGGCAGCGCCGGCGGCGAGCGCCTGACGAACATGATCCGGCGTCGAGATGCCGAAGCCGAGCACCGGCGGCGGCGCGCCATGCTCCGCCAGCGCGGCGAACAGCGCGTCATGGTCGAGCGCGAGCGCTTGGCGGGTGCCGGTCACCCCGGCGCGAGCGACGCAGTAAGTGTAGCCCGAGGAGAGCGCGGCGATCCGCTGGATGACGCGCGCGGGCGTGTTCGGAGCAGCGATCATCACCAGGTCGAGCCCGGCGATGCGCGCGGCGGCGGCATAGGGCTCGGCCTCGAGGCTCGGCACATCGGCGACGAGGATCGAGTCCGCGCCGGCGGCGGCGGCGTTCGCCATGAAGCGCGCTTCCCCGCGCGCGGCAAGCAGGTTGGCATAGGTGAGGATACCGATCGGGATGTCGGCATGCCTGGCACGGAACTCGGCGATGCCGGCGAAGGCATCGTCAACCCGCGCGCCACCGCCTCCGCAAGCCTGAGCGCATGGGCGACGGCATGAGCGCTTTCAAAGGCGCAGACGATGCCTTCCCTGCGCGCGAGCGTGACGAAGGCGCCAAGCGCCGCCCGATCCTCGCAGCCGACATGGGTGGCGCGGCCGATGTCCTTGAGATGCGCATGTTCCGGCCCGACCGCGGGATAATCGAGGCCGGCCGAGATCGACCAGCTGTCGGCGACCTGGCCGTCGCTATCCTGCAACACGAGGGTCGAGGCGCCGTGGAGGATGCCGGGGGAGCCGCGCAGGATGGTCGCGCCATGTTCGTTGCCGTCGAGGCCCTTGCCGGCCGCCTCGACCCCGATCAGTTCGACGCCTTCGTCACCGATAAAATCGGAGAAGATGCCGATCGCGTTCGAACCGCCGCCGACGCAGGCGATCACCGCGTCGGGCAGGCGGTCTTCGATGGCGAGGATTTGCTCGCGCGCTTCCTTGCCGATGACGCGCTGATATTCGCGCACCATCAGCGGGAAGGGATGCGGGCCGGCGACGGTGCCGAGGATATAGTGGGTGTCGGGGAAGCTGGCGGTCCAGTCGCGCAGCGCCTCGTTGACGGCGTCCTTGAGCGTCCGGCCGCCGGCGGTGACCGGGATTACGGTCGCCCCCATCAACTCCATGCGGAAGACGTTGAGCGCCTGCCGCTCGACATCGTGCGCGCCCATGTAGATTTTGGTCTCAAGCCCGAACAGCGCGCCGGCCAGCGCCGTGGCGACGCCATGCTGTCCGGCACCCGTCTCGGCGATGAGCCGAGTCTTGCCCATCCGTTTGGCGAGCAAAGCCTGGGCCAGCACCTGGTTGGTCTTGTGCGCGCCGCCGTGAAGCAAATCCTCGCGCTTGAGGTAAATGCGGGTGTGCGCCGAGCCGAGGTTGCGGCAGCGGGTCAGCGGGGTGGGCCGTCCGGCGTAGGTGGCGAGAAGGTTCTGCAGCTCGGCGTTGAAAGCGGGATCGTCTTGCGCGTCGAGGAAGGCGGCCTCGAGCTGCTCGAGCGCAGGGACGAGAATCTCGGGAACATAGGCGCCGCCAAAGCGACCGAAGCGGCCGGACTGGCGCATCTAATCACTCCTGCAGGAGGGGCGGAGGGCGTCGAACAGCGCGGCCAGCTTGTCGGGGTCCTTGATGCCAGGAGTGCTCTCGACGCCCGAGCAGAGATCGAGGCCATAGGCACCGACGGCGGACGCAGCGGTGGCGTTTGCTGGATTGATTCCCCCCGCGAGGAACGCCAAAGGAGTACGCGCAGCGAGTGCGGCACGAAAATCATCCCGATATGAGTCGCGCCCGCCTCAACTGCGATTTTCGCGTCGCTAACCTTTGTGACTCCACAAACCTTGTTTCGCCCAAACACCAGCGCGCGGGCTGCCTCGCCGACATCTCCCGCGGCCATCAGCGACGATCCGACGAGGAACGCATCGACCAAGGGCGCGAGGCGCTGGACATCGGCGCGGGTGGCGATTCCAGACTCTGAAATCAATAGCGCCTCTAGCGGTGCATTTGGCGCAAGCCGCTCGGTAACAGCGAGATCGGTTTCGAGCGTCTTCAGGTTGCGATTGTTGATGCCGACGATGGCGGCGCCAAGCGCCTTGGCGCGGGACAGTTCGGCTTCATTATGAACTTCGGTAATAACGTCCATCCCGAGACGCCGTGCTTCGGCATATACCGCGATGACTTCCTCGTCGCTCAATACCGACAACATCGCCAGCGCAGCATCGGCGCCCGCGCCCCGCGCCTCGATCAGCTGACGGGGATCGACCACGAAATCCTTGGCGAGGATCGGCCCGTCGAAGATCGATCGGACGGTGCGGAGGTCATCGAGCGAGCCGTGGAAATAGGGTGCGTCGGTGAGCACGCTGATCGCATCGGCCACGCCGGCATAAGCGCGGGCGGCATCCGCCGGATCGACACTGCTGCGGTGGCCGGACGGCGAGGCGCGCTTGACCTCCATGATGAACCGCGCGCCGGGCCCTGCGAGGGCGGTACGCAGGCTTCGGCGGGTCGGCTCGACATCGGCGCGCATCGCCTCGGCGGAAGTCGAGCCGAAGCGGTCCGCAACCTCGACTCGTTTGCGCGCGACGATCTCGGCGAGGACCGACTCAGCCACGGCTGGCCTCGACGAATCGATCGAGCACGGCGCCGGGCGCGCCGGAGCGAAGCGCCTCAAGCGCGGCGGAGGTGCCGTCGCGAAGGTCGGAAGCTTTGCCCGCGGTCATCAGCAGCGCGCCCGCGTTGAGCGCGACGATGTCGGTTTCGGCGCGCTCGCCGCGACCCGCAAGCAGAGCGCGAAGCCGCTCCCCATTTTCGGCGGCATCGCCGCCGGTCACCGCTTTGAGCGGCGCGCGTTCCAAGCCCGCCTCCTCCGGCGTAATCTCGAATTCGGTGAGCGTTCCGGCGACCAGCCGGATCGCGCGGGTCTCGCCGTGGAGCGCGACCTCGTCGAGGCCCGAGCCGTGGACGACCAGCGCCCGCTCGACCCGCATTGCCGCCAAGGTCTGGGCGACCCTGCGCAGCATCTTCGGGTCCGCGACTCCGAGCAGCTGGACCGGCGGGCGGGCCGGATTGATGCACGGACCGAGCAGGTTCATCACCGTTCGGACCTGCAGCTGCCGCCGCACCAGCGCGGCATGCTTCATGCCCGGATGATAGGCTGGCGCGAACAGGAAGCAGAAGCCGGTCTCGTCGAGCGTCGCCCGCGCCTCGGCGGGCGCCATTTCGATCCGGACACCGAGCGCTTCGAGCACATCGGCCGAGCCGCAGCGCGAGCTGACGCTGCGATTGCCGTGCTTGGCGACCGGCAAGCCGCAGGCGGCGGCGACGAACGCGGTAGCCGTCGAGACATTGATCAGCCCCGACCCGTCCCCACCCGTCCCGCAGCAATCGGCGTAGATATAATCTGGGCGGTCGAACGGCAGCGCCGCGGCGCACAGCGCCTGTGCCGCGCCGATCATTTCCTCCGCGGTCTCCCCCTTCATCCTGAGCGCGACGAGCATCCCCGCGATTTCGGCGGGCTCGAGCTTGCCGAGCACCAGCCGCTCGAACAGATGCTCCGAATCTTCGGCCGGCAGATCCTCGCCGGTCAGCAGCTTGGGCAATGGATTGGGGACGGGACCGAGATCGGCGAGGCCCTGGATGTCGCTCATCGCGCAGCGCCTTGGCCGGCCCGCAGCCGCTCTGTCCAGCGGAGCATTCCGGCCAGCAGCTTGTCGCCCATCGGGGTCAGGATCGATTCCGGGTGGAACTGGACTCCGACCTGCATCGCGGCCTCGTCGCTGATCGCCATCGCCATGCCGTCGATTGCCCCGTGAACGGTGAAGTTTGCGGGCGGGTCGGGGGTGCACAGGGAGTGATAACGGCCGATGGCAATCGGGCTCGGCACGCCGGCGAACGGCCCGGCGCCGTCATGATCGAGGCGCGACGCCTTGCCGTGAACGATCGCCGGCGCGCGCTCGACGGTGCCGCCCGCCTCCAGCACCATCGCCTGATGGCCGAGGCAAACGCCGATCAGCGGAACCCGGCCTTTGGCGCGTGTAATCAGTTCCATACAGCAGCCGGCATCGCGAGGATGGCCCGGACCCGGTGACAGCAGCAGCGTGGAGCCTTCGCTTTCGGCGCGGGCGACGGCGGCATCCGCGGCGATGCTGTTGCGGACGACCTTTACCGCGGCGCCAAGCCGGGCGCAGGCGTCGGCCAGATTGAAGGTGAAGCTGTCGCGATTGTCGATGAGCAGGATGTTCATGCCGCTACCCCGATCGCGGCAAGGACGGCGCTGGCCTTGTGGCGGGTCTCGGCGGTTTCGACGGCGGGATCGCTGTCGTAGACCACACCGGCGCCAGCACGGACTTCGGCGATGCCGTCGCGAACGAGGGCGGAGCGGATGACGATCGACGTGTCCATCGATCCGTCGCCAGCGATCCAGCCGACCACGCCGCCATAAGGGCCGCGCGGACTGGCCTCGACAGCGCGGATCAGTTCGAGCGCGCGCAGCTTGGGCGCGCCGCTCAAGGTTCCGCAGGTCGCGCAGGCGATCAGCGCGTCGATGGCGTCCCGGTCGGGCTCGAGGCGGCCTTCAACCCGGCTGACGAGGTGCATGACGCGGGCAAAGCGCTCGACGCCCAGCAAGCTGGACACGCGCCGCGTGCCGGGTTCCGCGACCCGCGCGACGTCGTTGCGGGCAAGATCGACCAGCATCAGATGCTCGGCGATCTCCTTGGCATCAAGCCGGAGGTCCGCCTCCATCCGGTCGTCCTCGTCGAGGGTGGCGCCGCGCGGCCGGGTGCCGGCGATCGGTGAGACCATCACCATGCGGTGCTCGCCGTCCCGTCGGACGGAAACGGCGGTTTCGGGCGAGGCGCCGAACAGCGTTCCGAATCCCGTTTCGGCGAAGAACAGGTAGCGGCTGGGGTCGGCGACGCCGAGCCGGGCGAAGGCGGCGGCGGGGTCTGCGCAGGGCGCGCGGAAGGCCCGTGAGGGCACCACCTGGAAGACGTCGCCGGCCGCGACATGGTCCTTGAGCGACGCAACGACGGCGACAGATGAGCCGCGCCACGCCGCCGGGCTCGACCACGACCAAGCTTTCGGCGAGCCAGAAGACAAAGTCCGGAAAATCGTTCGGAATCCGCTTGGGCAAATCCTCGAACAGGTCGACGTGGTCGAAGCCGATCACACCCGCAGCGGTCAGGGCGAAGGATTCGTCGCGATCCGCGGCAGTGTGACCGAAGGCGAGCGCGCGAAGGATATCGAAGGGCGATGCGGCATGAGCGCGCTCGAACTCCTCAGGCGCGGTGCAGCGGGAGAAGCGCGCGAGCAGCCGCTCGCCGCTCTGCTCGACAAGGTGGTCGGCGAGGAGCGATCCAAGGTGCGCCAGCGCGATCGTCCCGCCCTCGCTCAAGGCGGTCAGCTCGACCTCCTGCCCCTTGCAGACCGCCCGAACGGCAGCCGCCTCGACGATCACGGCGGGTCCACCGGTGCGCTGGATGAACAGGGGCGGCGTTGCTTTTCCATCAACCAACAGCGCGGCGTGCAGGCGCAACGGGTCGACCTGACCGGCAAGACGCCGGACCAAGCTCGCCGCCGCTCCTGCCGCAGGTCGCGTCACAGGGTGCGCCCGACCACCGGCAGGAGTTGTCCGAGCTGCTTGCCGAGCGCTTCGAGCTGATGGGGGAACAGCGACTGGGCGCCGTCGCATTGCGCCGCACCCGGGTCGAAGTGGACCTCGATCATCAGCCCGTCGGCCCCGGCGGCCGCACCGGCGAGCGCCATCGGCGCGACCAGCGCCCGGATGCCGGTGCCGTGCGACGGATCGACGATCACCGGCAAATGGCTCTTCGCCTTGAGCAGCGGCACGGCGGCGAGATCGAGCGTGTTGCGCGTCGCCGTCTCGAATGTGCGGATGCCGCGCTCGCACAAGACGACCTGATCGTTGCCCTCCGCCAGAATATATTCGGCGGCGAGCAGCAGATCCTCGATTCGGGCCGACATGCCGCGCTTGAGGATCACCGGCTTGCGCACCTGACCGACGGCCTTGAGCAGCGAGAAATTCTGCATGTTGCGCGCGCCGACCTGAAGCGCGTCGGCGTGTGTTGCGACCAGGTCCACGTCGCCCGATTCCAGAACTTCGGTGACCACCGGCATGCCGAGCTCGCGGCCGACATCGGCGAGCAGGGTCAACCCCTCGCCGCCATGCCCCTGAAAACTGTACGGGCTGGTGCGCGGCTTGAACGCCCCGCCGCGCAGGATCCGCGCGCCGGCCGCCTTCGCCGCCTTGGCGCTGGCGAGGAGCTGGGTTTCGTTCTCGACCGCGCAGGGGCCGGCGATGAGTGCGAAGCGGCTGCCGCCGATGCTCACGTCGCCGATCGTGACGATGCTGTCGTGGGGGTGAAGCTCGCGCGAGACAAGCTTGTAGGGGGCGAGAATGGGTTTGACGGCCTCGACATACGGGTGCCCTTCGAGTTCGAGCTCCCCGAGCACGCGCTCGTCGCCGAGCGCGCCGAGCACGACCCGCTCGCTGCCCGGCATGTGCAGCGGCTTGAGCCCCTTTGCTTCGATCCGGGCGAGGAGGTCGTCGACCACGTTGGCCGGCGCGTCGGGCTTCATCACAATGATCATTCTGTGGGTTCCGGAGATGTTCGAAGGATAAAAAAAGGCCCGCTTGCGCGGGCCCGGACCAAAGTTCAACGCCTGTTGAGACGAGAATCAGCCGCGCGCGCGCCATCGGGGCGAGAAGCGCCACCACCATGCGTTGCGGAGGATCGAAGTCGTCATGCTCTTATGGTCCAGGGTCGGGTCCAACTTGTCAACGGCCAATCGCGGTTGCGGAAGTCGTTTCATTGTTCTAATACAGTGTAACAATAATGACCACACCCCCTTCCGCCCCTCTCGTCGAGGACCTCGCCGCCGTCCTCGCTTCGCTTCGGAGCCCGGCGGAAGCGCGCGCGCTGCTGTGCGACCTGTGCACACCCGCCGAGGTACGGACGCTTGCCGAACGGTGGCAAGTGGCGCGGCTGCTCGACCAGGGACGAATGACCTACCGCGAAATCCACGACGCGACCGGGGTGAGCACGACCACGATCGTTCGCGTCGCCCGCTTTCTGCGCGAGGAGAGCAATCAAGGATACCGCCTTCTACTCGACCGTCTGAAAGGAGAGGGCGATGGTGACTGATCGCAGCAGGCTGCACATCGCCGTCCAGAAATCGGGCCGCCTGTTCGAGCAGAGTCGCGATTTGCTCAAGGGCGCGGGCCTCAAACTCCAGGGCGGCAAGAACGCGCTGACGGCACGAGCGGAGAATTTCCCGCTCGACGTCATGTTTGTGCGCGACGACGACATCCCGACTTTCGTCGCCGACGGGGTTTGCGAGCTCGGCATCTGCGGCCAGAATGTGCTCGAGGAATATGCGTTGGGGCAGGCCGCGCGCCGGGTCCGGACGGTGACCAATCTGGGCTTCGGCCGCTGCACGCTGAAAATCGCCGCGCCGGATGGGGTCGTTTACAAGACCGAGATGCTCGCCGGGCAGCGGATCGCGACCTCCTACCCCCGGCTGCTCGCGCACTTTCTGGCCGAGCGTGCAATTGAGGCCGAGATCGTGCCGATGAAGGGCGCGGTCGAGCTGGCGCCGCGGCTCGGCATCGCGAAGTTCATTTGCGATCTCGTTTCGACCGGAGCGACGCTGGAGGCCAACGGGCTGGCGGCGGTCGAGACGGTATTGGCGAGCGAGGCGGTGCTGGTGCGCACTCTGAAACCGATGGCTCCTGCTCTGGCGGAGCGGGCCGATGCGCTGCTGACGCGGATCGACGGCGTGATCGCGACGCAGGAAAGCAAATATATCGTGCTCAATGCGCCAAAGGCGGCGCTGATCGAAATCGCGCGGATTCTACCCGGCGCGGAGGCGCCCACGGTCGTGCCGCTCGCGGGCCGGCCCGGTCATTACGCCGTGCAGGCGGTCTGCCAAGAATCAGTGTTTTGGGAGACGCTGGAGAAATTGAAGGCGGCCGGTGCGTCGGCGATCCTCGTCATGCCGATCGAAAAGATGATGCTGTGATCGAGCGGTTCGACTGGAGCGACCGGCAGAAGCGCGCCGCGGCGCTGAAACGGCCCACCGCGCGCGAGGAGCCAACGCTGCTGACGGGCGTGCGAACGATCGTCGAGGATGTCCGCGCCGGCGGTTGGGACGCGCTCGTACATCATGCGGTGCGGATCGATGGAGCGGAGCCACGCCCAATCGCCGTTGCGCCGTTCGCCGACCAGGCGCGGCGGAACTTCCCGGCGGCGACGCTGGAAGCTTTCGCATTGGCGTGCCGCAATATCGAGGCATTTCATCGCGCGACGAAGCCAGCGGACATTGAGACCGAGCCAATGCCGGGATTGCGCGTCGGCAAGCGCTGGACGCCGATCGCGAGCGCGGGACTGTACGTGCCGGGTGGCGCGGCACCCTTGTTCTCGACGCTGCTGATGCTCGGGATTCCGGCGCGAGTGGCCGGCGTCGAGCGGCTGGTCGTCGTCACCCCGCCGCGCCAGGATGGCGGGCTCGACCGGGCGATCGCGCTGGCAGCCGAGGCAGTGGGGGTCGACGAGGTGTGGGCCGTGGGCGGCGCGCAGGCGATCGCCGCGCTGGCGTTCGGCGCGGCCGCAATTCCGGCAATGGCGCGGATCTGCGGGCCAGGAAACGCCTGGGTCACGGCAGCCAAGGCGTTGGTCGCGTCGCTGTCGGGGGGACCGGCGATCGATTTGCCGGCAGGACCAAGCGAGCTGATGGTGATCGCCGACGCAAGCGCGAAGCCTCCGCTGGTCGCCGCGGACCTGCTCAGCCAGGCTGAACATGCCGCGGATGCGCAAGTGCTGCTGGTGAGCACCGATCCGGCGCTGATCGACGCGGTCGAGGTTGAGGTCGACCGTCAGATCTCGGCACTGGCGAGCAGCCGCTTCGCGCCCGTGCGTGCGCTGCTGTGCAACTCGCTCGAGGAGGCGGCGCAGATCGCCAACCTGGTGGGCGGCGTGTCGACGCTGACCTTCATGAAGGAGACCAGCATTCAGCGGGTGTCGCGCGACGCCGCGGCGGTATTAGCTGGGCCCGCGGCGGCGCTGGCGCGGCTCGAAGGCCTCGAAGCGCACGCGCGCGCCGTCGAGTGCAGGGCATGAGCCTCGTTCAACGCCTTGCCCGGCCCGAGATTCTCGCCCTGCCGCCGACCGACGTCGCTGCGGCCCAGAAGGGTGCGCCGATTGGCAGCTCGATCAAGCTCGACGCCAACGAGAATCCGTTTGCGCCGCTGGTTGGCGGAAGCCTGGCTGCTAGTATCAACCGCTATCCGGAGCCGCAGCCCGCGGCCCTTCGACAGCGCCTCGCCGATCTTTACGGCGTCGGCCCCGAAACGCTTTGGGTGACGCGCGGCAGCGACGACGCGATCGACCTCCTCGTGCGCGCCTTTTGCCGACCCGGAATTGACAAGGTGGCGGTCGTCGAACCGACCTTCTCCGCCTACGCCCAGTTCGCGCGTATCCAGGGCGCTGAAGTGATCGCCGCAAGGCTGACCGAGGAGTTCGCGTTCGATGCCGATGCGGTTTTCGCTGCCGTTCAGCCCGAAAGGCCGAAGCTTCTCTTCCTCTGCACGCCGAACAACCCGACCGGAACGCCGGTCGATCCGAACGATGCGCGGCGCATCGCCGCTGCCTTGCCCGACACGTTGGTGGTCGTCGACGAGGCGTATGGCGAATTCGCCGAGGAGCCGAGCCTCGCCGGCGAAGCGGCGGGCAACCTGGTCGTGCTGCGGACCCTGTCGAAAGCCTATGGGCTGGCGGGCGCGCGGGTCGGCTGCGCAATTGCCGACCCGGAGATCATTGAGCTCATCGCGCGCGTGTCGCCGCCCTACCCGCTTCCCTCGCTGTCGATCGCCGCCGCGCTCGATGCGCTGTCGCCCGAGCGAATGCCCCTCCACGCCGAGAGGGTGGCGCGACTGGTTGCTTACCGGGAGGTGCTCGCGGACACCTTGCGGAGCGTCGCGGAAGTCCGCAGCGTTCGCACGGGTGGCAATTTCCTGTTCCTCGAAGTGGACGATCCCACCGGCCTCGCGCAACGCCTCGCGGCGGCGGGCATCCGCCTTCGCTTCCGGCCCAATGCCGCGCCGGGCGGCGTGCGCGTGACGGTCGGAACCGATGCCGAGAATGCGGCAATGCTCGCCGTGTTCGGCGTCGCGTCTGGCGACAAGCCGTCGCGGCGCGTCGAATTG
This sequence comes from Sphingomonadales bacterium, assembly GCA_020200315.1. Lineage (GTDB taxonomy): Bacteria > Pseudomonadota > Alphaproteobacteria > Sphingomonadales > Sphingomonadaceae > Sphingomicrobium. Next base: position 6,219 of record JAIVIZ010000165.1, on the reverse strand, counting down.
GTGCGCGACACGAAGGAAACGCGGATCGCCGTTGCGATCGATCTCGATCGCTCCGAGCCACGGCGAATTTCGACCGGGATTGGATTTTACGACCACATGCTCGATCAGGTCGCGGCGCACGGCGGGTTCGCGCTGACCCTCGCCTGTGCGGGCGACCTCGCGATTGATCCGCACCACAGCGTCGAGGATGTCGCGCTCGCGCTCGGCGCCGCGCTCAAGCAAGCGCTCCGCGACAAGCGCGGCATCGGGCGGTTCGGCTTCGCCCTGCCGATGGACGAGACTCGCGCCGAAGTGCTCGTCGACCTCTCCGGGCGGCCCTTCTGCAAGTTCGAAGGGACATTCGAAACCGAAGCGGTCGGCGGGCTGCCGACGCAAATGGTGCCGCACATCTTCCGCAGCCTCGCCGATGCGATGGGTGCCGCTATCCACGTCCGCGTCGACGGCGACAACGACCATCACAAGGTCGAGGGCTGCTTCAAGGCTTTCGGGCGCGCGCTGCGAATGGGACTGGCTCTGGGCGGCGACGCTTCGGCTCTGCCGAGCACCAAGGGAATGCTGTGACGCTGGCCATCCTCGACCTGGGCTACGGCAATGTGGAATCGATCCGCCTCGCCTTCGCCAGACTGGGACAAGAGGCTGTATCAATCCGCGACCCGCAGCTCGTGCGCAATGCCGAGCGGCTGGTGGTGCCCGGCGTCGGCGCGGCGGGCTATGCGATGCGGAACCTCACCGCGCTCGGCCTAGTCGAACCGCTGCGCCAGCGCACGCGGCCGACGCTTGGCATTTGCCTCGGCATGCAGCTGATGTTCGATGGATCGGACGAGGCGGACACGCCTTGTCTCGGTCTGATACCCGGCCGGGTATGGGAGATGCACGCCGCGTCGGGGCGCCCGGTTCCTCACATGGGTTGGACGCGGATCGAGGAAGTCGCCGAAGGCATCGGCCTGACGACGGACGACCATGTCTATTTCGCGCACAGCTATGTATGCGATGACGGACCGGCGACCTCGGCTCGCGTGACCTACGGACAGGTAATTCCGGCAGCGCTCCGCTATGGCGCGCTGTGGGGTGCGCAGTTCCATCCGGAGCGATCGGGGCAGCCTGGCTCGCGCTTCCTGAAGGCGTTCCTCGCCGCATGATCCTCTACCCAGCCATCGACCTCATCGAGGGCCAATGCGTTCGGCTCGCGCAGGGCGATTTCAATTGCGCCACGATTTACTCTGATGATCCGGCCGCAGCGCTTGCCGGGTTCACCGAAGGCGGCGCGGAGTGGGCGCATATCGTCGATCTCGACGGCGCGCGGGCGGGTGCACCGAAGCAACATGAGTTGCTGGGCGCGCTGGCTGGCGGATCGCCGCTCAAGCTGCAGGTCGCCGGCGGAGTTCGCTCGAGCGACCATGTCGCCTCCCTACTCGGGACGGGCATATCGCGGGTGGTGGTCGGCAGCCTTGCGGTCGCGAAGCCGAACGCGTTTCGGGCGCTGCTCGATCGCTTCGGGCCCGAGCGGCTGACGTTGGCGCTCGACGTCCGGCTCGACGGGTCGCAGGCGCTGGTGGCGACCGACGGCTGGACCGAGGCCTCGGGACGGACTCTTGACGAGGTGCTTGGCGAATTTCCCGCCGTGCGCCACCTCCTCGTGACCGACATCGGCCGCGATGGCATGCTTACCGGCCCCAACCTGCCGCTGATCGAGAGCATCGTCGCTCGCTGGCCGCACGTCGCCCTGCAGGCCTCGGGCGGCGTCGCACAGCTGGACGATCTCGAGGCGCTGCGCCAGGCTGGCGCCCGCGGGGCCATCGTCGGCAAGGCGCTCTGGGAAGGACGCTTCAACGTCGCGGAGGCGGTCAATGCCTGCCGCTAGGATCATCCCCTGCCTCGACGTCGCCGATGGCCGCGTGGTCAAGGGGGTCAAGTTCCGCGACCACCGCGACGTCGGCGACATCGTCGACCTCGCGCTCCGCTACCGCGACGAGGGCGCGGATGAGCTGGTGTTCTACGACATCACCGCCAGCGCCGAGGGGCGGGGGGTGGACACCGCGTGGGTGCACCGGGTGGCGGGCGTCATCGACATCCCGTTCTGCGTCGCCGGTGGGATCCGCAGTCGCCGAGGCATTCGGACGGCAGTGCATCGTGGTCGGGATCGACAGCCTCGTTGCGGCCGACGGGCGGTGGATCGTCAAGCAATACACCGGGAAGGCCGAGGCGATCCGCAACGCCGGGCGCGAGACAGTCGAATGGGCGCGCGAGGCAGTGCGGCTGGGCGCGGGCGAGATCGTCCTCAACTGCATCGACCGTGACGGGGTGAGGCAGGGTTACGACCTGGAGCAGACCGCGGCGATCATTCCGCTCGGCGTTCCGGTGATCGCCTCCGGCGGCGCGGGCACGGTGCAGCATTTCGCCGATGCGTTCGCCGCTGGAGCGAGCGGAACGCTGGCGGCGAGCGTGTTCCACGACCGACGCATCGCGATCGGCGAGCTCAAGGACGCACTCGCCGCGATAGGCTTTGAGGTTCGGCGATGATCGACGAAATCGTGATCGACATCGATGCGCTCGACTGGACGAAAATGGACGGACTCATCCCGGCGATCGTGCAGGACGCGGCGAGCGGCGAAGTGCGGATGCTGGGCTACATGGATCGAGCGGCGTTGGAGGCGACCATTGCCGACCGGCTGGTGACCTTTCACAGCCGCTCGCGCGGGGGGCGATGGCGCAAGGGCGAAATGTCGGGCAATTTGCTCGACCTTGTTGATGTGCGCATGGACTGCGACGGCGACGCGCTGCTGGTGCTGGCGAGCGCTCGCGGGCCGACCTGCCATTCGGGGAGCGAGAGCTGCTTCGGCGACAACGGCGCGCCGGGTGTCGGGTTCGTCGGCGAGCTCGAGCGGATCGTGGCGCAGCGCGCCTCCGCCGACCCATCCACCAGCTACACCGCCAGGCTGCTCAGCGAAGGCCCTGCTCGCGTGGCGCAGAAAGTCGGCGAGGAAGGCGTGGAGACGGCGCTTGCCGGCCGCGCGGGGGACAATGCAGAATTGGCGGCTGAGGCGGCGGACCTCGTCTATCACTTGACCGTGCTGCTGAGATCCCGCGGTCTGGCGTGGGACAATGTCGTCGCTGAGCTCAAGCGACGCCATCGCCGCCGGATAGGTCATCCCCGCCCCGCCAATTGCCGATCACACCTCCCGCCCCGCGCACCACGGGCACCAGCGCCTGCCAGTCATGCGGCTTGAGTCCCGCCTCAGCGACGAGATCGATCGTGCCCATTGCTATCCGCGCATAGGCATAGCCGTCGAGCCCGTAACGGGTCAGGCGAGCAGCCTTGCGCAGCCGCTCGAAGCGGGGCGCCGCATCGGCATCGAACAGATAGGGATCGGTGGTCGACAGCCGCGCTTCGGCGAGGGTTGCTATGCCGCTGGTCTGAAGTTCACGCGGCCCACCCTCGTGCAAAAGTAGTGTTTGAGTCCCATCGCCCACGACCAGTTCGCCGAGCCGCGGCGTGTCGATCATGCCGGCGACCGGCCGGCCGTCCTCGACCAGACCGACCAGCACGGTCCAGCTGGCGAGCCCGCAAACCAGCGCGCGAGTGCCGTCGATCGGGTCGAGGCTCCAGACCCGGCCGGCATCGCTCCGCAGTGCACCGAACTCCTCACCGACGATGCCGTCTGCCGGAAAGAGCGCCTCAATCCGGAATCGAAGCGCGCGCTCCACTGAGCGGTCGGCTTCGGTGACCGGATCATAGGCGCCCTCGCCCTTATCCTGCGGATCGAGACCGCGGGCGAATGCTTCGTCAATGGCGATACGCGCAACGGCGGAGAGATCCGCGAAGACGTCGAAGAGGCTCTCCATGACGAACGGGTGTAAGCGCGTTTATCTCAATCGGCGAGTAGCCCTTGCCGGTCGGCGCGCGGCGTGAGACTCGCGCGTGCGCCTCTCCCGCCGAGTTTTGCCATGCCGCTTCCACCGCTGCCGGAAATCATCGTCACCGGCCATGCGCTGCCGACCGGTGGCGAGCGGGTGTTCGCGCCGGTGGTGATCGACCGCCAGCGACTGACGCTCAACGCATCGGGGCGGATCGAAAACCTGCTAACGGACGTGGCGGGCTTTCAGTCGTTCCGCCGGGCCGACAGCCGCGCATCGAACCCAACGGCGCAAGGGGCGGTGCTGCGAGGGCTTGGCGGCAATGCCAGCGCGCGGGTGCTCGTGCTGCTCGACGGCGTTCCGCAGGGCGATCCCTTCTTCGGCAGCATCGCCTTCAATGCGATCGTGCCCGGTGAGATCGACCGGGTGAGCGTCACGCGCGGCGCAGGGGCCGGTCCGTTCGGCCTCGGCGGCGTCGCCGGCGTGGTCGAGATCGAGAGTGCCGGTCCGGGCGATCTTGGCCCGGCCTCGGCGAGCTTGGCGGTCGGCAGCCGCTTCTCCGTCGACGGGCAGGCGGAAATCGCACCGCGGTGGAACAGCGGGTTCGCGACGTTCGCTGGACGGATCGAGCATGGCGCCGGATTCTGGACGACCCCGCTCGCGCAACGGAGCGCGGCGAGCGTCCGCTCGGCCTATGATGGCCACACAGTGAGCGGGCGGATCGTCACCGGTGTTGAAGGCGGTGAATTGCAGGCCGGAGCACGTTGGTTCGATGACCAGCGGCTGCTGCGATTCCGCGGCGCGGAGAATCGCAGCAGTGGGCGCGACGCCAGCTTGCGCTGGGTCAAGCGCGGCCGATGGTCGCTCGACGTTCTTGCCTATGCCCAGAAACGCAATTTTTCGACGGTCGTGGTGAGTGCGACCAGTTTTCGGCCGGTGCTCAACCAGGGCGCGACTCCGTCCACCGGTCTCGGCGGCCGGGTCGAGATCCGTTCTCCGGCGTGGCGCCGGCGGCCGGATCGATCGGTGGCAGCAGGATGATGCCCTGTTGCGGACCTTGTCGCCAGCGGGAGCGGTGACCAGCGAAACGCATCCGCAAGCCACCAGCGGCTGGCTGCCGAGTGGCCGGGCTGGAGCTCGGTTCCAGGTCGCATCGCCGCTTGCGGTGCGGGGCGCGGCCTATGCTTCGGCGCGCTTGCCGACGCTGAACGAACTCTACCGCAGCTTCACCGTGTTTCCGGTGACCACGCTGGCAAATCCAGCGCTGACACCTGAACGGCTGCGCGGGGCTGAGGCGGGTTTCGAACTGGTGGCCGCCCGACGCCTCAGCCTCACCGCCACGCTATTTACCAGCCGGCTGGCGGACGCGGTCGCCAACGTCACGGTCGGGACCAACTTGCGGCAACGCCGGAACGTGGCGGCGATCGTCTCCCGCGGAGCGGAGATCGAAGGCCGCTGGAGCTTCCCGCATGGCAGCCTTGCCGCAAGCTGGACCGGTTACCGGGCGCGCGTTCAGAGCAGCGACGCGCTTGACGGCAAGCGGCCGGCCCAGACGCCGGACCATGCGGCTAGCGCGACGCTTACCTATTCGCCCGCGACCACCGTCGATGTTTCGGGAACGGTGCGGCGGACCGGCCGCGCATTCGAAGACGATCTCAATGTCGATGCACTTCCCCCGGCGACCACGGCGGACGCCGTGGTTCGCTGGCGCTTCGCGCCGCGGCTCGCGGTCGAGCTGCGGGCCGAGAATATCGGGAACGTCCGCGCGCTCACCCGCAACCAGCGCGGATCGATCGACCTCGGCACTCCGCGCACCCTTTGGGTTGCGCTGAGCGCTCGCTAAGCTTCCGTTCGCACGCCAGTGCGATATGGAGGCGACGATGCTCAGCACCACCGCCCTGCTCATTCGCCCCGTTATCCTCTCCGGCGGATCGGGCACGCGGCTATGGCCGCTGTCCACCGCGGAGCGGCCCAAGCAATTTCTACCGCTGGTTGGTGAACACTCTCTTCTGCATGAGACGTTTGCGCGCTTGACCGACGCTATGTTCGCCCCGGCGACGGTCATTTGCGGCGCGGCGCATGTCGATCAGGTGCGCGAGACCGCCAGCGGCGCTGGGTTTGAAGCCGTTCGGGTTGTCGCCGAGCCGGCGCCACGCAATACCGCAGCGGCGATTGCGCTCGCAGCACTCACCGCCGAGAACGCCGACGAGCTGTTGCTGATCCTTCCAAGCGATCACCACATCGAGCAGCCCGAACGCTTCCGTGAAACCGTGGCGGATGCGGTTGAGGCGGCTGAAGCCGGGCTGATCGTCACGTTCGGAATGAAGCCGACGCGAGCCGAAACCGGGTTCGGCTATGTAGAAA
>JAIVIZ010000053.1 GCA_020200315.1 Sphingomonadales bacterium | reverse complement strand
GCGTCGAGATCAACAACGGCGTGCTCTACCGCGCGGCGATCGCGATCCCGAGCCAGGTGCCGGTCGGTACCTACACCGCCGAGACCTTCCTCATCGACCGCGGACGGGTGCTGGCGGCGGCGACCCGCGACGTCAAGGTCGGCAAGTCCGGCTTCGAACGCTATGTCGCGCTGGTCGCCCGCCGCCACGCCTTTGCCTACGGCCTTGCCGCCGCCCTGATGTCGCTCGGGCTCGGCTGGGCCGCGGGGGTGGTCTTCCGGCGGCGCACCTAACCCTATCTTAACTCGACTTGGCTACCGCATCGCCGACCAAAATTGATCGGGACGGGTACGCGCATGGACGACAATTCGAGCCTCAAGCAATTCCTCGACGAGATGTCGAGCTATGGCGACGCGGAACCCACGGTCAGCTCCGTTTCGGTTGCGCCGTCCGCCTCGCAGGGCGCCATTGGCCAAGTGCTCGAAATCGCCGGCTCCGGATCGCAAGTGACGATGAGTGTCGAAGCGCTCGCCGCGCTCGCCAGCAACCCCGACCCTTCGCTCGCCATGTCGGGCCAGGTCGGAAGCCAGATCAAGATGCGCGTCGCCGGCGCCTGGCTGATCGCCAACGTGCGTACGCTGCGCGTCGGCGACGAGGGCCGGGTCAGCGCCAACGTCGACTTCCTCGGCGAGGGCAAGCAGTCCGACAGCGGCCGGCTGGTCGATTTCCGCCGCGGCGTGACCCGCTATCCCATTCCGGGCAGCGAGGTATTCCCCGTCTCGACCGAGGACATGCGCGGGATTTTCGCCGCCGACGACAGTCCGCATATCGAAATCGGCACCGTCTATCCGACCGACGACATCCGCGGCGCACTCTACGTCGATCCGATGCTGTCGAAGCATTTCGCGATCCTCGGCTCGACCGGCACCGGCAAGTCCACCTCGGTCGCGCTGATCCTTCACCGCATTTCGCAGCTCTCTCCCGAGGGCCACATCGTGATGATCGACCCGCACGGGGAATATTCGGCGGCGTTCAAATCGTGCGGCGAACTGTTCAACGTCGACAATCTGCAGCTGCCCTACTGGTTGCTCAACTTCGAAGAACATTGCGAGGTGCTGCTGACCACCGACGGCGCCGAGCGCCACCGCGATGCCGACATCCTTGCGAAGTGCCTGCTCGCCGCGCGGATGAAGGGCAAGGCGGCCGAACAGTTCAGCAAGGTCACCGTCGATTCGCCGCTGCCCTATCTCCTGTCCGATCTCAACACGATCCTGGTCAACGAGATGGGCAAGCTCGATCGCGTCGGCGACACGATGCCCTATCAGCGATTGAAGACCAAGCTCGACGAACTGAAAGCCGACCCCCGCTACACCTTCATGTTCTCCGGCATGCTGGTGTCGGACTCGATGGGCAGCTTCCTCGCCAAACTGTTCCGCCTGCCGAGCCACGGCCGGCCGATCTCGATCGTCGACGTGTCGGGCGTTCCGTCCGACGTCACGTCGGTCGTGGTGTCCGTGCTGGCGCGGATGGTGTTCGACTATGCGATCTGGTCGCGCACCGAAGCGCGTCGGCCGCTGCTGCTGGTGTGCGAAGAGGCGCACCGCTACGTGCCCAAGGACGACACGGCCAAGGGCCAGGCGGTGCGCAAGATCCTCGAGCGGATCGCCAAGGAAGGCCGTAAATACGGCGTGTCGCTGGGCCTCATCACGCAGCGCCCGTCCGATCTCGCAGAAGGCGTGCTGTCGCAGTGCGGCACGATCATCGCCATGCGCCTCAACAACGACCGCGACCAAGCCTGCGTCCGCGCGGCGATGCCCGAAGGCGCGCGCGGCTTCCTCGACGCCATCCCCGCGCTGCGCAACCGCGAGTGCATCGTCTGCGGCGAAGGCGTCGCGATTCCGATCCGCGTCCGCTTCGACGACCTCGAACCCGAAAAGCGTCCAGCCTCGTCCGATCCGAGCTTCGCCGCGCTGTGGCGCGAGACCGGCGGAGAAGCAGAGATCATCCAGCGCACCATCCAGCGCTGGCGCGGCCACGGGAAGTAAACGACTGAGTTGCGGTGGGGATCGGGGCACTCGCCGGTGGCTAGCGTTGGGCGCACACATCGCGAATGTTCCCAATGTTCATGGTAATGAGCGTGTTTGCAGGCGCGTGGCCTTCGTGACCTTTCCCCCGCAGCGGGGTGACCGAGCCGCGCGCCGACGAAACAGGCTGTGACCTTCGTGACCCCAGCAGCTTGGCCTCGCCCAATGTTTGCGGCTGCCAAGCGACTCGGCGGGACGGTAAATCGGTCCATTATCGGCTGAATGGAAGCACAGGCGCGCGGCTGTAGGACAGAAAAAAGAGCAGCCGCGAGAACGCTCGTCCTTTGGTGCGTGACCTTGAACCGACGATCCGGTGCGGCGTGCCGAATGGTCGCGATGAATGAGTTCGCCTTTTCTCGCCAGCCCCACGGCCGGTAATCACTTTTCAAGCACTGTGGACCATGCTGCGGCCCGAGGGCGATTTGCCCTCCGCAACTGAGGAAGCGCAACTGATGTCGGACGTTCTCGTCTACGAGCGCGCAAGGACCTTATACCCAGAGAGTCTCGCGCGGCGTGGCCACCACATCGTGTATCGCGCCAACGCGTTGAACCACTGCCCTGGCTGCGGGCGCTCGCAATGGTTCGTCGGCCGGGTCAGCGCTGAGTGTGGTTTTTGCGGAACCGCGGTCCCGCTTGCGGAAGCGCGGCGCGATCATGGGAAGCCGCGGACGGCCGAGGCGAGCTTCGGCCCGAAAGCAGCGCCTGCCGGAGCCGACCAGCGGCGATTTCCGCGAATGGCCGCGCGGGGCCGCAGCCTGCAGTTGCTGATCGAAGGATCGCCGACCAACTTCGCCCTTCACAATATTTCCGCCGGGGGAGTCATGGGCGACAGCCTCGCCGACCTGGCGCCGGGCGCGGAAGTCCAGGTGCGGTTCGAGGGGGGAATTCTGGTGCCGGCGATCGTCAAATGGAGCGACGACGGGCTCGTCGGACTGGCGTTCACCGCCCCGATCAAGCTCGACGAGTCCACTCAAAAAGGAAATTGATCAGCGGGGACGCTGGCGCAGGTCGAGGTAGAAAGGGTCGAACTCGGCGAGAGCGACGAGCCCGTTCCAATCGGAAATCTCGACGACATGGCCGCGGAAGGTGAGCAGTCCGCGCTCGCGCAGCTCCTTCAGCATGCGGTTGATGTGGACCGGGGTCATGCCGAGAATCTCGGACAGTTCTTCCTGGTTGAGCTGCAGGTCGTAGCTGCGGCTTTCGGCGAGCCCGACCACTTCGAACCGAACCTGAAGCTCGCAGAACAGGTGCGCGAGCCGTGAAACGGAGGAACGTATGCCGAGCGACATGATCGTCTCGCGCTCGATCGCTCCGTCGATCACCGTCGAGAGCCACAGCAGCCGCGCGAGGTGCGCATGATGTTGCGTGATGTCGATCAGGCGTTCGTGCGGAAACTTGACCACCCGGCAATTGCTCAAGGCGCCGAGATTATGGTCGACCTGCTTCATCAGCAGACTGTGCAGATCGATGAAGTCGCCCGGGACCGCCAGCTGAACCGTCTGGCGGGAGCCGTCGCCGAGGTCCTTGAAGCTGTGGACCAGCCCCTCGATCAGCAGCGTGCTCGCGCTGAGCTCGGTTCTAGCCTTAACGATGGTTTGCCCGCGGCGGAACTCGATCGTTTCGCCGGCGGCCGCGCGGAGCACCTGCTCCTCTTCACTGCTGACGTCGTCGTAGCGCCTGAGCTTCACCAGCAGCTTGTCGATCAAGTCACGTCCTCCGCCCGGTTCGAAGGGCTGTCTGTACCCAAGTGACGGAGGTGACAAGAAGGTCCGTCTTCGCGGTGTCTATGCCGCTTAACCCCCCACCCCAAGCAGCGCCTTCAGCCGCGCCTGGAACGCCGCGAGCGCGGGGCCTTCGAGGATCGAGCGGCTGGTGAAGCGGACGGCCATCGGGTTGACCTGCACGCCGCCGCGCATGACCTCGTAATGGAGGTGTGGGCCGGTGGCGAGACCGGTCTGGCCGACGTAGCCGATCAGCTGGCCCTGACGGACGCTGCTGCCCGGCGCGACCACCATCCGGCTCATGTGGCTGTAGCTGGTCTCGATCCCGC
>JAIVIZ010000052.1 GCA_020200315.1 Sphingomonadales bacterium | reverse complement strand
GTGGAGGGGCATCTTCGTTGGCCTGAATAGCCCCTCCACCAGCTTCGCTGGTCCCCCTCCCCTGCAAATGCAGGGGAGGATTTTTGCCGTCGCCCTCCTCCTCCTCCTCCTCCTCCTCCTCCTCCTCCTCGCCACGCCCGCCGCAGCGCAGGAAAAGAAGCCCCCCTACTGGGCTTCGATCGCCTCCGGCCAGGCGATGATGCGCACCGGGCCGGGGCGCAATTATCCCGGCGTGTGGCTCTATCAGCGCCGCGACCTGCCGGTCCGCGTGGTCGGCGTTTATCAGACCTGGCGCAAGATCGCGGACCCCGACGGCCAGCAGGGCTGGATGCTGGTGACGATGCTGAGCGACAAGCGCAGCGCGATCGTCAGGCCGGGCGCCGCGCGCGAGATCCACAACAAACCCGATCCGATGAGCCACGTCGCCTATAAGGCCGAACCGGGTGTCGTCGGGAAAATCGAGAAATGCCGCGACGGCTGGTGCAAGATGACCATCGCCAAGCGCGAGGGATTCGTCGCCGAGCGCGATATCTGGGGCCTCAATCCTGGCGAAAGCCTCGATTGAAGGCGGGCGGCGGATCGTCGCGCCGCCCGATGGACATGCTACATTTTCTGCGGTGTATATTTCACGCGCTTCACCGCCAGTTTCTGGCCCTTGTCGCTCATTGTGTGCAGCGTCGCGCCAATCGCCGTCGGCCTGGCCGTCCAGCATTCCTCGCCGTCCTTGGTCATCGCACTGGTGAAACAGACTTTGCCGGCTTTCATCACCGCCGTTCCATGATCGATGTGCTTCGCGCCCGACGAAACGATGAAATTGCCATTGGCATCGATCGACTCGTGCATCGGCTTGCCTTTTTCGGTGAATTGCCAACTGGTCGAGTTGAGCTGGAATGCCGCGTGCGCCATCTTGTGCATAGTCTTCGCCACGCCTGGTGCTTCGCCGCCGACGATCAGCGTCACGGCCGCCAATGTTGCCACTGCAATACGCATTGCCTGTCTCCCTGTTGTCGAGGAGGCTGTCGTAGCATCAATTCTGTCCGTCACCCAATGGCAGCGCGAGCAACGCGCTAGATCAGCTCCACCGCCACCGCCGTTGCTTCACCGCCGCCGATGCACAGGCTCGCGACGCCGCGCGTCTTGCCGGTGTGTTTGAGCGCATTGATGAGCGTCACCAGGATACGCGTGCCGCTCGCCCCGATTGGGTGGCCGAGCGCGGTCGCGCCGCCGTGGATGTTGATCCTGTCGTGGCCGATGCCGAGGTCCTTCATCGCGAACATGGCGACGCAGGCGAACGCCTCGTTGACCTCCCACAAATCGACGTCGCCGACCTTCCAGCCGGCCTTGTCGAGCACCTTGTGGATCGCACCGATCGGGGCGACGGTGAACTGCGCCGGCTCCTGCGCGTGGGCGGCGGTGGCGACGATGCGCGCGACGGGGTTCAGCCCTTTGGCCTCGGCATCCGACTGGCGCGTCAGCACCACCGCGGCGGCACCGTCCGAAATCGACGATGAGGTCGCGGCCGTAATCGTGCCTTCCTTGGCGAAGGCCGGCTTCAGCTGCGGGATCTTGTCCGGGCGGCCACGGCCGGGGGCCTCGTCGGTATCGACCACTGTCTCGCCGGTGCGGCCCTTGATCACGACCGGCACGATCTCTTCCTTAAACCCGCCCCCGTCAATTGCCGCCTTGGCGCGGTTGAGGCTCTCGATCGCGTAATCGTCCATCTGTTGGCGGGTCAGCTGATATTCGTCGGCGGTGCACTGGGCGAAGCTGCCCATCGCGCGGCCTTCCTCATAGGCATCTTCCAGCCCATCGAGGAACATGTGGTCGTAGACCTTGTCATGGCCGATGCGCGCGCCCGAGCGGTGCTTCTTGAGCAGATAGGGCGCGTTGGTCATCGACTCCATGCCGCCGGCGACGATCATGTCGGCATTGCCGGCGGCGAGCGCCTCGGCGCCCATGATTACCGTCTGCATGCCCGATCCGCAGACCTTGTTGACCGTGGTCGCCTGGACCGACTTGGGCAGGCCGGCCTTGATCGCCGCCTGCCGCGCCGGCGCCTGACCGAGTCCGGCAGGCAGCACGCAGCCCATGTAGATGCGGTCGACATCAGCGCCGTCGATTCCCGCGCGCTCGACCGCCGCCTTGACCGCCGCCGCGCCAAGATCGGTCGCGCTGGCGTCGGCCAGCGCGCCCTGCATCGCCCCCATCGGGGTGCGGGCGGTCGAGAGGATGACGATGGGGTCGGTGGTAGGCGCGGTGGCCATTGGAAGTCTCCAGTTAAATCCTCCCCGGTACGGGGAGGTGGCAGCCGAAGGCTGACGGAGGGGGTTTCCAGCGTGGAGAGCCCCCTCCACCAAGCTTCGCTTGGTCCCCCTCCCCGTGTCTGGGAGGAATTTGTTCGTGGCACATAAGCCTGCTGCCCGCCTTGTTCAAACGCTCGATGCTCTGCTAGCGCCCGGCTGGAGCAGGAGAGAAGAATGTCCGAGCCCGGACTCGATTTCGACCTCGGCGAAATGGCCGATACGATCCGCGACACGACGCAGCGGTTCGCAAGCGAGCGGATCGCGCCGATCGCGGTGAAGATCGATGAGACGGACACCTTCCCGCGCCAGCTGTGGCCCGAGATGGGCGCGCTCGGTCTGCACGGCATCACGGTTGAGGAGGAGTGGGGCGGGCTCGGGCTCGGCTATCTCGAGCATGTCGTCGCGCAGGAGGAGGTGGCGCGGGCGTCGGCCTCGGTCGGGCTCAGCTATGGCGCGCATTCGAACCTGTGCATCAACCAGGTGCGGCGCTGGGCGAGCGGCGAGCAGAAGCGCAAATATCTGCCGAAGCTGATCTCAGGCGAGCACGTCGGCGCGCTGGCGATGAGCGAGGCCGGGGCCGGCAGCGACGTCGTCTCGATGAAGCTTAAGGCGGAGAAGTCGGGCAACGGCTATCGCCTCAACGGGACGAAATTCTGGATCACCAACGGCGCCGACGCCGACGTGCTGGTGGTTTATGCCAAGACCGGCGCCAACGACGACAAGCCCTCGCGCGGTATCACCACCTTCCTCATCGAAAAGGGTTTCGAGGGCTTTTCGATCGGGCAGAAGATGGACAAGATGGGCATGCGCGGCTCGACCACCAGTGAGCTGGTGTTCGACGATTGCTTCGTCCCCGCCGAAAATATCATGGGGCCCGAGAATGGCGGGGTCGGCGTGTTGATGAGCGGACTCGACTATGAGCGAACCGTGCTCGCGGGGATCCAGCTCGGCATCATGCAGGCCTGCCTCGACGTCGTCCTGCCCTACGTTCGCGAGCGCAAGCAGTTCGGGACACCCATCGGCGCGTTCCAGCTGATGCAGGCCAAGATCGCCGACATGTATGTCGCGCTCAATTCGGCGCGCGCCTATGTTTATCAAGTCGCGCGGGCCTGTGACGCCGGGCGGACAACGCGGTTCGATGCGGCCGGCGCGATCCTGCTGGCGAGCGAGAGCGCCTTCAAGGTCGCGGGCGAGGCCGTGCAGGCGCTCGGCGGCGCGGGCTACACGAAGGACTGGCCGGTTGAACGTTATCTCCGCGATGCCAAGCTGCTCGACATCGGCGCGGGGACGAACGAGATCCGCCGCATGCTGATCGGCCGCGAGTTGATCGGTGGCTAATAGGCCGCGCCCAGGACGCCCGCTCCGCCCAGCAGCATCACGACTCCGGCCAAGCGCGCGGTCAGGGGGCCTCCCGAGGCAAGCTTCTCGACCGCGACCAGGATCGCCAGCAAGGTGACCCAGGCGAGGTTCATCACCCCGCCGACGAACAGCAGGATCATCAGCAGCCAGCAGCAGCCGACGCAGAATGCGCCGTGAAACAAACCAAGGCGCAGTGCACCCGACCATCCGGGCCGCCAGTAACGCGTGAGGAATTGTGCGGGCGACCGGCATGAGCTGAGGCATGCGTCCTTCCACGGCGTGAGCTGGTATGCGCCGGCGGCAATCAACGCTCCGCCAACCAGCGCCGGTGCACTCGCGCGAAGATCCATTGCGCCGATCCAGTCCGACCGAACGAGCGCGAGCTGAGCCGCCGCAGCAACCAGCGAAAAGCCCAGCCAAGTGGTCAAATAGCCCGAGAGGAACAGCCATGGCGGGG
>JAIVIZ010000164.1 GCA_020200315.1 Sphingomonadales bacterium | reverse complement strand
GTGCCGGACGTCACCGCCGTAATGGTGCCATGGGCGATTCCGGTCGGGACCGCCTTGATCTTCGCGGCCTTGAGGCGAGCGGTGACTTCATCGGGCAGCAATCGCGTGGCGAGGTCGAGGTCGGCGAGATCGAGCCCCAACGCGAGGTCGCGCACCGCGCCGCCGACAAGGCGGGTGGCGCCGTTCGCCGCATCGAGTGAGTCGAGCAGGCTGCGCATGCCCGGCCGATGCAGCCAGGCGACGGGGTCTAGCTCCATTTGAGGCGGCGGGCGAGGTTGACGAGCATCGCGGCCGTCGCACCCCAGATGCGATGATTGCGCCACTGGATCTGGATGTAGGAGCGCTGGCGACCCTTGTATTCGACGTCGGCGCGGATGTGATTGGCGGGGTCGAGCACGAAGGCGAGCGGCGCTTCGAACCAGTCGGAGACTTCGCGCGGATCGGGCGCAAGCGGCAGATCGGGGGGGACCACGCCGATGACCGGAGTGATGCGATAATTGGTGATCGTTCGGTAGCGGTCCGCGGTGCCGCAAACGGTAACCGATGCCGGATCGAGCGCGAGTTCCTCCCACGCTTCGCGGAGGTAAACAGGATTCCGGGCTCGGGGCGGTCGGTGACCGCGACGAGTACCGCCGCCTCGCGAGTCTCGCCCGACGGCGGCTCGTCGAGGTCGCCGGGCGAGAGATCGCCGGGTGCGGCGCCCGCCAGCGCGGCGGTGAGGCGGTCGGCGAGGGTCATGGCGCCTCTTCGCGCTGCGACGTGGCGGGGGCAAGAGGGAAGAAGGCGCCATCGGACCAAATGCCGGGGGGGTCGTGTCCTTCGCTAAGCGCGATCTCGGCCAGTTCATAATAGAGCGGGCGGCTAAGCTCGGCTTCCAGTCCGTGGCGAACGAGCACGCGGGGCGAAGGGCCGTGCGCCGTATCGACGATCGTCAGCGGGTGGGCGGGGCCGACGATCAGCGCGTCGGCGTGATCGAGCTCGAGCGCGATTCGGCGCGCGCCGTCGTCGCCTTCGCTGGTCATGGCGATCGCGCGGAAGGCGGTCGCTTCGACGATGATGGCCAGCTTCTCAGCGGGGGTGACGAGCAGGTGACTGCCGTCGGGCTCGCGGCGGAGAACGGAGGCGAACAGGCGCACCATCGCCGGCCGGGCGATCGGCTCGCCGCGATAGGTCCAGCTGCCGTCGCGGTGGATGATCATGTCGCTATTCCCGCAACGGGCCGGGTTCCAACGCTCGACCGGGGGCAGGCGGCGCGACGACAGCGCCGCCGCGAGCATATCGAGCGACTGGCCCGCAAGGCTCACGGGGGGACGAGTTTCGGGCATCGGCAGAACCTAGGACCCTCGCCATTGCGAGCGCAAGCGAAGCGATCCGGCTTGCATGCGGGGGATTGGTTCGTCACTGCGGGGCTCGCAATGACGGCGCAAGGAACTGCCATCGTGACCGGTGCGGGCAAGCGCGTCGGCGCTGTAATCGCCGAGGCGCTGGTTGCCGACGGCTGGAACGTGGTGGCGCATGTTCATCATGAGGCCGATCGGGTGCCCAACGGCGCGATCAAGGTTGTCGCGGATCTGGCGGATGTAAGCTGCGCCGGCGCGATCTTCGCCGCTGTCGGCGAAGCGCCGCGCCTGCTGGTCAACAATGCGGCGCGGTTCGCGGCCGACGGGTTCGGGGCCTTTTCAGCGAGCGAGTTCGACGCGCACATGGCGGTCAATGTCCGCGCGCCGGCGCTGCTGATCGAGGCGTTCGCGAAAGTCGCGCCGCGCGGGTCGCTGGTCGTCAATCTGCTCGATGCGAAGCTCGCCGCGCCCAATCCCGATTTCCTCAGCTACACATTATCGAAGCAGGCGCTCGCCGGGCTGACCGAACTCGCGGCGCGGGCGCTCGCGGCACGGGGCATTCGGGTCAACGGGATCGCGCCGGCGGTGATGCTGCCGTCGGGGGAGCAGACCAATTTCGACGCGGTTCATGCGCTCAACCCGCTCGGCCGCGGAGTCGAACCGGAAGATGTGGTCCGCGCGCTGCGTTACCTCATCGCCGCGCCTGCGGTGACCGGCGAGGTGATGACCATCGACGGCGGGCAGCGGTTCATGCAATTGGCCCGCGACGTCCAATTCAAGTCCTGAGAGGAGCGGCGTGAGCGATCCCGTCAAACTGCATGGCATGGTGCCCGATCGTCTGAAAGTGCGGCAGAGTCGAATCCTGCTCGATCGGCTCGAGGTGATGACCGACATCGGCTTTCACGCGTTTGAAATCGGCTCACCGCAGCGGCTGCTGATCAGCGTCGAGCTGTGGCTCGATCCGCGCGAGGCGCCGTGCGACGACGAGCCGTCAAGCGCGTGGGATTATGATTTTCTGCGTGAGGAAGTGCGGCGAATTGCCTCGGCGCGGCGCTACAATCTGCAGGAGACGCTGGTCCAGGCGCTGTTCGAGCGGTTCGCCGCGTGCCACGGTGTGCAGGCGTTGCGCGTGGCGAGCACCAAACCCGATATTTACGCCGACGCGCGGGGAGTCGGAGTGGAAATCGCGTCGTTCCAAGGGACTGCGCCCTGATTGCGATTTGCGCATATCGGATACGGAACAAAACCCGTTGCGCCGCCATTAAGCGTTGACTACTGAGGCGCCCTTCAACCTCGATGATATGTTGATACATCGGGGCGGAAGACCAGGGCAAGGGGCGCGTCAGATGCCCTGTTCGACCGAGGCTCCGGCCCCGGCCACACGAGGAGAGTTGCGACGTAATGTCTTACGCCAATCGCAAGCAGATGAGCTCGAATCGCACGGTGTCGATTATCGTGGTGGCGCTGCTGCACGTCGTTCTCGGTTACGCGCTGGTCACCGGCCTTGCCTATAATGTGCTCAAGAAGGCGACCACCGACCTCAAGACGTTCGACGTAACCGAACCGCCGCCGCCGCCGGAAGAGAAGCCCCCGCCCCCGGAGAAGCAACCGGACACGCCGCCGCCGCCGCAGGTCGCCGCGCCGCCGCCGCTGGTGCGCATGCCCTCGCCGCCGGTGCAGATTCAGACGACTCCAAACCCGCCGCCGTTCGTGCCGACGCCGACCGCGCGACCGGCGCCTCCCGCTCCGCCGGCGCCGCCTCCGCCGCCCGTCAAGCAGCAGGCCGCAAAGGCCAAGGGAAGCCTGGTCGGCTTGTTTTCCAACGACGATTATCCTGCATCGGCGCTTCAGTCCGAGCAGCAGGGGACGACCGCCGTCACCCTGACGATCGGCACGAATGGTCGGGTATCGGGGTGCGACGTGACCTCCTCAAGTGGATCGTCCGCGCTCGATGGTGCGACCTGTTCGATTCTTCGTAGCAGGGCGCGTTTCACACCCGCGATCGACAGCAACGGAAGCCCGACGACGGATACATATAGCCAGCGGATCACTTGGCGAATCCCGGCCGAGTGATGCACCCTCAACGATTTTGTTAAAGGAAGCCACTACTATGCAAAATCCAGCTCCCGCCGCCGGCGCCGACGCCAACCCCTATGGCCTGTTTCAGGCGCTTCACGAGGGCGGTGTTATCTCCTGGTCGGTGTTCATCATCCTGGTCCTGTTCTCGATCGGGACCTTCTACATCCTGTTCACCAAGCTGCTGCAGCAGCAGAAGATCATGAACCAGGGCAACAAGGTCCGGGCGAATTTCTGGAATTCGCCGAACCTGCGTGAAGCCTCGACCAAGCTCGAGCAGCGCAGCGCCTATCGCTCGATCGTCGACGATGCGCTCACCGCGCAGGACCAGCACAGCAAGCTGACCGACCCAATCGACCAGCATGACTGGATGGCCAACTCGCTGGCGCGCAGCCAGGGCGGGATCGGCAACCGCCTCGGCGAAGGTCTCGCGTTCCTCGCGACGGTCGGCTCGACCGCGCCGTTCATCGGCCTGTTCGGAACGGTCATCGGCATCTACCGCGCGCTGATCAAAATCGGCGCGTCGGGCGACGCGTCGATCACGACGGTCGCCGGACCGGTCGGCGAAGCGCTGATCATGACCGCGCTCGGCCTGGTGGTCGCGGTGCCGGCGGTGCTTGCCTACAACTGGCTGATCCGCCGCAACAAATCGATCATCGAGGATCTCGCCGCCTTCACCAACGACGTCCATGGCTACATCATGTCGGCCGGCGCGGTGAAGCCGAAGATGGTTGCTGGCCCGGCGGGCCCGGCGGTCAAGTCGACCGCCGCGACCAAGACCGGCGTTTCGCCCACGCAACGCGGCAGCGAGCCGCTTCGCACAGGCATGACGTCGACCGGTGCGCAGGCCGATCCGACGACCCGCTAAGCCGCGTGCCGGGGCAGCTTCACGCGGCCCCGGCGACCGGAACACAGGACGCGCCGTCGGTGGGCGGTGAAGCAGAGCAAGGACGAACGCACGATGGCAATCAGCGTAGGCCAGGAAGACGGCGACGAAGACGTCCCGATGTCCGACATCAACACCACGCCGCTGGTCGACGTGATGCTCGTGCTGCTGATCATCTTCCTCATCACCGTGCCGGTCGTCATCCAGACGATCCCGCTCAAGCTGCCGAGCGTGCGCTACGAGGTTACCCAGACCAAGCCCGAGAATATCTCGCTGTCGGTTACCGGCGGTCCCGGTGGGAGCTGCGCCGTCTATTGGAACATGACGAAGGTCAATTCCAAGGAGCTGCTCGATCGGGCGGTAAAGAAGTTGAAGGATGAGATCGACCGCGTCGGCGGCGTTCAGAACAACACCGAGGACAATATGCCCGAAGCGCATATT
>JAIVIZ010000098.1 GCA_020200315.1 Sphingomonadales bacterium | reverse complement strand
GGTTGCGAAGAATCTTACGACGGTCCCTCTCCCTCCCACTCGGCGCTGCCGAGCGGGCCCCTCCCTCTCCCGCAAGGGGAGAGGGGCCAGGCAAGCGGTCGACCACTTAGCCCCTCTCCCCTCTGCGGGAGAGGGGTTGGGAAGAGGGGAGTTCGCGCGGCTTCTCGTCCGCTCCAATCGCGACAAACGTAAACCGCCCGCTGGCGACCTTGGTCTCCGCCTCCGCGTCCCGCTCGCGCGCAACCGCCTCGACGGCGATGGTCATCGAGGTGCGGCCCTGCTTTTCGAGCGTGGTATAGACGCTGAGCTCGTCGCCGACCGCCATCGCGCCGGTGAAGCGCAGTTCGTCGGCGGCAACGACCACCGCCTTGCCCTTCGCGGTGCGCGAGGCGAGGCTGCCGGCGGCAAGCACCATCTGGCTCATCAACCACCCGCCGAACACCCCGCCATAAGGGTTGGTGTCCGCCGGCATCGCGGTGACGCGGATGGCGGGGGTGCGTTCACTCATTTTTCGAGATCTTAGAAAGCAAGAAACGCAGAGCCAACCACAACCATCGGACCCATACTAAGCCAACGACTAAACCCGCGAGAAAGATAAATATTTTCACAGAAATTGAAAGTTGTGCAAACGATACCGGTCTCCACTCATTTTCTTCAGGTTTTCTGAGGCTTATAGATACAGGAATTATGGAAGGATCATAGTCATCTGCTATGCCATCGTTAGTTACAGTAAAGTTGACTTCTTCAGACGGGTGCAATGCTTCGATATCTACTATTACCGCATTCGCGTCACGCGACACTTTGACGTCGCTAGGTATGGCCCGACCCGCTGAGATGCCTGCAAACTGAAGGTGCTGCAAAACCTGACTGTCGTAGGCTGAATCACCACCCTCCGGCGCTAGCCGTAATCGGAATTTATCTAAGGCTACATTGCCGGTATTTTTCAGCACGTACTCGTGAATCGAAATTTCGTGCGTTTTTGAATCGGGCCAAATTCCAGGACCCGTTAAATCAGATCGAGCAATATTCGAAAACAGTGTTACTTCGCGTTTCGTATTTGTCGCCCAATTGTAGGATTGCGTAACGATAATTGCCAAAGCAGCTGACAGGACGACAAGGGTCGTCTGCCACCAAGCGCTAGAGGTATCAATTTTCAAGCCACCAGCCCCAGCGGGCTCTCCACCAGCGCCTTGAACGCCTTCATCAGCCTTGCCCCATCGGCCCCGTCGACCGCGCGGTGGTCGAAGCTGCCGGTGGCGCTCATTACCGTCGCCACTGCAAGCGCATCTTCGACCACATAGGGCCGCTTCTCGCCCGCGCCGATGGCCATGATCATGCCCTGCGGCGGGTTGATGACGGCTTCGAACTGCTTGATGCCGTACATGCCCATGTTCGACAGGCTGGCGGTGCCGCCCTGATATTCCTCGGGCGCCAACTTGCCGTCCTTCGCGCGGGCGGCGAGGTCATGCATTTCCTTCGAGATTGCCGAGATCGCTTTGCCATCCGCGCCGACGACGATTGGCGTAATGAGCCCGCCTGGAATGCTCACCGCGACCGAGATGTCGGCGCGGCTATATTTAATCAGCGTGTCGCCGGCGAAGCTGACGTTGCACTCGGGCACGTCGATCAGGCTGAGCGCCAGCGCCTTGATCAGCATGTCGTTGACGCTGAGCTTGACGCCGCGGCTGGCGAGGCCGGCGTTGAGATCGCCGCGCAGCTTCAGCAGCGCGTCAAGGCGGATGTCGACCGTCAGATAGATGTGTGGGATCTGCTGCTTGGACTCGGTCAGGCGGCGCGCGATGGTCTTGCGCATGTTGGAGAGTTTGACCGTCTCGTGCGGGATTGCGGTTTCGAACGGGGCCGACTTGGAGGAGCTTGGCACCCCCTCTCCCCGGCCCTCTCCCGCGAAGGGAGAGGGGGAAGTGGCTGCCGCGGCAGGGGCGGTGCCGAGATCGGCGCGGACGATGCGCCCGCTGGGGCCGCTGCCCTTGAGCGAGGCGAGATCGATGCCCTGGGCTTGGGCGAGCTTGCGCGCGAGGGGGGATGCCTTGATGCGATCCTGCCCCTCTCCCCTCGCGGGAGAGGGCGACTCAGGCGCAGCCTGAGCGGGGAGAGGGGGTGACGGCTCAGCCGTTAAAGACTTTGCCGGGATCGGGTCTGGTTGGGGCGCCTTCAGCGCCGTCCCCTCTCCCCGCTCGGCTTTCGCCGAGTCGCCCTCTCCCGCAGGGGGAGAGGGAGCCGCGGTGCCATCCTCTCCCTCGCCCGCCAGCAACGCAATGGGCGCGCCGACCTTCACTCCGTCGCTGCCTTCGGGGACCAGAATCTTGGCGATCGTGCCCTCGTCGACCGCTTCGAACTCCATCGTCGCCTTGTCGGTCTCGATTTCCGCCAAGATGTCGCCGGATTTGACCGCATCCCCTTCCTTGACCAGCCATTTGGCCAGCGTCCCCTCCTCCATCGTCGGCGACAGGGCAGGCATCTTGAGCTCGGTCGGCATGGCGTTGTCCGTGACGTAAGGGTTCGCCGGCACAAAGGCCAAAGCGGCGCGCCGGGTCAAGGGCCGAGCGGGCGTGGCCCTTGCGTGTGAATGCGCTTTATGCGCAGCTTCGCCTATGACCGCGCCCGACGCGCCCCGGCGCACCTATCTGGTGGTGATCGATGACAGCGCCGAGGCGCGGGTGGCGCTGCGCTTCGCCGCCCGGCGCGCGGCCAAGACCCAGGGCGCGGTCGAGGTGCTGGCGATCGTCGAGCCGCAGGATTTCGTCCAGTGGGGCGGGGTCCAGGCGGCGATCGAGGAAGAGCAGCGGCTGCGCATCGAGGCGAGCGTCGCCTCGGCGGTCGGCGAGATCGTCGATGCCGCGGGAATCGCCCCGCGCATTGTCGTCCGTTCGGGTGAGCCGGTGCAGGAAGTGCGCACCTTCATCGGCACGCGCGAGGACATCGCCGCGCTGGTGCTCGGCGCCTGCGCCGGCGGGCACCCCGGCCCGCTGGTGGCGGACTTCACGGGTCAGGATGCCGGCAAGCTCCCCTGCCCGGTGATGATCATCCCCGGCAGCCTCGACGACGAGCGGCTCGAGGCGCTGAGCTAGACAATTCGGTCCGGTTTAACGCGTTTACCAGATTGGGTGATTGACGATTAACGCGAATTCGCGATGGTGCGCACGTCGCTCGACGTTTGGGCGCGTTCCATGGGGGGAAATGTAATGACAATGATGAAGCTCGCCGCTTGCGGCGTTCTGTTGGCGTGCGCGCCGGCGATGGCTCAGCCGGTTCAGCCCGCATCCACCACGCCTGTGGCTACGAACAGCCTTGCCGCGCGTCCGGTGACCGCCGTGATGGTTCAGGCGCCAAGCGCCGTCACCAACGGCTCGATGCTCCAGAGCAACAGTGAGGTGTGGCTCAGCCTCGATCATGAGCTGACGTCGAAGAAGACCAAGGTGGGCGCCGCGATTCCGATGTCCGTCTCGCGCGACGTGATGCTCGGCAATTACGTTGTGATCCCGCGCGGAACGCCGGCCAAGGGCCACATCAGCTATCGCACCGGCAAGGGCGCATTCGGCAAGTCGGCGAAAATGGAGTTCGATCTCGACTCCATCGAGCTGCCCGGCCGCAGCGTCCCGGTGACCGGTCATTATCGCATCGAGGGTCAGGGCAACACCGGCGCTGCCGTCGGCGCGGTGGTTGCCGTTGGCGTATTCGGAGCGTTCGTCACTGGCCATAGCGCAACCGCGGCGCAGGGCTCCGAGTGGAAAGCCTCGACCAAGGAGCCGCTGGCGATCACCGTCGCTAGCTGAACCTTCGCCGTATTCGAAGAGCGGAGGTTTGCTTCGGCGGACCTCCGTTTTTCGTTTCAGAGCACTCGGGCGAGCACCTCGCCAAGTTGAACCAAGCCCGCTTCATCCTCGGCATCGAACCGCCCCGTGCTCGGACTGTCGAGATCGAGCACCGCGATCAGCCGATCATCGCGGACGATCGGCACGACCAGTTCGCTGGCCGATGTCGAATCGCAGGCGATGTGGCCGGGGAAGGCGTTGACGTCGTCGACGCGCTGGACCTGGCGCGCCGCGGCGGCGGCGCCGCAGACGCCCTTGCCGAACGGGATGCGGATGCAGGCGACGCGGCCTTGGAACGGGCCGAGCACCAGCTCGCCGTCGATGTTGCGGTAGAAGCCGGCCCAGTTGAGGTCGGGCACGCTTTCCCAGATCAGCGCGGCGGCGTTGGCCATGTTGGCGATCGGGTCCGGTTCCCCGGCGACGAGCGCTTCAAGCGCGGCCGCGAGGTCGCGGTAGAGCGTCGGCTTGTCGGTGGCGGCGATTTTGAAGTCGTACATTGGGCTGCCTATTCGTCCTTGCGAGCGAAGCGAAGCAATTCAGCTGGATTGCCGCGTCGCTTCGCTCCTCGCAACGACGGACTAGAAGTCCGTCACCTTCCCACGCCCTCGCTTCACTTCCGAGCGGCCCTTCTTCTCGTCCACGCGCCTTGCTTTCGCCGCCCGGCTCGGGCGCGTCGCGCGGCGTTTGGCCTGGACGATATGGGCATCGGCGATCAGCTTCGCCAGCCGCCGACGGGCATCCTCGCGATTGGCCTCCTGCGTGCGGAAACGGCGCGCGGTGATCAGCAGCTCGCCGCCATTGGTGAGCTTGCTTCCGGCGAGCGTCTTCAGCCGCTCATGGACGTGCGGCGCGAGGCCGAGGCGGAACACGTCGACACGCAATTGGCAGGCGGTCGCGACCTTGTTGACGTTCTGCCCACCGGGACCGGTCGCGGCCAGAAAGCGTTCAGACAGCGCATCCTCGGGGATCGAAACTTCGTCAGACATCGGCCCAGTCCACGAAATATTCCGGCAAGGGCGCGGTCACATCGATCGGCGCTTTCTTGGGGCGCGGCACCACCAGGCGCACGGCATGGAGCATCATCGGTCCGCCCGGCACGCCATAAACGCGATCGCCGACGATCCCCGCGCCCAGCCCCTCGCGCGCGTGGATACGGATCTGGTGCGTGCGGCCGGTGCGTGGGCGAAACTCGACGAGGCTTTTGCCGTCGCGCATGGCGAGGCGCCGCCAATTCGTGACAGCGGGCTTGCCCGCGGGATCGCCGCGCATTCGCCACCCGGCCTCCGCGCTCGACACCTTGCCGAGCGGCAGGTCGATCACCCCCTCCTCGCCGACTTCCCCCGCGACCAGCGCCACATAATATTTCTCGACCGCGCCGCCCTCGAACGCCTGTTGAAAGACGGCGCGGGCGGAAGGATGGCGGGCGAACAGCAAGCAGCCGGACGTGTCCTGATCCAGCCGGTGCATCGGGACGGGCGGCCGCTTGAACCCGCATTTGAGCTCGTCGATGCGCCGCGCGATGCTGTCGCCGCCGGCGCGCGGCGAGTCGACCGGCAGGCCCGCGGGCTTGTCGATGACGATCGCCTCGGCGTCGATGAACAGGATGCGGTCTTCGAGCATGGCCGGCGCAGTGGCATGAGGCGGTGAAGCGCGCAAATCTCCTCCCCGCGATTTGGCGGGGAGGTGGCAGTCCGCAGGACTGACGGAGGGGTTCTTACGGGGGCAGTTGAAGAACCCCTCCGTCAGCGCGATGCGCTGCCACCTCCCCGAGAAGTCTCGGGGAGGAGAGTGTCTTCCCCGCAACGCGCACGACGCATCCATCCCGTTTAGAGCTTATTAACCTTTTGCCTTCAGACATTGCATGGTTAATGGTCGCTTAGACGTCGTTAAGATCGCGCAACGCTTTGATCGGCGGATGCTTCGGTTCGGCGCTAACGGGGGACGATGCGATGCGGGTACTGTTGATCGAAGACGAGACAACGATCGCCAAGAGCATCGAGCTGATGCTCGGCACCGAAGGCTTCAACGTCTACACGACGGACCTCGGCGAAGAGGGCCTCGATCTGGGCAAGCTCTACGATTACGACATCATCCTGCTCGATTTGAACCTGCCCGACATGCACGGCTACGACGTGCTGAAGAAATTGCGCACGGCCAAGGTCGGCACCCCGGTGCTGATCCTCTCCGGCCTCAACGAAATGGACTCGAAGGTCCGCGCGTTGGGCTTCGGTGCCGACGATTATGTCACCAAGCCGTTCCACCGCGACGAGCTGGTCGCCCGCATCCATGCCATCGTCCGCCGCTCCAAGGGCCATTCGCAGTCGGTCATCCGCACCGGCAAGCTGGCGGTCAACCTGGACGCCAAGACAGTCGAAGTCGATGGCGCCCGCGTTCATCTGACCGGTAAGGAATATGCGATGCTGGAGCTTCTATCGCTCCGCAAGGGCACGACGCTGACCAAGGAAATGTTCCTCAACCACCTCTACGGCGGGATGGACGAGCCCGAACTCAAGATCATCGACGTGTTCATCTGCAAGCTGCGCAAGAAGCTCAGCCTGGCATGCGGCGGGGATAATTACATCGAAACCGTATGGGGCCGCGGCTATGTGCTGCGCGATGCCGAAACCACCGAGAGCGCTGTGCCGGAGACGGCGGTCGCCTGACTCTCTATCCTTTTCCGAAAGCAAGCAGGCGGAGCACTTCGGTGCTCCGCCTTTTGCTTTTGTGCGTTGCGGGGACGGCCGACGCGATACGCTCCTCCCCTCGACCCCTTGGGAACCGCAGCGGGTAATTAGCGGTTAACCGGGCAGCCCTTCCTGAACGGGCGATAAACAAAGTGGAGACGGCGATGTTCTTTCCAGCAATGGATTCCACGCGCCGGCAGGCCCTTCGCAGATTTTCTGCCGGGCTGGTCGGACTCGGTGCGGCCGCCGCGCTCGGCGGCTGCGCGGACATCATCCCCCAGGGCTTGGGACTCGCGCTCACGCCCAGTCCGCTCACCGATCCTCCGGTGTTCAACTTCGCCTTGAATCTCGAATATCTCGAAGCGGAATATTACCAGCGTGGGGTCAATGGCGTCGGCCTTCCGCCCGAGTTGATCGGGCCGAACCCGAGGCCGGTGATCGGCGGCCGGCAGGTCACGTTCCAGACGCCCTACGTCCGCGAGTTCCTGGCGGAAATCGCTTATGACGAGTTCAACCACGTCCGCTTCCTGCGCCAGACCATTCACGCCTCGCCGCTGATCGAAATCAGCCGCCCGGAGATCGATCTCACCAACAGCTTCCGCAAGGTTGGGGCGGCCGCCGGGCTGGGCGACAATTTCGACCCGTTCGCCGATGAGGCATCGTTCCTGCTTGGCGCCTTCCTGTTCGAAGACGTCGGGGTCACCGCCTATATCGGCGGCAGCGACCTCATCGCCGGCCCGGATTCGGCCGAAGCAGCCGCCGGCATTCTCGCCGTCGAAGCCTATCACGGCGGGCTCATCCGCACCCAGATCGCCGACATGGGGCCGGCGATGGTCGCCAAGGCCGACGCGATTTCAGCCGCCCGCTCGGCAACCGAATCGCCGGACAATCGGCGCGAGCATATCGGCACCTATAGCGGACCCGTTCGTGAGCGCGGGATCGGCCAGGGCCAAGGCGACATCTTCCCCGGTGAAGTGATCGTCGCGCCGACCGATGCGCAAGGGCGCTGCTTCGCCCGGCCCCCGCAGGACATCCTCAATATCGTCTATCTCGATCCCACCGAGGGCATCGACCGCGGCGGCTTCTTTCCCCGCAGCACGCAGGGTGTCGTCACCCATTCCCTCAACGACACGCATTCGAACGTGAGGAGCGCATGATGAGCGACCTGACCCCCCTCACCGATCGGGAGATCGATGACAGCCGCCGTTCCCTCCTCGGGCTTGGCAGTGCGAAGGCCGCCCTTGCGGCGGTCGGAGCGATCGCGGCCAGTGCCGCGCTGCCGATCGGCGCCGCGGCCGAAGCGCAATCGCTGCATTCGAGCGACACCGACATTCTCAACTTCGCGCTCAATCTCGAATATCTCGAGACCGAATATTATTTGCGCGCGGTGGTCGGCACGACCGGCGACGAGGCGTTCCGCACCAATCTGGGCGGCGCCGTCCGCGGCGGACGCAAGGTGGCGTTTGCGAACCCGGTCCATGACGGCCTGTTCCGCAACATCACCGCCAACGAGTATAAGCACGTCAATTTCCTGCGCTCGATCAACGGCAGTGCCTCGATTCAGCGCCCGGTGATCGATTTCGACGCGGGCTTTGCCGGCGTGGCGCAAGCGGCGGGACTGCCCGACTTCGATCCGTTCGCCAACGAGATGAACTTCTTTTTGGGCGCGATGCTGTTCGAGGATGTCGGTGTCACCGCCTATAAGGGATCGGCGCGCAACATCCGCAACAAGCAGATTCTCGAATCCGCGGCCGGCATATTGGCGTCCGAGGGCTATCACATGGGCGCCGTGCGCTCGGTCATCTACAAGATGGGCGACGACTGGCGCCGCCGCGCGGTCAACATTTCGGAGATGCGCGACCGACTCGACGGGCCGCAGGATCTCGACCAGCCGCCCGTCCAGATCGGCGACCGCTCGAACGTCGTCCCGGCCAACCAGAACGGCATCGCCTTCGGCCGCACGCCGCAGCACGTCCTCAACATTGTCTACGGCAATCCCGCCCAAGGCATCGTCGCTGGCGGCTTCTTCCCTGAAGGCTTCAACGGCCGCATCCGCTCGACCTGACGCCGAGCAATCATGGGCGGTTGGTCACGCCGTGGTGGGCTGATGGCAGTGGCGTGGCGGTCGCCGCAGCGATCGTCGCCCTCAATCTGAAGCTGCCGCCGACCCTGATCTAGGCATCGACGAGCAATCGCCGCCGCTCGGCGATGGCGGGTATTTGCGGACGCTCTCGGGGCGCTTCGAGCTGATCGTCCATTCGTCGCCAACCATCGCGCCCGAGCCGTTCCAGGGGCCGGAAGCTCGCCTTGTAGGCCATCCGCTGCGAGCCTTCGACCCAGTAACCAAGGTAAACGAACGGCAGGCTGGCCCGCGCCGCTCGGATGATATGATCGAGGATGATGAAGGTGCCCAAGCCTTTTCGCGCGCCGGGGCCGATATCGTAGAAACTGTAGATCATCGACAGGCCGTCGGACTGCTGATCCGAAAGGCAGGCACCGACCAGCTTGCCGGGACGGCCGTCGAGCGAAGGCTCGCGATATTCGACCATGTAGGTGCGGACCGGCGTCTGTTCGACCATGTCGGCGAAATCGCTCTCGTCCATCTCGGCCATGCCGCCGCCGGGGTGGCGCGCGGACAGGTAGCGGCCGAGCAGTTCATACTGTTCTTCGGTCGTCCACGGCTTGCAGGCGGTAACCTCGAGGTCGCTGTTGCGGCGAATGATCTTGCGCTGGGTCGCGCTTGGCAGGAACTCGCCGGCGATGACCCGCACCGAAACGCAGGCGGTGCAATCGATGCAGCTTGGCCGATACGCCACCGACTGACTGCGGCGAAAGCCGATGCGGCCGAGCGCTTCGTTGAGCTCGCCGGAATGGCGCCCGTTCAGCTCCGTGAACACCTTCCGCTCGATCTTGCCGGGCAGATACGGACACGGCGAAGGGTTGGTCACGAAGAACTTCGGAAAACGAAATGGTGCACTCAACCCGGCGACCTTTCGAACAAGGTTACGAAAACCTTTATGCGACCGGTAAACGCGCTTGAAAAGGGTTGGAGCCGGAGAAAGAGGGTTAACGCCGCGCCTGTGCCGCGCTGGGGCAGGCTCGATCAATCGAGGGCGGCGCGCTCGACGGTAAAATGAGCCGCTTCGAGAGCGGCGATGAGACGCTCGATCGCCTTCGCATCGCGGGCCTCGCACTGGATTTCGATCATCGTGTCCTTGGCCGGCAGCAGCGTGAAGATGCGATGATGGTCGACCTCAAGGATATTGACTCCGCACTCGCGGAAGATGGCGGTAACGGCAGCAAGCGCTCCAGGCCGGTCGTGGATCGCGACGTTGAGCCGCGCGATCCGGCCGCAGCGAACCAGTTCGCGCACCAGCACATTGGCGAGGAGGTGCGTGTCGATGTTGCCGCCGCACAGCACGGTGCCCACAGTCCGGCCACGATAGCGCTCGGACTCGGCCAGGATGGCGGCGAGGCCCGCCGCACCGGCGCCCTCGACGACGCTTTTCTCGACACCGACGAGCAAGGCGACGGCGTGCTCCATATCCTTTTCCGCGACGAGCCGGATGTCGTCGACCAGCTCGCCGATAATCGCTCGCGTCAGCTTGCCCGGTTCCTTGACGGCGATGCCCTCGGCGAGCGTGTCGCCGCCGATCCTGCCGTTGCCGCCTTGGACGACGTTCTTCATCGACGGGTAGAGCTCCGCCTCGACGCCGATGATCTCGATGCCGGGCTTGAGCGCCTTGGCGCCGATGGAGATTCCGGAGATCAGCCCGCCGCCGCCGATCGGCACGACCAGCGTGTCGAGGTTCGGGGCGTCTTCGAGCATCTCGAGCGCGAGCGTTCCCTGTCCGGCGATGATCTTCGGATCGTCGAAGGCGTGGACGAACACCAGCCCCTCCGCTGCCTCGATCTCGCGCGCTTTGGCGAACGCATCGTCGACCCGCTCGCCATGCAGAATGACCCGCGCGCCATGGCCTTCGGTCTGCGTGACCTTCATCGTCGGGGTCGAGACCGGCATCACGATCGTCACCGGGATGCCCAGCCGGCGACCGTGATAGGCGACCGCCTGTGCATGGTTGCCGGCCGAGGCGGCGACGACTCCGCGGCGGCGCTCGTCGTCAGTCAACTGGAGCAGTTTGTTGAGCGCGCCGCGCTCCTTGTAGGCGGCGGTGAACTGAAGATTCTCGAACTTCAGCCAGACCTCGGCACCGACAATCTCCGACAGCGTCCGGCTCTTCAGCATCGGCGTGCGCAGCACGGCGCCTTCGATGCGGCGCGCGGCGGCGCGGATGTCGTCGAGGGTCGGCGCGTCGGCGATGGTCATGGCCGCCGACTAACCCTTCCCCATCCGCCAAACAATGCTAGACCCCGCGAATGACCAACCATCGCTTAATGGGCGTGCTTATGAGCCTCTTGGCGAGCAGCGCGCCCGCGCTCGCCGATACGCTGATTGATAACGTCAACGGGCTTCAGGTCGACAAGGCCGGGCATTTGCAGCGCTTCACGGGCGTGCTGATCGGCAACGATGGCAAGGTCGTGCGGCTGCTTGCCGCCGATGAGCGCCGCCCGTCCGGCGCAACGCGCGTCGATGAGCACGGACGGGCGCTGCTGCCGGGGCTGATCGATGCCCACGGCCATGTGATGGATCTCGGCACCGCCGCGATCACGCTGAATGTGACCGGGACTCGCTCCGTTTCGGACCTGCAGCAGCGCTTGCGCAGCTATGCGGCGGCTCATCCAGCGGACGCCTGGATCATCGGCTTCGGGTGGAACCAGGAGCTGTGGCCCGACCGGCGCTATCCTACGGCGGCGGACTTGGACAAGATCGTCTCCGACCGCCCGATTTCGCTCGAACGGGTCGACGGCCATGCGCTGGTCGCGAACAGCGCCGCGATGAAGGTCGCGGGGGTGACCTCTGCCACCCGCGACCCCGCCGGCGGGAAGATCGAGCGCGATGCCGCCGGCAATCCCACCGGCGTGTTCGTCGACTCCGCGAAGGCGCTCATCCAGGGCAAAGTCCCGGCGCTCACAGCAGCCCAGGCGGATCGCGCGCTCACCGAGGCGCAGAATATTCTGCTCGGCTATGGGGTCACCGCGGTCGGCGCGATGAGCACGTCGGTCGAGGATTGGAACCTCTATCGCCGCGCCGGTGACGCCGGTCGACTTCAGGTTCGGCTGATCACCTACGCGCTCGGAAAGCCGATGAAGGCGGTGCCGCACCCGACCGAGTGGCTCTACAGCGACCATCTGCGGATGCGCGGCGTCAAGCTGTTCGCCGACGGCGCGCTCGGCTCGCGCGGCGCGTGGCTGAAGCAGCCCTATTCCGACAAGCCCGACACGCACGGACTTCAATTCCATTCCGATGCGGAACTGCTGCAACTCGCCGATGCCGCGGCGGCGCAGGGCTTTCAGGTCGCGACGCATGCCATCGGCGACGCGGCCAACGCGCAAGTGCTGGCGACCTACGAGCAACTGGCGAAGAAATATCCGGGGGACCGGCGCTGGCGGATCGAGCATGCCCAGATCCTCGATCCCGCGGACATCAAGCGATTGGCGCCGGCAGGGATTATCGCCTCGATGCAGCCGACGCATCAGACCAGCGACATGAACATGGCCGAGGCGCGACTCGGGGCGAGGCGGCTTGACGGCGCCTACGCCTGGCGAACCATTGCCGCGAGCGGGGCGCATCTCGCCTTCGGCTCGGACTTCCCGGTCGAATCGCCCAATCCCTTTCCCGGGATCGCGGCCGCGGTGAGTCGCCAGAATCCGCAAGGCCAACCGCCCGGCGGCTGGCGTCCGGAGGAGCGCGTCACCTTAGCGCAGGCAGTGGCCGGCTTTACCCGCGAAGCCGCCTATGCCGGTTTTGCCGAAGACCGGCTGGGGTCGCTCGATCCCGGCCACTGGGCGGATTTCGTTCTGGTCGACCGCGACATCTCGAGCGCAACGCCGGTCGATCTTGCGGAGACCAAGGTGTTCGAGACATGGATGGGCGGCAAGAGAGTGTGGCAACGATCGGCTAGCGAGTCCGCTCCGCCCGCGAGATAAGCATGCCTGGAGTCAGGACCTGCGGCAGTTCCTCCGGGGCCTTGCCCGGTTCGTACCACAGGTAGAGCGGCACGCCGGCACGGCCCCGCGCTTCGAGGAACCGTGTAATCGCGGGATCGCCATTGGTCCAGTCGCCGGCGAAGACGCGCACGCCTGCCTTTGCAAAGGCGGCGCGGACCGAGTTCGTGTCGATCGAGCTCGCCTCGTTCGCCTTGCAGGTCAGGCACCAGTCGGCGGTGAAATAGACGAAGCCGGGTTGCGTGGCGGTGGCCGACGCGACCGCCGCCTCGCTCCACGCCATCCCTCCTTCGGGCGCGTGCGCCGAGGACTGAGCGCCTGTCGGAATGACGAGGATGCCCGCGACCGCAATCGCCGACGCGCCGGCGAGCGCGAGCAGGCCCCTGCCCTCCCGCTTGCCGAATGCGAACAGGATGAGGGCGAGTAGCGCGAGGGAGATCGAACCAACGATCAGGCCCTGCTGCCCGGCCTGGCGCCACAGCAGCCACAGGCAACCGGCGGCGGTCAGCGCCATCGGGACGGCGAGGAAGTGCTGAAACCGCGCCATCCAGGGGCCGGGACGGGGCAGGCGGGTGCGCAGGGCGGGCACAAAGGCGACCAGCAGGAACGGCAGCGCGAGGCCCAGCCCGAGGAGCGCGAAGATCGCCACGGAGCCGATCGCCGGCAACAGGAGAGCCGTCCCGAGCGCGGCCCCGAGGAACGGCCCGGCGCAGGGGGTGGCGACGAACGCCGCGAGCGCGCCGGTCATCACGCTGCCCGTCGGGTTCGCTTCGCTGCCGAGGACCGGCAAGCGGAACAGGCCGAGCAGGTTGAACGTAATCGCCGCCGCGAGCAGCATCAGCAGCAAGGTCGTGCGGGGGTCCTGCAACTGGAACGCCCAGCCGGCCGCGGTCCCGCCGGCGCGGATGGCGAGCAGCAGGGCGCCGAGCGCGCCGGTGCCGAGGATCGCGCCGAGCGTATAACCGAGCGCTTCGTGCCGGGCCGCGCGTTCGTCGCCGCCGCTGCGGGCGAGGTGCAACGCCTTGAGGGCGAGGATTGGGAACACGCAGGGCATCAGATTGAGGAGTGTTCCGCCGACCAGCGCGCCGAGCAGCGCTAGCAGCAGCGCGCGCGTTCCGACCTGCCCGATCTCTTGCCCATCGCTCGGGACTGGACCGGGAACGGCCACGAAGGAGAAGCCCTGCCCGTTGCCGAGCGCGAGCACGCCGGTGATGCTGGCCGGCGCTCCGTGCTGGTGCTTGAGCGTGGCGACGAGCCAGTCGCCGCTGCGCCGGAACGATTGCGGCGCGGCGAGGGCGATGGGACCGTTCTCGCCGGGAAAGATGGTGGGCTCGCCGACGGTAACGCTGGCGGGCAGTGGCAGCGCGAGGCGCAGCTTGTCGCCGTCGATCGTGAAATGCGCCTGAGTCGCGAGCGGTCGGGGCAGCGCGCGCCGCCACTCGTCGAAGCGCCCTTGCAGGATGGGCGCGCCGTCGCCGACCGGCAGATCGAGCGCGATCGTGCCGTTTTCGGGGACGCACACGCTTTCAGTGCAGGCCAGCCAATGTGCCTTCGCCCGAATGGGCAGGACCCCAGCGGCGCTGGGCGGCACCTGGAGTCGGACCAGCAACGCATAGTCCTTGTCGAACACATAGTTGACGATGCCCGAGATCAACAGCTTCGTCGGCACGGGGTAGCGCAAGGGCCCGGCGCTCACGCCGGCGGGCAGCTGCCATTCGACCTGCATCGGCAGGCCCGCTTCGCCCGGATTCTGCCAATAGCCATGCCAGCCCGGCGTGGTGTGCATGACG
The DNA here is from genome assembly GCA_020200315.1 of Sphingomonadales bacterium. Lineage (GTDB taxonomy): Bacteria > Pseudomonadota > Alphaproteobacteria > Sphingomonadales > Sphingomonadaceae > Sphingomicrobium. Next base: position 3,021 of record JAIVIZ010000098.1, on the reverse strand, counting down.
ACGGCGAGGTCGAGCGGCTGACCGGGACGGGCGCTGCCCTCGGCGACCAGCTCGGGGGCGATGGCGTTCGCGCCGTTCGGCAGACCTCCGGCGACGGCGGGCGCGGCCAAGGTCCACAGCAGCAATGCGACGAAGGTCCGGAAAGTCATGGTGCTCGCGCTAGTCCACTGACTCGAGTTCGTCGAGCGGACGCCGAGTGTTACAAGGCCGCGCCTCAGCGAAAAGACGATTGCGCACGACGCGCCGCACCCCTAATGCCGCGCGCTGGCTTGACCGATATCAGCGGCAGGCCGAGCCTCTGTCGGGGTACCGGCACCGTAAAGGAATGGAACGATCATGAAGAAAGTTGCACTGACCGCTCTGGTCCTCGCGCTTGGCCTCGCCGCGTGCGAGAAGAAGCCGCGAACGCAACCGCCAATGGCCTCAACGCGACGGGCAACGCGGTGGCGAACACCGCCAGGTAATTTTCGTCCTTCGGGACGGGAAGTAGAAGGGCCGTCGGGGTGACCTGGCGGCCCTTTTCGTTTGGCGCGGGGGCTCCGGGTGCTGGGTCGCGGGCGCGAATGTTCCGAATGTTCACGGTAACGGGGGTGAATCTGGGGCGCGGTTCGCCGACGCTTCGAGGAGGGAATCAGGGTTGAGAAACAGCCGAGGCGGTAATGGCATATTGGGCCGGTTGTAGGACAGGGTTTTCGAGGCGATGCTGAGGAGGATTTGCGGCGGATCGAGGGGAATGTCTGCTTTGGGTGAACATACGGCATCACGCTTCACCCTCGCCTTTATAGCAGTGGATCGTTCCCCAGACAGTCCGCTTGCCAAGCTCAAACTGGCGGAAATTGTTAGCAAGGTGGTCATCAATTTCTGCGATCTCCACTTCGCTGTACACCTCGCGCATCTTGGCAACTTCCAAAACCCGAAGCCCATCATGCTCGGTATTGAGGATCAGAAGTTCGGCTGCGGTCTCCTCATCCGGTGCCAACGCCACCTGCCAGCCGCACGCGCCATATGCCCAATCAGGGAGTATCTCCTGCTCGACGTGACAACGTTCAAATGTCACCAGCGCGAGCCACCATCGTCCGTCAGTCATGCTGAAGAGTGAGACCGCGCCGCTGACCGGTCAATGTCCGCATGGATGGAAAGCGGACATTGCGTCCTTAGGGGAATGGTCATGAAGGGCACTGTAATTATCCCGCGAGCAGGTAGCGATTTTGAGGTCACTCACCGAGTCGAAGCGGGCGTTCACTGGCTCGAAGTCTCAGTCGGCTCCTCGTTCAATGAGCTTTACTGGGATGTTCCCGCGGGAAAAATCGTCTCGGAGCCTGACGCCTATGGTGACCTGCTCGCCATCCTAGAAGCACATGGAGCGGGGTGGCTTACGGATAAGCTGCCGGAGTTGGCCCAAGACGATGCGCAAGTCAGTTCGGAGCTGTTAAAGGCAGAAGCGCAATCCGCGCGCTGAATGTTCCCGATGGCCGGAGGCGGAAAACGCACCTTCCGTCATTCCCGCAAAAGCGGGAACCCAGCGGGTTGATGGTATGGGAAGGGTCGCCGCTGCGGCGCGCTGCGAACGTCTTGGGGAACAGATCGCTGTGGATGGGTTTTGGTTTCGCTGGGTTCCCGCTTTCGCGGGAATGACGATGAATGTTGGCTAGCGCGTACAAAGAAAGGGCCGGGGGATTGCTCCCCCCGCCCTTCTTTTCTGCGTGGCTGGCACGGCGAAGCCGGTGCTGGCGTCGGACCGGTTCTTGCAGCCTTTGGGGCTGCAAGCCCGCCGGCCGAAGCCTTCGCGAGTCCGGGCTTAGCTAACGGACCTTGCGGTCCGCTTCGCTAAGCCCGGCCGCTTCGGCTTAGAAGTCCATTCCGCCCATGCCGCCCATGCCGCCGCCGCCGCCCATCGGCATCGCCGGCTTGTCTTCCGGCATCTCGCTGACCGCAGCTTCGGTGGTGATAAGCAGGCCGGCGACCGAGGCCGCGTCCTGGAGCGCGGTGCGGACGACCTTGGTCGGGTCGATGACGCCGGCTTGAACGAGGTTCTCGTACACCTCGGTCTGGGCGTTGAAGCCCTGCGACGGATCATTGCCTTCGAGCAGCTTGCCCGAGATCACCGCGCCGTCATGACCGGCATTCTGCGCGATCTGACGGACCGGCGAGTAGAGCGCCTTGCGGACGATATCGATGCCGCGGGTCTGGTCGTCGTTGCCGCCCTTGAGGCCCTCGAGCGCCTTGGTCGCGTAGAGCAGCGCGGTGCCGCCACCCGGGACGATGCCTTCCTCGACCGCGGCGCGGGTCGCATGAAGCGCGTCGTCGACGCGGTCCTTGCGCTCCTTGACCTCGACCTCGGTCGAGCCGCCGACCTTGATCACGGCAACGCCGCCGGCGAGCTTGGCCAGCCGCTCCTGCAGCTTTTCGCGGTCATAGTCCGACGTGGTGTTCTCGATCTGCGAACGGATCGCCTCGGTACGGGCCTTGATCGTCTCGGACGTGCCGGCGCCATCGACCAGCGTCGTGTTGTCCTTGTCGATGGTGACGCGCTTGGCGGTGCCGAGCATGCCGACCGTGACGTTCTCGAGCTTGATGCCGAGATCCTCGGAGATCATCTCGCCGCCGGTCAGAATGGCGATATCCTCAAGCATCGCCTTGCGACGGTCGCCGAAGCCGGGCGCCTTGACCGCCGCGACCTTGAGGCCGCCGCGCAGCTTGTTGACCACCAGGGTCGCCAGCGCCTCGCCCTCGATGTCCTCGGCGATGATCAGAAGCGGGCGGCCCGACTGGACGACGGCTTCCAGGATCGGGAGCATCGCCTGCAGGTTCGACAGCTTCTTCTCGTGGATGAGGATGTAGGGGTCGGTCAGTTCGACCGACATCTTCTCCGGGTTGGTGATGAAGTAGGGCGAGAGATAGCCGCGGTCGAACTGCATGCCTTCGACGACGTCGAGCTCGAACTCGAGGCCCTTGGCTTCCTCGACGGTGATCACGCCTTCCTTGCCGACCTTGTCCATCGCTTCGGCGATTTTTTCGCCG
>JAIVIZ010000163.1 GCA_020200315.1 Sphingomonadales bacterium | reverse complement strand
GGATGACCTTGCCGCCGATGGAAAACTGGGCGCGGTCCCACACCTCGTCGGACCATTCGGGACCATCATCGGGATCAATCCAGTTTCCGTTCGAATCTCGCTTTCTCTCGATCATTGCACTTTCTCATTGAAATGATGTGCCGGGCGTCCCCGCGTAGTGTCCATACAACCATGACCATGCGGTTTTCGAGCAAACCGTAAGTGAGGAGCCGCTGTTCGCCGTAGTCGCGGCGATCATCTGCGACCGTGTATTCCGGGCCGTGGAACAGGGTGGCAGCATCTTCGAAGTCCAAGCCCCGTTCAGCGAACGTCACTGCCCGCTTTTCAGGGTGGTAGCTGATCTTCACCCGGCGATTTCTCCGAACCTTACCGAGCAGGGTTTATGTAGCTACGGAATTGATCGCCGTCAAGGTTGCCTTGTTGCCCTGCTCGGCTACGCTCTGGCGCCAACCGATGCTGGCGGTTTGCTGGCGAGGACTGGCGTTTGTATTAGTTGCGGCTAGGGTCCGCTTTGCATGACGATCGGCGCCCGCACCCTCGACCTCCTCCAGCATCTCGCAACCCAGCCCGGACACGACGAGGTCAAGGCGGATTTCCGTTCGCTGCTGGTCGAGGAGTTCGGGGTCGAGCTGGGTGCGCTCGACTTCGAACGACGAGTCCCGGAGGTCCGGGGCCGGCTGGACGCGCTGATCGGCCGCACCGTGTTGGAGGCGAAGAGCGATCTCGACCGCGAATGGCCGGACGTCGCCCGGCGGATGCCCGACTATCTTGCCGACCGGGAGCGCGAGGAAGGCGAGCACTTCGTCGGCATCGCATCCGATGGGCTGAAATGGGCCGTATTCGAGCTGCGCGAAGGCGCGCTGGTAACGGTCAAACAGACGACGCTCGCGCCGGACAAGGCCGAAGCGTTTCTCGCCTGGCTGGACGGAGCGCTGGCGCTCAAGGCGTCGCTGTTCCCGGACGCGCTGACCATTCGCGCCGAGCTTGGCGGCGACAGCGTCGCCTATCATCTGGTTCACGCCGAGATGCGGACGTTGTGGCAGACGCTTCAAAACGATCCCGCCGAGGCGTTGAAACGCCAGCTGTGGGCCGACCTGCTAAAGCTGGTGTATGGGCGCGAACTGCAATCCGACGATTTATGGTTCCAGCACAGCTATCTGGTGATCGTCGCCAAGTGCATCGCGCTGGCGGTGATGGACTTGGCGGAGGAGGATCCTCGTCGGATGCTGTCCGGCGAAGCCTTCGCATCGGCGGGCATTCACGGCGCGGTCGAAAGCGACTTCTTCGACTGGGTGATTGCCGCGCCGGAGGGCGAGGCGCTGGTCCGCCGCATCATGGCGCATGTCCGCCGCTTCAGGCTGCGCGAGGTCGAAAGCGACGTCCTGAAAATCCTGTATGAATCGCTGATCGACCGCGACGAGCGCCACGGATTGGGCGAATATTACACGCCCGACTGGCTGGCAGCGAAGGTCGTGCGCAATGCGGTGACGGCACCACTGGAGCAAAAGGTGCTCGATCCGGCGTCCGGTTCGGGAACCTTCCTGTTCCATGCCGTGCGCCGGGTGCTGGCCGAAGCAGAAGGGGCCGGAATGGCCGCGGCGACGAGAGCCGCCGAAGCGACCACTCTCGTTGCCGGTCTCGACATCCATCCGGTGGCGGTGATCATTGCGCGCGTGACCTATCTACTGGCGCTCGCGCCCGCGCTTCCCGGGCGATCAGGCGCGCTTTCCATCCCGGTGTTCCTCGGCGACTCCATGCAGCTGTCGATCAGCCAGGTGATGAGCGGGAAGGAGCTGGTCATCCGCGTTCCGCCGCCGCCGGCGGGCGAGGGCAGGAGCGGCGAGACGGACGGCAAGGGCCGCGAGCAGCTCGACTTCCCGGACACATTCTGCCGCGACCCCGGCCTGTTCGACAAGGCCATCGAGCGGATGCGCACGGCATCGCTGGCGGACCTCAGCCGCGAACAGATCGAGGCAGCGCTGATCCGCATTACCGAGCAACACTACAAAGCCGATGTGACTGCTGAGCAGCGGTTAGCGATCACCGACTTGGGCAAGACTTACCTCACCTTCGACCGGCTGCGGCGCGAGCGGCGCGACACGATCTGGGCCTATGTCGCGCGCAACCTGTCGCGGCCGCTCGCCTTTTCAAGCGGCGGCGGTTGGGCCAATGTGCTCGTCGGCAACCCGCCATGGGTCGCCTATCGCCACATGAGCGCGGACCTGCAGACCCGGTTCAAGGAGCTGGCGAAGGGGGAGAAGGTCTATGTCGGCGGCAAGTTCGCGACGCAGAACGACCTTGCTGCGCTGTTCACCGTCCGCGCCGCTCATCTGTATCTGCGCGCTGCGGGCCGACTGGCGTTCGTAATGCCCTTGGCAGCGCTGACCCGCGGGCAATTCGACAAGTTTCGCGCAGGTCGGTTTGGGTCGTCAAACATCGCGTGGGATGAAGCGTGGACCATGGACGACAGCGTGACCCCGCTGTTTCCGGTTCCGTCATGCGTGGTGTTCGGGCGGAAACGCGCGATCGGCAAGGCGACGCCGGACAAGGTGCGGGCTTATTCAGGGTGGCTGCCACTGCGTGATGCGCATGAGGACATGGCGGATGCTCGGCTGACGGTCAGCGAAGATGTCCCGGCGCCGCAAGCTGGGGAGTTCGAAGGCGGATCAGATTATCGCCAGGCCTTTAGGAATGGCGCGACGCTCTACCCGAGGTTGCTGACACTCATCGAACGAAAACAGCTTGGCAGGTTAGGACCCGATCCCGCCGCTCCGTTGGTCGTCAGCCGCCGGACAGCGGTGGAAAAAGAACCTTGGAAAGGTCTGCCTAGCATCGAACATAGCGTAGAGGCTGAGTTCTTGCGTCCTATCTTGCTGGGCGAAAGCATCCTTCCGTTTCGGCTATTTCAGCGCTTCGAAGGCGTAGTTCCAGTTGATCAATCAACCATGCTGGATTCAGCAATGGCCGCTAAGCCTGAACGGCGATTCGACAAGCTCGCGAGTTGGCTCAGTGCGGCAGAAACAACGTGGGACGCGCATAAGTCGGCTGGAACGACGCTAAGTTGGTCGGAACAACAGAACTACAATGGTAAGCTGCTTTCGCAATTCCCGATTGCACCTTTGCGTATCGTGTACGCCAAGGCCGGCACTTTGCCAGCCGCGTGCATCATCCGCGATGACCGAGCAGTGATCGACCACAAGCTCTATTGGTCAAAGCCAGCCAGCGAGGCCGAGGCGCAATATCTCTGCGCCATCCTCAACAGTGAGACGGCGCGCTCGCGGGCGGAGAAGTATCAGTCGCGCGGGCAGTTCGGTTTGAACCGGGAACGACGTCGCGGTAGATTGACGGCGTGGACGCGGGGAGGCCCCTCCACCATCCTGCGGATGGTCCCCCTCCCCGTGCCGGGGAGGAATAATGGACGACCCGCGCCAGCACGACATGTTCGGCCATCCGGCGCCGCAGGGCGAGATGTTCGACGCGCCGCCGGCCATTGGACAACCGATCTATTCCGAGAAATATGGCTGGATCGAGCCGCCGCCGCCGGGAGGCCATACGCGCGACACGATCCGCGCGCGAATGCACCGGCTGATCGCGGAAGCCCGCGCGGCGGAGACGGTTCCGTGGCCGGTGCGGCGGGTCCGGTCGAATATGGTCATGTTTCCGTACATGGCCGAATGGCTGCCCAAGGATGAGGGCGAGCAGTTGCTGATGGAGTTCCGGGCGGAGATGAAGCGGCTGGGCCACGACGCGCCGCCGCCGCTCGATTTGTAGCACCGCTCGACTCCCCCCGCATTGAATCTCCCGCCGATCCGCGACAAGGCGGAGCCATGTCCGCCGATCCAGCGCATGCCGCCAGCTGCGGGTTGATCGAGGCGTTGCCGGAGCCGGCGCTGCTGATCCGGGGGGGTGCAATCGTGATGGCCAATGCGGCGGCGCGGCGGCTGCTGGGGGAGGCGGCCGAGGGCGGCGAGGTGCGGACCGTGATCCCGCATCCGGCCGCGGTCGAACGGCTGACCGCGCAACCGGGGCGGCCGGCGGACGAGACCGAGTTGGTGGCGCTGGGCGAATCGCGGCGGCGCTGGCTGATGCGGGTGGCGCCGATCGACGGGGCGACGCTGCTGGCGCGGTTCATCGACCGCAGCGAGGCGCATGCCGCGGAAAAGATGCGGGTCGATTTCGTCGCCAATGCGAGCCACGAACTGCGCACGCCGCTGGCGACGCTGGTCGGCTATTCCGAGACGCTGCGCGAGGGGGCGGGCGAGATCGCCGGCTGCATCCTCGGGGTGGTGCGGCCGCCGAGCGTCGGCGGTACGGCGGGGCGTGGCCGAGAACATTGTCATCGCTTGGGTCGTGACCCTGCCGGCCGCGGCGCCGATGGGGGCGCTGTTCTTCGCGCTGGCTACGGCATTCAGCTGAGCGGGCGGTCTTGCATTGTGCACACTCCTCGTGTACACAAATCCCGTGAACGCCCCAACCCGCATCGGCGTGCGCGAGCTTCGCGCCAATTTGAGCGGACTGCTGCGCAAGGCGCGTCAGGGCGAGACCTTCATCGTCATGTCGCGGGACGAGGTGGTGGCGGAAATCCATCCGCCCGCCCGCGAAGCCCGCAAGCCGCGCGTTCCCGGTGCGCTCAAGGGGCAGATCTGGATCGCAGATGATTTCGACGAGTGGCCCGAGGACATTCTCGACGCCATGGAAGGCAAGTGAGGCTGCTGCTCGACACGCACGTCCTGCTGTGGTGGTTCGAAGATGACAGGCGGCTCGGCCGGTCGCGCGCCCTGATCGCCGATCCGACCAACGACGTCAGCATCAGCATCGTCAGCCTGTGGGAAATCGCCATCAAGTCCCGCATCGGAAAGCTCAATGCGAACGTCGGGATGACCGAGCGGCAACGCGTGCACGAGGGCTTCGATCTGCTCGATGTGCGGGTCCCCCACCTCGAAGCGCTGGCTGCCCTGCCGCATCACCACCGCGATCCGTTCGATCACCTGCTGATCGCGCAGGCGCAGGTCGAAGGGCTGACGTTCGTCACCGCGGACCGCCACGCCTCGCTCTATCCAGTGGACGTGGTCGCCGTGGGCTAGAGTGCGGTGGGTGCCTTGCTTCTTGCCCTTCCGGTGCAGCCCGCTATGCCCCCTGTGCATAACGGGTTGAAGGATTTCGGGGCTTCATGCGCATCACCATGATCGGCACGGGCTATGTCGGGCTCGTCTCGGGCGCGTGTCTGGCGGACTTCGGGCATGACGTGACCTGCGTCGACAAGGACGCGCGCAAGATCGAGCTGATCCACGGCGGCACGATGCCGATCTGGGAGCCGGGGCTGGAAGGGCTGGTCAAGTCCAACGAGACCAGGGGGCGGCTGAAGTTCACCATCGATCTCGCCGAGGGCGTGGCCGACGCCGAAGCGGTGTTCATCGCGGTCGGCACCCCGGCGCGACGCGGCGACGGGCATGCCGACCTCAGCTTCGTCTTCGCGGCGGTGAAGGAGCTCGCCAAAGCGCTCAAAGGCCCGGCGGTGATCGTCACCAAGTCGACGGTGCCGGTCGGGACCGGCGACGAGATCGCGCGCATTTTGGCCGAGGAGGGGGCGCCCGAAGGGACCAGCGTCGCGTCCAACCCCGAGTTCCTGCGCGAGGGCGCCGCGATCGCCGATTTCAAGCATCCGGACCGGATTGTCGTCGGCGCCGAGGACGAGCGCGCGCGCCAGGTGCTGGCGGAAATCTATCGCCCGCTGTTCCTCAACAAGGCGCCGCTGCTGTTCGTCGAGCGGCGGACGGCGGAGCTGACCAAATATGCCGCGAACGCCTTCCTGGCGATGAAGATCAGCTTTATCAACGAGATCGCCGATCTGTGCGAGGCGGTCGGGGCGGACGTGCAGGACGTCGCGCGCGGCATCGGGCTCGACAACCGCATCGGACCGAAATTTCTCCACGCCGGGCCGGGCTATGGCGGCAGTTGCTTCCCCAAGGACACGCTGGCGCTGCTTAAGACCGCCGAGAAGGCCGGGGTGCCGCAGCGGATTGTCAGCACCGTCGTCGAGGTCAACGACGCGCGCAAGGCCGCGATGGCCGATCGGGTGCGCGATGCGGTCGGCGGCAGTCTGACGGGCAAGCGGATCGGGCTGCTCGGGCTGACCTTCAAGCCCAACACCGACGACATGCGCGACAGCCCGTCGATTCCGTTGGCGCAGGCGCTGATGGCCGGCGGCGCTGTGGTTGCGGCGTTCGACCCCGTGGGGCGCGAGCAGGCCGAGCCGCTGCTGCCTGGCGTCGAGTTCGCCGGCAATGCCTATGAAGCGGCGACGGGGGCAGATGCGCTGGTCATCGTCACCGAGTGGGACGAGTTCCGCGCGCTCGATCTCGGGCGGCTGGCGATGGTGATGAACGGCACGGCGCTGGTCGACCTCAGGAACATCTACGATCGAGTGACGGTCGAGCGGGCGGGGCTCAGCTATCGCGGCGTCGGCCGCGGCGCGGGCTAGCGTGACCGCCGGGGGGCCTTCCATCGTCGTCGTCGGGCTGGGCTATGTCGGCCTGCCGCTGGCGGTCGCGCTGGCGAAGCATTTTCCGGTGCTCGGGCTCGATATCGACGAGGGGAGGATTGCGGAGCTCCGCCAAGGCTTCGACCGAACGCGCGAGGTCGAGGCGGAGCGACTGGCGCAATCGGCACTGCGGCTGACGAGCGATGCCGGCGACGCGAAGGGCGCCGACCTCTACATCGTCACGGTGCCGACGCCGGTCGATGCGGACAAGCGGCCCGACCTTGGCGCGGTGCTGGCCGCGTCGCGGACGGTGGCGCGGCTGATCGATCCGGCGAAGCGCCCGACGGTGGTGTTCGAAAGCACGGTCTATCCCGGCGTCACCGAGGAGATTTGCGGGGCGGAGATCGAGCGCGTCGGGGGGCTGACGCGCGGACGCTACTTCCGGCTTGGCTATAGTCCCGAGCGGATCAATCCGGGCGACCGCGAGCATACGGTCGAGCGGATCACCAAGGTCATCGCCGGCGAGGATGCGGAGGTCGTCGAGCAGCTCGCCGCCGTTTATGGCGCGGTGACCAGCGGCGGGGTGTTCCGCGCCGCGTCGATCAAGGCCGCCGAGGGTGCCAAGGTAATCGAAAACGCCCAGCGCGACATCAACATCGCCTTCATGAACGAAGTCGCGCAGATCATGGCGAAGATCGACGTGTCGGTGTGGGACGTGCTGGCGGCGGCGCGGACCAAGTGGAATTTCATGGCGTTCGAGCCGGGGCTGGTCGGCGGCCACTGCATCGGCGTCGACCCCTATTATCTCAGCCATCTGGCGCAGCGGCTGGGGCATGAGCCGAACATCATCCTGGCGGGGCGCGGGACCAACGATGGGATGGGGCGGTGGATCGCCGACCGGCTACATGAGCGGCGGGGAGGCGAGGCGGGGTCGGTGCTGGCGCTCGGGCTGACGTTCAAGGAGAATGTCCCCGACCTGCGCAACAGCCGGACGATCGACGTGATCGAGCGGCTGGTCGAACTCGGGC
>JAIVIZ010000097.1 GCA_020200315.1 Sphingomonadales bacterium | reverse complement strand
GACCACGGCGATGACCCGGCCGCCAAGGGCGCCGCCCGCGGTGCCCGCAATCGAGGACGTGGCCTCACGCGCGGCTGAGAGCACCGCGCGGATCTCGACGGGATGATGAGCATAATCGTCGATGATGGTCGTGCCGTCGATCTCGCCGACACGGGTAAAGCGCCGCTTCACCCCCTGGAATCGCGACAGGCCGCCAGCAATGGTCGCATCGGCCATGCCAAGCTCGATCCCGACCGCGACCGCCGCGAGCGCGTTCTGGACATTATGCTTGCCGGGCATCGGCACGTGGATGGGCCCGATCGTTCGCCGGCTGCCGTCGCGTTGCAGGGCGATGGCATCGAAGCGGGTCCCGTCCGCGCCGGTCGACACATTCTCCGCGCGCAGATCGGCCAGTGCCGAGAAACCGTAGGTTACCACCCGACGGTCGCGAATGCGGCTGAGGATGTTCTGCACTTCGGGATGGTCGACGCACAGGATCGCGAGGCCGTAGAATGGCACATTCTCAATGAATTCGACGAAGCAGTCCTTGACCGCGTCGAAGCTGCCGTAATGGTCGAGGTGTTCCGGATCGATGTTGGTGACGACGGCGATGGTGCCGTCGAGGCGGAGGAAGCTGCCGTCGCTCTCGTCGGCCTCGACCACCATCCAGTCGGATTTGCCGAGCCGGGCGTTGCTTCCGTAGCTGTTGATGATGCCGCCGTTGATCACCGTCGGGTCGATGCCGCCGGCGTCGAGCATGGCCGCGATCATCGAGGTCGTCGTGGTCTTGCCGTGGGTGCCGGCGACCGCGATGGTCGACTGCATCCGCATCAGCTCGGCCAGCATCTCGGCGCGGCGGACGAGCGGCAGGCGCCGTTCGATCGCGGCCTCGACCTCAGGATTGCCACGCGCGATGGCCGTGGAGCAGACGACGACGCTGGCATCGCGGAGGTTCGCGGGATTGTGCCCGATGGCGACCGGAATGCCGACCTTGCGCAGCCCCTCGACGATGGCGCCTTCGGCTTGATCGGAACCCTGCACCCGATAGCCGAGCTGGTGCATCACCTCGGCGATCCCCGACATGCCGATGCCGCCGATCCCAACGAAGTGGATCGTACCGATCTCGGTGCCCATTGCCTTCATGCAGGAATGCCGTTGGCCGGCGCGGCGGACGTGATCCGCGCCTCCAGCGCAGGCCCGACGAGCAGCGGAGACCCGCCGCCGGCGATGCGCTCGACGAGGTCCGCGAGATCGCGCGTGGCGTGAGGGTGACCGACCGACAGCGCGCGCGCGGCGGCATTGGCGAGACCCTGCGGATCCTCTGCCAGCGCTTCGATCTGCCGCGCCAGCGCTTCGTGCGTGAACTCCGCCTGCCTGATCATTCGGGCGCCACCCGCCGCCGCGATCTCGCGTGCGTTGACGGTCTGATGGTCATCCGCCGCGCTTGGCAACGGCACCAGGATCGCCGGACGACCCGCAGCGGTCAGTTCGGCGATGGTCGATGCGCCGGCGCGGGCAATGACGAGATGTGCGTCCTCCAGTTTCGCCGGCATGTCCTCGATGTAGGTCGACAGCTCGGCCGGAATGCGCAGCGAGGTGTAGATGGCGCGCACCCGATTGATCTCGTCGGGGCGACACTGCTGGACGACCTGCAGCCGAAGGCGCAGCGATGGACTGAGGGTGCCGAGGCCCGAGGGCACGATGTCGCTGAGGATCGATGCGCCCTGGCTGCCGCCGGTCACGAGGATTTTCAGCGGCGAGGTTTCGTCGAACGGTGGATAGGGCATCTCGCCAAGGCGGGCGACGCTCTCCCGCACCGGATTGCCGACCAGCGCAACCTTGTCGAGATAGGCGGGCTTGAGCCGCTCGACCGCGGCATAGGCGGTGGCGATCGCGGCCGCATCGCCCGCGAGCAGGCGGTTCACCCGGCCGAGCAGCGCATTTTGTTCGTGGAGGATCGTCGGGACCTTGGCGGAGCTCGCCGCCAGCAACGCCGGGAAAGCAGGGTAGCCGCCGAAGCCGACCACCACGTCGGCGCGAAACTTTCGGTACAGGAGCCGCGCCTGACGGCGCCCTGCGAGCACGGCCCGGCCCGCCTTCAAATAGGACAACAGCCCACCGCCGAGGCGGCCCGCCGGAAGGATGTGCCGCTCGATTCCTTCGAACAGCCCCGGAATCTTCGCCCCGCGCTCATCGGTGATCAGCTGGACGCGATGACCCCGCGCGCGCAGCTCGCCCGCCAGCGCATGGGCCGGAACCATGTGGCCGCCGGTGCCGCCGGCGGCGAGGAACACCATCAGCCGGGAAGGCAATCGCCGCTCCATTTCACGACATAGGGTGAGCGCGCCAGATACGGATTCCGGCGGGTGAAGGCGAGCAGCAATCCCATGCCGATCGACAGCGCCAGCATCGAGCTTCCGCCATAGCTGATGAACGGCAGCGTCATGCCCTTCGAAGGCGCGAGCTTCACGTTGACGGCCATATTGATCAGCGCCTGCAGGCCGAATTCGATGACGAGACCGGACCCTGCGAGGATGCAAAACGTATTCTCCTCGTCGAGCAGCTTGACCAGCACGCGCGCGACGATCGCCAGATAGAGCAGGGCGATGGCGAGACAGGCGATCAGGCCGAACTCCTCGCCGATGACCGAGAAGATATAGTCGGTGTGCGGCTCGGGCAGGCCGAACTTGTGAGTGCCGCCGCCGGGTCCCATGCCGAACAGCCCGCCGGCGGTGAGCGTGCGCATAGCATTGTCGACCTGGAACGTGTCGCCCTGCCCGAACAGGAACGCGTCGATCCGGACGGTGGCGACGGGATAGAAGAAATAGGCGAGGACGACCGCGACGACCGCACCGGCGCCGAGAAGACCGAGGGTGCGCAGTTTGACCCCGCCCAATGCGAGCATGGCGACCCATACCGCGCCGAAAATGATCGTCGATCCGAAGTCGGGCTGCTTCATCAGCAGGACGGCGATCGACCCGGTGAGGAGCGCGGTCAGCGGGAACACCGGCAAATTCTTGTCGCTCTCCCGCAGCGACAAGAGCCAGGCGAGCGCGACGACGAAGAAGGGCTTCAGAAACTCCGACGGCTGGACTTGCGCGAAGCCCACCCCGATCCAGCGCCGTGCGCCGTTCACTTCGGGACCGATGATCGGCACCAGAATGAGCGCGACGACGCAGACGAACGCGCCGATCAGCGACAGGCGGCGGGCGCGCTCGCGCGGCATCATCGAGATGACGATCATCACCGGCAGGGAAATGCCGATCCACAGGATCTGGCGGTAGAAATAATGAAGCGCACCAAGGTGAACCGTGCCGCCGGAGTAGCGCTCGGCGACGGCCGGGGACGCGGCCGCGACGGCGACCAGGCCGATGCCGATCAGCACGGCGAGCAGCAGCAGCAGGACTCGGTCGATCTCCCAGAACCAGCGCGCCGCCGCGGATCGGTCGGAGCGGCCGTAGCGGTTGGAATCGACCAGTTGCCGGGCCTTGATCGTGCCCGCGATGATGCCGTTCATAACGCCCCCACTAACTCCCGAAACGCATCCCCGCGCGCTTCGAAATCCTTGAACTGATCGAATGATGCGCAGGCCGGCGAGAGCAAGACGGTGTCGCCTGGCTGCGCGTCATTGGCTGCTTGATGCACGGCACGATCGAGCGTGCCGCACTCGGCCACCTGGACCTTCGCGTCGCGAAGCAGGCGCGCGAACATCGGCGAAGCTTCGCCGATGGTGTACGCCGAGCGCACATGCCCGAAGTGCGGCGCGCACTCGTCAAGGTTATCGGACTTGGGCTGGCCGCCGCAAATCCAGCGGATTGCGTCAAAGGCGGCGAGTCCCGGCGCGGTCGCGGTCGGGTTGGTCGCCTTGCTGTCGTTGACGAACAGCACGCCGTCCTTGTCGCGGATGCGCTCCATGCGGTGGGGCAGGCCGGGGTAAGTGCGAAGGCCAGCTTCAATGGTCTCGGGTGCTAAACCAAGAACCAGACCAGAGATAATCGCAGCCCGGGAATTTTGCAGGTTATGCGGGCCTTGAAGTGCTGGCCAAGATAGCTGGTTAGGAGTGATAGCAGCATCCCCTGCCACGATGGCTGCCGAACCTAGTTGCGCTTCGATCCGTTGCGGCAGGTGCACCGTCATCTCGTCTCGGCGAGTTACTTCGTTCTCCATGAACACGATCGCGGCCCCGTCTCTGGACTGCATTTCGAACAGCCGTTCCTTTGACGCAACATAAGCCTCGAAACCCTCATACCGATCGAGATGATCGGGCGTGATGTTGAGGAGCACGGCGACGTCGCAGTCGAGGCTTTGCGTCAGATCGATCTGATAGCTCGACAGTTCGAGCACATAGACCCCACCTTCTGGCAGCGGATCCTGGGACAGGATCGGCAGGCCGATGTTGCCGCCCATCAGGCTCGGCACGCCGGCGGTCTGCAGGATGTGATGCACCAGCGCGGTGGTGGTCGACTTGCCGTTGGTGCCGGTGATGCCGACGACCTTGTGCGGCGGAAGCTCGGGGCGCGCGCGGGCGAACAGTTCGATGTCGCCGATGATCTCGACGCCGGCATGGCGGGCGCGCTGCGCGATCGAGTGGCGGTTAAGCGGCAGGCCCGGGGTGACGACGAGAGAGTCGAATTGCGACAGGTCAGCCGTGTCGAGGTCGGCGATGATCAAATCCTCCCCGAAACGGGGAGGGGGACCAGCCGGAGGCTGGTGGAGGGGGCGCTCGGCAGGAGAGAAGCTTGTGTGGCTCGCCCCCTCCACCACGCCGCTTTGCGTCGCGGTCCCCCTCCCCGTCCCGGGGAGGAGCTTGGCCCGCGCCTCCTCCTTCGCATCCCACGCCGTCACCCGCGCCCCGCTTGCCACCAGCGCCTCGACCGTCGCCAGCCCGCTTCGTGCCAGCCCGTATACGGCGTAATGCTTGCCGGCGAAGGCGCGCGCCGTGATCACCGCAGCTTCAACGTGCTTAAGCCCGCCAACGCGAGGACGAAGCTGATGATCCAGAAGCGGATCACGACCGTCGGCTCGCTCCAGCCGAGATGTTCGAAATGATGGTGGATCGGCGCCATACGGAACACGCGCTTGCCGGTCCGCTTGTAGAAGAACACCTGGATGACGACGCTCATCGCCTCGAGCACGAACAGGCCGCCGACGATCGCCAGCACGAACTCGTGATGCGTGGCGACGGCGATGGCGCCGAGCGCGCCGCCCAGCGCCAGGCTGCCGGTGTCACCCATGAACACCGCGGCGGGCGGCGCATTGAACCAGAGGAAGGCGAGCCCGGAACCGACGATCGCCAGCGTCAGCACCGACAGGTCGCCCGCGCCGAGGACATGCGGGATGCCGAGGTAAGCGGCGAACTTGGCGTTCCCGACGAGGTAGCTGATGATCAGAAAGGCGAGGCTGGCAATGATCACCGGCATCGTCGCCAGCCCGTCGAGCCCGTCGGTGAGGTTCACCGCATTGCCGAAGGCGACGATGACGAAGGCGCCGAACGGGATGTAGGCCCAGCCGATGTCGATCACCGGGCCGGTGCGGAACGGGACGTAGAGGTGCGTGCCGTGGTGCCGCACCATCAGCCAGGTCGCCACGCCGGCGAGAACGAATTCGTAGAGAAGGCGGCTCTTGGCCGACAGGCCCTTGTGGTGCGCTTTGCGGACCTTGTCGTAGTCGTCGAGGAAGCCGATCAGCCCGAAGCCGGCGGTGACCAGCAGGCATGCCCAGACGTAGGGGTTGCCGAGGTCCATCCATAAGACGACCGAGACCAGCATCGAGATGAGGATCAGCAGCCCGCCCATCGTCGGCGTGCCGCGTTTCGAGAGGTGGCTTTGCGGCCCGTCGCTGCGGATCGGCTGGCCCTTGCCCTGCTTGGTCCGCAGCCAGCGGATGAACGCGGGGCCGAACAGCAGCCCGATCGCGAGCGACGTCGCGCTCGCCGCGCCGGCGCGAAAGCTGATGTAGCGGACGAGGTTGAGGATCCCCGGGAAATGGAAATATTCGGCAATCAGGTAGAGCATGCCGCACCCCCTGCCACTGCCTCGACCAGCCGGGCAAGCCCGACCGAGTTGGATGCCTTGACGAGCACCGCGTCCCCAGGCGCCAGCAGTTTCTTCAGCCTGTCCGTGGCGTCGTCCGCGTCCATCGCGCGTTCCAGCGGGACGGCGCCGCCGAGCGCCTGCTCGAGCGGACGAAACTCCTCGCCGATGAGGATCAGCCGATCGACGTGAGCGCCCATAATCGCCGGGGCGAGACCGGCGTGAAGCGTGTCGCTTTGCGCGCCGACCTCGCGCATCGGACCGAGCACGGCGATGCGGCGGGAGGCGCCGCGCTCCTCACCGAGGCTCTTGAGCGTCGCCGCCATCGACGCAGCATTGGCATTGTAGCTTTCGTCGATCAGCAATGCGCTGCCGCCCTCGACCTTGATGCGGCGGCGCTCGCCGCGCCCCTTCAACCCGCCCATGTCGGCCAGCGCGAGACCGGCGGCGGCAAGATCGGCGCCGAGCGCTTCGACCGCGGCCAGCACGGCGAGCGAGTTCGACACCCAATGCTCGCCGCGCTGCGAGACGGTGTAGGTCAGCTCGCTCTCCAGCAGCCGGGCGGTGATCAGGCTTCCTCCATTGTCGGCGCGCACCGCATGGAGCGCCGCGACATCCGCGTCGCTGCCGCCGAAGGTGATGACTTCGGCGGCATGACGACGCGCGGCCTTGACGAGCTGGTCGCGTTGCTCGGTCTCTTCGGGAACGATGGCGATCCCGCCGGGCTGCAGCCCTTCGAAGACCTCGGCCTTTGCGGCCGCGATGGCTTCCATCGATCCGAGGTTCTCGATGTGCGCCGGGGCAAGCGCGGTAATGATCGCAATGTGCGGCCGCACGAGACGCGTGAGCGCGGCGATCTCACCGCGATTGTTCATGCCCATCTCCAGCACCGCATAGCGGCTGTCGCGCGGCATGCGGGCAAGGCTCAATGGAACCCCCGTGTGGTTGTTGTAGCTTTTCACCGAACGGTGGACCTGTCCACGGCAACTCCGCTCAAGCGCGGCGGCGAGCGCTTCCTTCGTGCTGGTCTTACCGACCGAGCCGGTCACGCCGACGAGCCTGGCGCTGGTGCGCTCGCGGGCGGCGGTGGCCAAGGCCGTCAGCGCCTGCGCGACATCGGGAATCAGCACGTGGGGACCGCTAACCGGCTGCGAGACCAGTGCGCCCGCTGCGCCCGACACAAATGCGCCGTCGACGAAAACGTGACCGTCGGTGACGGTCCCGGGCATGGCGACGAACAAGTCGCCTGGGCCGACCTCGCGGCTGTCGAAGGTGATGCCGCGGACCTCGAAAGCCGCCGAAGCGACGCCGCCGGTCGCCTGCTCGATCTCGGCCGAAGTCCACAGCGGCGTCACGCGGCGCACTCGCGCGCGACGGTCACGTCGTCGAACGGAATCGTGCGGTCCGCCAGGATCTGACCCTGTTCGTGGCCCTTGCCGGCAAGCAGGATGATGTCGCCGGCGCGCGCTTCGGCGATGGCCGCGGCGATCGCCTCGCGGCGGCCGCTAATCTCGCGCAGTCCGAGTCCGCTCGCCATGACTTCGGCGCGGATTTTGGCGGGATCCTCGCGGCGAGGATTGTCGTCGGTGACGATGGCGATGTCGCTGAGCTCGGCGGCTACGCGGCCCATGTCGGGCCGCTTGCCGATGTCCCGGTCGCCGCCAGCTCCGAAGACGGTGAACAGCCGGCCGGTCACATGAGGACGGAGGGCGGCGATCGCGGCCTCGATAGCGTCGGGCGTGTGCGCATAATCGACATAGACCGGAACCCCGGCCGGGCTGATCACCGCCCGTTCAAGCCGGCCTCGAACCGGCGCGAGCCGGGCCATGCCGGCAAACGTCGCTGGCCACTCGGCCCCGGTGGCGAGGACCAGGCCGGCGGCCACGAGTACATTGGCGGCCTGATACGCACCGATCAGCGGGAGCGACAGCTTATGCTCCTTGCCCTGAACCCGCAGCAGGAGTGTCTGTCCCAGCGGGGTCGGATTGCGATCGATCAGCGCGATCGTCTCGGCATCAGGACCGACCGTAATGAGGGTCAGCCCCCGGCTGCGGACATGCTCGATGACCTCCGCCGAACGTGCGTCCCCAGTCCAGACGACGGCGGTGCCGCTTGCATCGACGACTTCATCGAACAGCCGCATCTTGGCCGCGAAGTAGGAGTCCATGTCGGTATGATAGTCGAGGTGGTCGCGGCTGAAATTGGTGAAGGCCGCCGCCGCGACCGGCTGCCCTTCTGAACGATATTGGTCCAACCCGTGCGAGGAAGCCTCATACGCGACATGGCTGATGCCAAGCTTCCGAAGGCCGGCGAGGTTCGAGAGGAAGGTGACGATGTCAGGCGTGGTGAGACCGGTTTTGACCTGATCGTCCGCGGTCGTGACTCCCAGCGTGCCGATGGACGCTGAGCGGTGACCGGCCATGCGCCACAACTGGCGAACCATCTCGACCGTCGATGTCTTGCCGTTGGTTCCAGTGACCGCGACGATCGTTTCCGGATAGGGCGCGAGCAGCCTGGCGGCGAGGCCGGCGAAGCGCCGGCGCGGCTCCGGGTCGGCGACATGTACCGCGCCTTCGACTTGCGCTTCGGGGCGAGCGACGACCGCAACGGCGCCGCGCTCGATCGCGGCGGGAATGAAATCCTCGCCATTGTGAACGCTGCCCAGGAAGGCTCCGAACAGGCTGCCCGGCACGACCTTGCGGCTGTCGATCGCGACGCCGCTCACTTCAACATCGTTCTCGCTGGCGGCTCCGGCTAAGCCTACGCCGCTGTCGATCCCGGCGAGATCGCCCAGGCGCACGGGCTCAATGCTCCTTGGTTTCGTGAACGAAGGGCAGGACCTCGCTCATATTCGCATCGCGGTTCATGTCGGGGCGAATGCCAAGCATCGGCGCGATGCGGCTGATCGTGCGGCTGACCACCGGGGCTACGTTCCAGCCGGCGGTATGGAAGCCGTACGTGTCCTTGGTAGGCTTGGGATCGTCGAGCATCGCGACCACCACATAGCGCGGCTCGTCCATCGGGAACACGCCGGCGAACGTCGTCACAACCGCCGCCGAAGTGTAGTGCCCCCCCTGCAGCTTTTCCGCCGTGCCCGTCTTGCCGCCTACCCTGTAACCCGGCGCATCGGCCTTTTTCCCCGTGCCCTGCGCAACGACCAGGCGCAGCAGGGCACGGGACTTGTAGCTGGTGTCTTCGCTGAATACGCGGTGCGCCGGTCCGACCGAATGGGAGCGATCGACCTTCAGGATGGTCGCAGGGTGATAAACGCCGCCGTTGAACAGAGTGGCATAGCCTGTCGCAAGGTGGAGCGGCGTGACGGCGATGCCGTGACCGAAGCCGACCGTCATGGTGGCGATGTCGCCCCAATTGTTGCCGGGGGTAAGCGTTCGTCCGCGCTCCTTCAGTTCGACCTGCACCGGCGCCAGGAAACCCATTTTCGTCAGGAATTGCCGTTGGCGCGCTGCGCCGACCTGAAGCGCGATCTGCGCCGTGCCGATGTTTGAGCTCTCCTTCATGATCTCGGCCACCGAGCAAGCCCGCCCGAACGGGTGCGTGTCGTGGACGGTGACTTTGCCGTAATGGAATTCCTTCGGACAGTTGTAGATTTGCCCGACCGACTTCACGACACCTGAGTCCATGGCCATGCCGACGGTGAACGGCTTGAAGGTCGAGCCAAGCTCGTAAACACCCAGCGTCGCGCGGTTGAACCGCGCTTCGGGCGAACCCTGCCCGGCGATATTGGGATTGAGGCTGGGCAACGAGGTCATGGCAATGATCTCGCCGGTATGGACATCCATCACCACGCCAGCCGCACCAATCGCCGAGAATTCGGTCATCGCCGCGTTGAGTTCATGTTCCAGCGCCTGCTGCACCTTGCTGGAAATGGACAGCGTAATCGCTTGCCCGCGTGTCGTGGGATCTGAGAGTTGTTTGTCGAACGCCCGTTCAACGCCGGCAACGCCGTGCCCGTCGATGTCGGTATAGCCGATGACGTGCGCGGCGAGGCTGGTCTGCGGGTAGAGCCGATCCGGGGTCCGCTCGAGCGCAACGCCGGGCTCGCCCAGCGCATTCACCGCTTCGACCAGCTGCGGCGAGGCCCGGCGCTGAAGGTAGAAGAACGGCTTGTTCGACCGAAGCATGGCGAAATAGGTCGCTTCATCCTTCTCCGGCATCAGCCGAGCGAGGGCCCGTGCGAGTTGGAGCTTGTCGCCGATCACCTTGAGCGGCTGAAGGGCGATGCTCCACACGTCGATCGAGCTGGCGAGCGGCTGCCCGTCCCGGTCGACGATGTCGCCGCGCGGCGGGACCAGCGTCGTGAGCACGCCCTTGCGGCCGACATGGTCACCGAAGGCCGCGAGCCACAGCAGGCGCAGGACGATGACGGCGATAATGCCGGCATAAACCATCATGCCGAACATCAGCCGCTGATGGACGACGGCGAGAATTTGCCGGCGCTGCCCGACCAGACGGAGTCGCTCGGGTCGTCCGACGAGAGCGGGCGTCGGGGCGTTCATCAGTGCGTGGCTTTTTCCCTAGAAGATCCGGTGAGGGCCGGGCCGTGATGGGTTGAGCCTTTGGCGTCCGCCGTTGCCACAGGCAAGTCATGCGACGCCCGGTTCCTCACGGTTTTCGAAGAGCTGGTCGGTGGCGCAACGATAGACCCGCGTGGCGCTGCCGCGTTGGCGCCGGCCGCAAGACCGTAGCTCGCCACATGCATCATACTCGCCGGACCATCATTGCGACGATCCGCGCGATGTGGGGTGTCCGTGGCGACCGACGAAACGTCAGCATCGTCATCCGTGAGCGACGGAAGCGGCCGCGGCTTCGGCGCGGATGCTAGGACGACCGGCGCGTCCAAATGCACCTCGTCGCTCGGCCGGGCTAGCCGGGCGAGCTGATAGCCGCCGTCGAGAAATTGGTCCGCCTTGGGTGCCGACAGGGCAAGCACCTTGACGTTCCACCGCTCCAGCTGCTCGAGCCGGCCACGCGTGCCGATCTCCGTTTGAAGCGTGCGGATGTCGCGCTGAGCAAGCACAATCTTCGTTTCGACGTCTTCCAGGCTCGCGCGCTCTGTCGCGACCCGCAGCGAGACCAGATAGCAACTCAGCGCCGCGGCGGCGACGGTGACGACGGCAATGACCGGGCGGAAGGAACGGACGCTCACGGGCGGCCTCCTGAGGTTGAATGCGTGGGTGAAGGGCGGAACGGCTGGTCCCACGCGGGCGCATCGGTGCGGACGGCAGTTCGCAACCGCGCCGAGCGCGCGCGCGGGTTTCGGACAAGCTCGGCGTTCGAGGCGGAAACCGGCTTGGCAATATCGGCAAAGCTCGGCGCCGGACCCGCGGCGGCGACTGGACGATGGCGTGAGCCTGCCGGATTGGAGCCGCTGCGCTCCTTCATGAAGCGCTTGACGATGCGATCTTCGAGACTGTGGAAGGTGACGACCGCCAGTCGGCCGCCCGGACTCAAGGCACGCTCCGCGGCGACGAGGCCCGCTTCCAGCTCGTCCAGCTCGGCATTGAGGTGAATGCGGATGGCCTGAAAGGTCCGGGTTGCCGGATCGGTCTTCATCCCGGGATGATGGCGCAGCGCCTTGCGCACCACCGACGCGAGCTCGGCGGTGCGGGTCAGCGGGCGCGCGGCGACGATGGCGCGAGCGACCGAATGCGCGCGCGGCTCTTCGCCATATTCCTTGATCACCCGGGCGATCTCCGCCTCGTCGGCTTGGTTGAGGAATTCGGCGGCACTGAGGCCCGACTGACTCATCCGCATGTCGAGCGGGCCATCCTGGCCGAAGGAGAAGCCGCGCTCGGCCTGATCGAGCTGCATCGAACTAACGCCGACATCGAGCACGATCGCGTCGACCGGGCTTAGCCCGCGCTCGACGAGCACTCGATCCATTTGGCTGAATCGCTCTTCGATCAGCGTCAGCCGCCCGTCGGCTACGGCGTCCGGGACGAGCGCCGGCCCGTTCGCGATCGCATCCGGATCGCGGTCGAAGCCGATCACTCGCCCCGCTCCCGCTCCGAGCAGGGCGCGCGTGTAACCCCCCGCTCCGAACGTGCCGTCGACCACCGTTTCGCCGGGGACTAGGCGAAGGGCGGCAACGACGTCATCGACCAGCGCCGGCACATGAGGCGCGGTGGGGACGGTCAAGGGCACATTGGGACTCATGCGCCGAGACCCCGTTCCTCAAGCCGGAACCGGGCGATGTCTTTCATGTCCTCGGGAATGCGCGCATCGGCGAGGAACAGCTTGGGATTCCAGATCTGAAAAGTCTCGCCCGTGCCGAGAAACAGGGCGAGATCCTCGATGCCGCCCTTGCGTCGCATCATTGGCGGTAGGACGATGCGGCCCGACGAGTCGTAGGGCGTCTCTTCGGTCGCCGCGAACGCCATCATGTTGCGGCGTTGATATTCGACTTCGGCGTCGGGGTTGGTCTCCTCTTTTTCGAGGAGCCGCTCGAGCTTCGAATGCCGCAGCGCAGCATAGGCGGGATCGTATGCGCTCAGCGCGGGGAAGGCGTCGTGCTTGGCAAGGACGATGGAGCGGGCATCGCCGCGCCGCTCGATGACGGAACGCAAAAAGGCAGGCACGGACACACGCCCCTTGGCGTCGACCGCGTTTAGCGCACTGCCTTGGAACAGATGCTCCAGCGCCACGTCCCACTCCCAACGCGCACGGCTTTCCCGACCGCGAAAGGAGTGCTTTCGCGTGGATCAGAAATTCATGGTGGGTCGCCCCGCGCTACAGCCGCTGTTGGTAACCCAGCTACGGTGGGGATACAATGGGTTTTCATGTCATAGTTGGGGATTTGATACCACAACATGGATTTACGGCGCTTTTCAGCGGATTTCAGCAGCAAGTAAATTCCGATCGTACTACTTGCGTTCTCAGCCCATGATGCTGTGGATAACCCTGTTCAAAAGCTCTTCGCCGCAGGCAAGGGGGAAATGCAGCCCAAGTAAATACAAGTCGATTCGAATCGCGGCTCAGAACAATCCCGCCGAGCCCAGGCGGACGCTGCGCACCTTGTCAGCGCGCAGTGCTGCTAATGGCGTCCTTGTTACCGTCCGCTGAGGAGCCGGGCGCGACGCCGAGGTCTGACAGGGGATCGCTCGGCTCGGCCGCATTCTGGGCGTTGGCGGCGGCGTTCGGAAGCACCGTGCTGTCACGGCTGGAGCGACTGATGACCGTTCCCAGGAGGACCAGCAGAAACACGAAAGCCAGGCCGGTCAGCCCGATGCGAATGCGCTGCACCCCGTCCTTTTCCGTCATTGGCCTCGCTTACCGCGCCGTTTTCCCTTCTCCGAGCCTATGCCCCGCGGATTTCGATTGCAAACGCGCCTTGACGGCGCCTCCCGCAATCGGGAAAGGCCGTTTCATGAACCGGATCATCCCCCTCGCCCTGGTTGCCGCCGCTGCGCTTGCCGGCTGCAACAAGCAAAGCCACACCATTGTCGCGGGCTCGCCCGACAATCAGGACAATGCCGTCGTCAACGCCGCCGCCGTCCAGCTGCCGCCGGCAATCGAAGCCAGCAAATCCTATCGCTGCAAGGACAACAGCGTGGTGTATATCGACTGGCTCAACGACAAGAAGACGGCCGACATCCGCGCCACGAAGACCGGCGAGCCGACGCGCGTGACCGCAACCGAAGCTGGCAAGGCCATGACTGCCGCGGGTTATTCCCTGACCGGCGACTCGACTGCTGAAGCCGTAACGGTCGAACGCCCCGGTAAAGGCTCGCAGAGCTGCAAGGCGTAACCCGTTTGCATATATCGAATTGAAAGAGCGCGGCGGACCCACGGTTCGCCGCGCTCTTTCGTTCAGAGGTCGGGTAGCGACTGTTTCGCCTGGCCCCATCCTGCCAGCAGCGTCGAGCTCGCCCGCTCAAGCAGCTCGTCGATATCACGAATCGTGAAGCGATTGCCGCCCTTCGTCTCCGCGACCTCGCTCCAGTCGATCGGCGCCGACACCGGCGCGCCTTCGCGAGCGCGCGCCGAATAGGGCAGCACCGCAGTGGCGCCGCGCTGATTGCGCAGCCAGTCGACGAAGATGCGCCCGGTGCGCTGGTTCTTGCGGATATTGGCGGTGAAGTTCTCTGGAAATTGCCCGGCAATCGCGCGGCTGAAGCGCTCGGCGAAACTCTTGACAGCCGGCCAGTCGGCGGTTTGGTCGAGCGGCGCGACGACATGGATGCCCTTGCCGCCGGACAACAATGGGAAGGTCTCAAGCCCGAGATCGGCAAGCAGCGCGCGCAGCCGCTCCGCCCCGGCGCGCACCGCCGCGAAGTCCAGGCCAACATCCGGGTCGAGATCGAACACCAGCCGATCAGGTTTTTCCAAAGGATCTATCCGGCTTCCCCAGCCATGGAATTCGATCGTCCCCATCTGGACGCAGGCGAGCAGGCCCTTGACGTCCGTCACGTAGAGATAGTCCTCGACGGCGCCGTCCTTCTCCTTGACCGGCACATGCAGCACGTCCGGGCCCATCGAGCCTGAATCATGCTTCTGGAAGAAGCAGTGCTTGGCCCGTCCCTGCGGGCAGCGGATCAGGGTGAGCGGACGGTTGGCGGCATCGATCATGATCGGAGCGGCTATGGCGGCATAGTAGTCGGCGAGTTGACCCTTGGTCAGTTCGTCGCCCGGGAAGATCACCCGATCGGGATTGGTGATCCGCGCGCCGAGCGACACGGCGGTAGAGAGCTCACCCTTTGTGCTCGACTCTTTCGGCTTAGCGATATGCTCGGGCACCTCGCGCACCACCTGATCGGCGCGTTTGTCCTCGCGTAAGGCAATGAAACTCGGGTGGCGAAGCACGCCGTCGCTGGTGAACTCGGTATAGGCGATTTCCGCGACCAGCTTCGGCGTGATCCAGTGCGAGCCGCGCTGCGCCGCACGAGGAACCGTCACAGGCGGTTCCGGAGCCTTCAGCGGCGCCATCGCTTCGCTCAGGCTCTCGATCAGCTTTGTGT
>JAIVIZ010000009.1:15792-34435 GCA_020200315.1 Sphingomonadales bacterium | reverse complement strand
GTGGCGCCTCGTGCTTCGCTCCGCATCCGGAGCGGCAGCTGCAATGGAAGCCGTAATCGTGGACGTCATCGATCGACTGCGCAGCGAATCCGCATCTCTGGTCTCGACCATTGTATCGAGTCAGGATCGCCAGCTTCTGCACAGCTTGAAACGACATGGATTCATCGAAGGGGCAGAGCGCTGGCCCTTGTACATTCCGACGATGGAGGGCCCCGGCGCCTGTCAGGACGGGTTCGCGCAGATGAGCTATCTCGACACCGATCTGGGGATTATTCCGTGACCAGCAAGCGAGGACGATAATGGCGGAGAAGATTGATCAGCTCATTGCCGATGCATTCAAGATTTCTCCCGACCAGGTCGATGATTCGCTGGAATATGGTTCGATCGAGGGCTGGGACAGCCTGGCTCACGTCACGCTGATGCTTCAGATCGAAAGCGAATACGACGTCGAGATCGACGAGGACACGATGATCGAGCTGACGAGCGTGCGCGCGATCAGGGAATATGTCGACACGGTGAAGTGCTGATGCATGCCGAGCTGTCCCTGGATCGGGCAGACGGCCGCTCCCTGCGCAGCGGCTTTCTACGCTCCGCCAGCCAATTGCCGGATAAGCCCTGCCTGGTCGTCAAGGGTGAAAGCTACAGCTATTCCGAGGTCGAGGAGTCCGCCGGACTTTGGGCGGAAGCAATCGTCGGCGCGTTAGGCGGGCCGGCGCGGCGTGTCGGCGTGTTCGGCTACCGCAGTCGAGTTTCGTATGTCGGCGTGCTTGCGGCCTTGTTTAGCGGCGCGACCTTCGTTCCGCTAAACCCGACCTTCCCGCGCGAGCGGACGCGGGACATGATCCTCCAAGCCGAGCTCGACGCGATCATCGTCGATCAGACGGCGCTGAAGCAGCTGCAGTCGGTGCTCGATAATCTGGAGCACATTCCGGTGCTGCTCGCCCCGGAAGCAGCGGCGGCGAGCGATCTGGGGTGGCCGGTTCTGAGCGCAGCCGATCTTTCGCGGGAAGCACCGCTGGACGCACTGCCGCCCTTGCTGCCCAACGACATCGCCTATCTGCTGTTCACTTCCGGAAGCACGGGGCGCCCAAAGGGCGTGCCCGTCACGCACGCGAACGCCAACGCCTTCCTCGACTTCGCCGCCGCTCACTACGGCATCACGCACGAAGACCGCTTCTCCCAGACTTTCGATCAAACGTTCGACCTGTCGATTTTCGACCTGTTCCTGGCGTGGGAGAAGGGCGCGACGGTTTACGCGCTCCAGCCGCTCGACCTGATCGCGCCGGCGCGGTTCATTGCGCGAAATGCGTTGACCGTGTGGTTTTCCGTTCCGTCGATTCCAGCGTTGATGCGCAAGAAGAATACGTTGAAGCCCGATGCGCTCCCCTCGCTCCGCATCAGCCTGTTCTGCGGCGAGCCCCTGCCCGCGGAAACCGCGCAGGCCTGGCAAGCGGCCGCTCCACAATCGATTGTGGAGAACCTGTACGGCCCGACCGAACTGACCATCGCTTGCCTGTGGTATCGGTGGAACGCCGACACCTCGCCTGAAGATTGCGTCAACGGCATCGTGCCAATCGGCAGACCGTTCCCCGGTCTTGGAGCCGCGGTGGTCGACGAGGAGCTTCGTCCCGTTGCCGACGGAGCCGCCGGTGAACTCTCTATTTGCGGTCCGCAGACGACGCCCGGCTATTGGCGTGACCCGGTAAAAACGGCTGAGCGGTTCGTCGAGCTTCCGGGACAAGAGTTCCCGACCGAGCGCTTTTACCGGACCGGAGACCGGGTGCGGCGGCTGCCGTCGGGCGATTACGTCTATCTCGGGCGCACCGATCACCAGATCAAGGTGATGGGCTTTCGGGTCGAGCTTGGAGAGATCGAGGCCTGTCTGCTGCGCGAGCCGAACACGGTCGAAGCGGTCGCCGTGGGCTGGCCCGTGCGTGACGGAAGCGCGGAAGGCATCGTCGCTTTTGTCAGCGGTTCGGGCGTCGACCTCGAATGGACCCAGGCCGAAGCGCGCCGGAGGCTGCCGCACTATATGGTGCCAAACGATGTGCGGATCGTCGAGGTGATGCCGCTGAACGCCAACGGGAAGATCGATCGCAAGGCTCTGCTCGAGACGCTCTCCGGCTGATGATCGTCTCGGATCAGTTACTCGCTCATCGGTCGCAGTTCCTGGAACTCGAACGCGCGGCAGCCGCAGCCTATTCGCACTTCGTCTATCACGACGAGCAAGAGGCGAATACAATCCGTGAACGCCTGTTTGATGAGGGGGTCTGCGAGTTCGCTGCGCCGTTCAGCCGCATCCTGCTCTCCGGCAATCGCGCTGCGGGCATGGTTTCCTGCCTGTCGGCCACCCAGCTCGCGAGATGCAGGATGCGCTCGGCCTTCTTTCTCGCGCGTTCGGGACTGCTGCAAGACAGGCCGGCGACACGGGCGCGCATGGAAATGGCCGGCAGGACATTGATGCGGCTTGAGCCGAGCGATTTCTATCTGAGCAGGATCGCAGTTTCGGCGGGTGAAGCGGGGTCCGGCGCCGCCGATCAGCTCATGCGTTACTGCGAAGAATGCGCCAGGGCTGCGGGGTCGACGCGAATAGCCCTTGAGGTGGAGAGCGGGAACGATCGCGCCTTGGCCTTTTATCGCAAGAAGGGGTTCAGCAAGATCGACCAGCGGGCCACGAGGGATCCGCAAAGCGGCCGAACCCTCGAATATCTTCACCTCGCGAAGTCGCTGGGCTGACCGCTCGCGTCAGCGGCCTCTCAAATCAGTGCGATGATCGAGGCGCCGCCGAGCCGCGATTGGGCGGCATGGATCGAGCCCCCATGAGCCACGATCACTTGCCGAGCGAAGCTCAGGCCGACGCCGTTGCCGTTCGGCCGAGTGGTGTAGAAGGGCAGGAAAATATCCTCCCGGCGATCCTCCTCGATGCCCGGACCATTGTCATACACCTCGATGTGGGCGCCGCCGCTCTCCGTTGGTTGTAGTTGCAGGCCGATGGCCGGTGTCTCGCCATGGTCGCGCGCGGCCGCGGCGGCGTTGCGGAGCAGGTTCAGGCATACCTGCGCCAACAGATCGGGGTCGGCGTCGAGCCTCAGGTCGGAGGGCATCTTCACATCGATCGGGATAGTGCCGATGATCGGATCGGCCTCGGCAATGCGCAGGATTTCGGGGACCCACAGCGCCGCCGAGAAGCTTTGCCGCCGCAGCTCCGGAAGCCGCGAAAATGAGCGGTAGCTCTCGACGAAGCGATGCATTCCCTCGGCCCGCCGGGCGGCGACCTCGACCGCCTCGCGGGCCTCCCCCAGCATCACGGGATTGTCCTGCGCCGCGGCCATGATGCTGGCTGCCGAGCGGATGAGCGAAGTCACTGGCGTCAATGAGTTCATGATCTCGTGGGTCAACACGCGGATGAGGCCACTTTGCGCCGCAACCTCCGCCGCGCCGAGCACATTCTGAACCGGCAAGATCGAGACGATGCGGAGGTTGCTGCCGAGCCGGTCGATACGCGCGGCCTCGATCATCACCCGCTGCGCGACACCGTTCCTGATGAGCGGCGTGAGCCGCCGCCCGGCCGGCGGCAGTCCTAGCGCGGCGACAAATTCCGGTCCGTAGATGGCAAAGTCGGCAATCCGGATCCCGGTCAGATCGATGAACTGACGGCGGGCAGCCTTATTGAGCAGCGTGACACGCTCGTGGTTGTCGATCGTCAGCAGCGCGACGGGCGAGTCGTCGACCACAGCGCTCAGGAACCGGACCTCCTCGCCTGCGGCCGATCGGCGCGCGCCGAGCTCGACGATCGCGCTGTCGAGCGCCTTGCCGAGCGCCTCGAACCCCACGCCCGAGCCGAGTGTGAAGCGTTGGGAAAAATCGTCGAAGCGGATCGATTCGATAAAGCGGGCAACCGCGATGTTGGTCCGCTGCAGGTGAACCCAAAGCCCGGCGATGGCGGCAACGAGCGCGAGTACGGCGACGATCCGCGTCGCTGCTCCGCCCCCTGCCAGAAAGGCCACGAGCGGCAGCGGGGCAAGAACAAGCACCAACGCAAGCCGCCACGCGAGCCCCAGGTCGAAGCCCCGCTCAAAGGCCATGCTTTTCCATCCGCCGATACAGCGAGGCACGGGTCAGGCCGAGTTCGGCCGCGGCAAGTGAAATGTTGAAATGATGTTTGTGCAGCGCGCGCTCGACCATCTGCCGCTCGGCGCGTTCCAGATTGAGATCGCCGGCGAGCGGAACCACGGCGGCCATCGAAATCGTCGTCTGCTGCTCGCGGCGCGAAAGCGGAAAATCGTCCAGCAGATAGTCGTCGCCTTCCGCCAGGATCACGGCGCGTTCGCTCGCGTGACGCAAGGCGCGGACGTTGCCCGGCCAATCATACTCGGTCAGCGCGTCGGTGACCGGCTGAGCAAGACGGCGCCTGGGCGCGCCATATTTGCGCTCGTACAACCCGAGATAGTGCGCGAGCAGTAGCGGAATGTCGTCGCGCCGCTCGCGAAGCGGAGGCAACTCGATTTCGACCGTGTTGAGACGGTAGAGAAGGTCTTGGCGGAACACATCCTCATGAGCCGGATTTCGGACCGCCATATTGGTCGCGCTGATCAACCGAATGTCGATAGCGATCGGTCGGTTCGAGCCGACCGGAGTCACCTCGCGCCGTTCCAGCGCCGTCAGCAACTTAGGCTGGAGGTGGAGGGGGAGATTGCCAATCTCGTCCAGAAAGACGGTTCCGCCGTTGCCGGCCTGCAACCGCCCGATGCGCTCGGCCTTGGCGTCGGTGAACGCACCCTTGGCATGGCCGAACAGTTCGGACTCGAACAGCGTTTCGGTGACGGCGCCGAGATCGACCGAGACCATCGCAGCAGCCGCGCGGCGCGAGCGGCGGTGGAGTTCACGCGCCACCAGTTCCTTGCCGGTACCATTCTCGCCTAGGATCAGAACATTGGCGTCGGTCGGCGCGGCTCGATCGATCAGCGCGCTGACCCGTTTCATTGCTGGCGATCGGCCGAGCAGCTGGAAGTCCCCGATCGGGGTTGCAATCTCGGCCGCGCGATGGCGTTCGGTGTGCACGGCACGGCGCGTCTGGCGGAGCGAGGCGGCGCTGAGCGCCGTCGCCAACAGCCGCTCGTTCGACCACGGTTTGGTCACGAAATCGGCCGCCCCGCGCTTGATCGCATCGACCGCGATGGTGACCCCGCCGTGAGCGGTGATGATGACGATCGCCGCGTCCGGATCCTTCTCGAGAATCAGCGGCAGCCAACGGAAACCTTCCGCGCCATCGGTTGCGCCGCGCTCAAAATTGAGATCGAGCAGGATGATGTCGGGATCGTTGGACGCGAGAAAGGGCATCAGCTCCTGCGGATGCCTCAGGGCGACAACCTCATGGAACTGCGCGCGCAGCACGAGCCGTGCGGCAAGCGCGATATCGGCATCATCGTCGACCACGACCGCGAGATCGAAACTGCGCGCATTTGCCATAATGCCTCGTAATACTGTTCGAAACCGGACAGCAAGGTCCGCGCCAAATGGGATCGTGTAGGGGTTCCGTCCTCGCGCCAGCCGGCTGGCACGCTGCTTGCTTAGGATGGGGTGCAACCATTTCATCAAGGAGGCCGCCATGCTTCACACCACCGCCCGCTCAATGTTGATCGCTCTCATCTCCGTCTCCCTAGGGCTGTTCGTAACGCTTGTTGCCGCCAGCGCCTCGCCGGCGCTTGCTGCATCGCCCATGCATCTGCTGCCCACCGTGCCGGCCTGACCGTCCGTTGCCGAACAATGGTGTGCGAAATCGGACAGTAAGATGAGCGTCGTGATTCTTGAGAAGAACGGACCGGACCGCGCCGGGCCCAGCTCCGGCGGAGCGATGGACCGGGTTGTAGAGCGCAAGCGGATCGATCGCCGTCTGCTTGCCGCGCTCGCCCTTGTCGGCGCCGCGATTCTCCTGCTCGCATTCCTTCGCTTCGCACCGAACGCGAGCAGCCAGACGATTGCCGCCGACCGCGTGTCCGTGGGGCAGGTCACCAGCGGCGTGTTCGAGGACTTTCTACCGCTCCGCGCCGGCGTGACGCCGCTGGTCACCGTCTATCTCGACGCGGTCGAGGGGGGTCGCGTCGACGAATTGTTCGTCGAAGATGGCGCGGCGGTCAGCAAAGGGCAGTTGCTCGCGCGGCTGTCCAACGCCGACTTGCAATTGTCCACGCTGGCGCGGCAGACCGAGGTCGCTCAGCAATTGAACAACATGCGCAGCCAGGAACTGGCACTGGCGCAATCCCGCCTGGCCAATGAGCGGGCCCTGATTGAAGCCGACCACGACCGGCGCAAGGCCCAGCGCAGCTACGACGTCCAGCAGCCGCTAGCCACGCGCGGCTTCATTGCCGGAAAGACGTTTCGCGATACGGCGGACGATCTCGCTTATCAGCAGCATCGCGCGGAAGTGCTTCGCCGAGGCAACGCGACTGACGAACGCCTCCAGTCGAGTCAGCTTGCGGAGTTGCGAGCTTCGGCAGCGTCGTTGCAGACCAGCCTCGGGATCGCGCGCGGAAGCCTCGACGCGCTGAATCTTCGCGCGCCGGTTTCGGGCACGCTCAGTGCCTTTTCGATCCAGCTTGGGCAGTCGATGCAGAAGGGCGAGCGGCTCGGACAGATCGATTCTCCCGGCCGCAACAAACTCGTCGCCGGGATCGACGAATTCTATCTGTCGCGAGTCGCGGTCGGCCAGAGCGCGACGTTGGACCAGGGCGGACGCACCTATCAGCTGCGCGTCGCGAAGGTCTATCCGCAGGTCCGCAACGGTCAGTTCGAAGTCGACCTGACCTTCATCGGGCCGGAGCCCGCTGGCATTCAGCGGGGACAGACTCTTCAGGCGAAGCTGACGCTCGGCGATGCGCGTAAGACCGCGCTGATCCCGTTCGGAAGCTATTACAACGACACTGGTGGGGCATGGGTATTCGTCGTTTCGCCCGACAGGGCTCACGCCGAGCGGCGAGGGGTCAAGCTCGGCCGCAAAAACCTCGATTTCGTTGAAGTCCTGTCGGGACTGCAGCCAGGGGAACGCATCATCACCTCAAGCTACGCCGGCTTTACCGACAAGCGTCGGCTCGATCTCGAACGTCCCGCGAACTGATCTTCGAAAGGCGCAAACCCATGCTGACCATGACTCAATTGTCCAAGGCTTACCGCACCGACACCATCGAGACGACCGCGCTCGACCGCGTCGACCTAGAGATTGCCGACGGTGAGTTCGTCGCTGTCATGGGACCGTCTGGATGCGGCAAATCGACGCTGCTCAACGTCGTCGGCATGCTCGATAGTCCTACCAGCGGTTCCTACGTCTTCGACGGCAAGGAGATCGCGGGGCTGTCCGAGCTTCAACTCGCCTCCACCCGCAAGGAAAATATCGGGTTCATTTTCCAGAGCTTCAATCTGGTCGACGAACTGTCCGTCCGCGAAAATGTCGAGCTGGCGTTACTCTATCACAGCATTCCTTCGTCCGAGCGCAAGCGGCGCGTCGACGCGGTCCTCGACAAGGTCGGCATCGCACACCGCGCCTCCCACCGCCCGGCGCAGCTCTCGGGTGGCCAGCAGCAGCGCGTCGCGGTTGCGCGCGCGCTGGTCGGCCAGCCCAAGCTGATTCTAGCCGACGAGCCGACCGGCAACCTCGATACCTCCCATGGCGAGGAAGTGATGCGCATGCTCCGCCAACTGAATGAGGAGGGCTCGACCATCGTCATGGTCACCCACTCCCCGGCCCACGCGGATTACGCCAGCCGCGTCGTCAACATGCTCGACGGCCGTATCCTCGTCGAGCGGCGCCGCGCCGCCTGACCTTTCGCAGGAGTGATTGCCATGTGGCGCAACTATGTGACCGTCGGCCTTCGTTCGCTGACCAAAAACCGCGCCTATGCGGCGATCAACATCCTGGGGCTCGCCATCGGCATGGCAGCCTGTCTGATGATCCTGCTCTTCGTCCGATACGAACGAAGCTACGACCGTTGGCTCCCGAACGTGGAGGACACGTATCAGCTGCAGACCTGGTGGCCGCATCCCAGCTCAGGCGAGCCCGGCTTCCTGCAGATGGCCAGCTACGTCACCAAGGAGCGGATGCAGAAGGACTTCCCGCAAATCGAGCGCGCGGTCTACGCGCTTGGCGGAACCCCGGTGTTTGCCAAGGACGGACAGGTCGCGCCGGCGGAGGACTATATCGCTGTCAACGATGACTTTCTTGCCGTGGTGGATCTGCCGCTTTTGAAGGGCAGCCGCGATGCACTGTCGCGCAACGACACCGCCGTGCTGACGCAAAGCGAAGCAATCAAACGCTTCGGCTCGGATGACGTCATCGGCAAGACGATGACGCTTATTCAGAAGGGCAAATATCACGATTATCGAATCAACGGCATTCTCAAGGATCTGCCGAAAAACTCGCATATGAAGATAGCGGCGATCGTTCGGCGTGATTTTCCGACCTATTTTGCGACGGAACCCCAGTTCCTCACCTGCTGGGGATGCCAATCGGGCTGGGTCTACCTGAAGCTCAAGCACGGCACCGATCCCAAGGCCATCGAGGCGGGCCTGCCGGCGTGGGAGAAGCGCAACATCCCCGACGAGAACGAGAGCGGCATCCGCTTCAATCAGGGCGATGATACCGAATGGCACCTCGTCGGCCTGAAGGACATCCATCTCGGCAAGGCACAGGACGGCACCATGACGCCCGGCAACGACCAACGCACGATCGCGACCTTTGCCGTGATCGCGCTGTTGATCCTCAGCATGGCGGTGGTCAACTTCATCAACCTGGCGACCGCTCGGGCCAGCCAACGCGCGCGAGAGGTTGCGCTTCGTAAGGTGCTGGGCGCCAGCCGCAGGCAGTTGGTCGTTCAATTCCTCGGCGAATCGCTGCTAGTCTCCGCCGCCGCAATGCTTGTCGCGGTGGCGTTCGTCGAATTGCTGGTGCGGCCCTTCGCGGCTTTCCTCAATGCCGATTTGACCTTCAGCTATCTCGGGTCCGACGGGCTTCTCCTGCCGGTCATCGGCCTCGTGCTGATGGTCGGCATCCTCGGCGGACTCTATCCCGCCTTTTTCCTGTCGCGCTTTAAGCCGGCACAGGTGCTAAAGGCGAACCGCTCGGCGGCCGAATCGCCGGGCTCGGGGCGGCTGCGCACGGCCTTGGTCATTGGCCAGTTCGCCGTGTCGATCGGCCTCATCATCTGCACCGCGGTGGTCTATGGCCAGACGGTCTACGCGCGCTCGGTCGATCCTGGCTTCCGTCGCGACCACATCCTGCAAGTCGACAATATGTCGCGCTACCAGCTGATGGACAAGGGAGAGCAGTTCGTCGCTCGCATGAAGCGCATCGAGGGCGTGACTGCGGTCGGGCTGACCGACATCGGCGTCAACACGAGCAACCAGAACAACACCGGCATCGTGATGCCAGGCAACCCGAAGCAGATCACGCTCGGCAATTACAAGGTCGATCGCGGCTTCTTCGATGCCATGGGCCTGAAGTTGGTCGCGGGACGCTGGTTCGACCAGCGCGCGGCCGACGATTCGACGACGCCCTTCCCGGAAAACGAGCAACTTGAGCGGGTCGTCGCCTCGCGAGGCATCAACATCGTACTCAATGAAAAAGGGGCCAGGACGCTCGGGTTCCACTCGCCCGACGAGGCGGTCGGCAAGACCTTCAAGACGATCTACTTCGGCAAGGAAGTCGGCCTTGTGCCACTAACCGTTATCGGCGTCGTCAAGGACTCCCGCTTCCGCTCGGTGCGCACCCCGCTCGACGATCTCATGTTCGTCAACTACCGCACCGGGCTTGCCACCATGGTCATCCGCTACGAAGGCGACCCGGCCGTGATGCGCGCCAAGATCGAGGCGGCGTGGCGCAGCCAGATCAGCGACGTGCCCTTCGAAGCCAAGTTCAGCGAAGACATTATCGGCGATCTCTACAAGGCCGAATATGCGCGGGCGAAGATTTTCGCGGCGTTTGCCGGGCTGGCGGTGATCGTCGGCTGCCTTGGCCTGTTCGGCCTTGCCGCCTTCACCGCCGAGCGGCGCACTAAGGAGATCGGGATCCGCAAGGTTCTCGGCGCACGGACCAGCGACATCGTCAAGCTGCTGGTGTGGCAGTTCAGCCGGCCGGTAGTGATCGCCAACCTCATCGCCTGGCCAATCGCCTGGTGGGTGATGCGCGACTGGCTTAACGGCTTCGATGCGCGGATCGCGCTATCGCCCGTGCCGTTCCTGGTCGCCGGGCTGCTGGCGCTGGTCATCGCGATCCTGACGGTCGGCGGACATGCCTTGCGCGTCGCCCGGGCGAGCCCGATCCACGCCCTGCGCTACGAGTGAGGAAAAAGGGGAGAGGCGCCAAGCCTCTCCCCCGTTTGCTTACCGGTCGTCTTCGCCGGTCAATGTCAGCGCCGACGCGTTGCCGAGGAAGCGCGTCCCCAGCAGCCCGGAAGCAAGCGCCGTCAGCGGACCGCCTCGCGCTTCATCCGGATCGAAGTCGACCGAAGCCACGTTGATCGGGGCTTTGCCGCCGCGTTGAAGCTCGCCGTTGAGCGTCTTGAGATCACTCGCCTGGAGTGCTGCAAACTCTCGCTCGACATCACCCAACTCGCGCTCCAGCGCTTCGACGCGCGCCAGCTGATAAGGCGTCGGCGCGCTCTCGCTTGACGTGATCGCCCCATAAACGGTGTCGGCATGCTCGCGCAGCCGCTCCTCACCGGTGATCGCGCCGCCCTCGGTAGTGGCCACGACGTCCTTGCGTAAGGCATTGGCGCGCGCTTCGACCTTTTCGGCAAGCGCGCGTGTTGCTGCCGGAGTGCTGCTGTCATCGGCGATCTTCTCGGCGCCTTCGCGCGCAGCGGCAATGCGGGCAGCAAGCGTGCTCATCCGCGCGAACATTGCCTTCACCCGCTCCGCCGCATCATATTGCGCCTTGCGATCCGCGACGGTGTAGGTGGCCCGGGGGTCGAGCACGACGTCGAGCGGCATCGTGCTGACGGTCCCGTTCTTGGTGATGCGAACCGAGTAGTGGCCGGGCAGGACCCGCTGGCCCTGGGTCGATGCGCCGGCGATCGAAGCGGCGGGCGGAACCTGCGGGGGCTTGGTCTGCATCGACCAGCTGATCCGGTTAAGACCCCGGCGGCGCGATGCCGGAAGCTCGTCGACTAGCTGTCCCTTGTCGTCCAGTACTTCAACCTTCAGCCGGCCGATGACGTGGCGGGCGCGCTGATAGTAGCTGATGACCGCGCCACTGGGCGGGTTTTGGCCGGTATAGGTGGCGTCGCCCTCGGCCCAGCCGCCGTTGCCGCGAATACGCTGCTCGACGGGGCGGGACGGGATTAGGCGCAGGTCACTGGCGAGAGTTGCGGAATTGAGCGTGCGTAGCGGCGAGATATCGTCGACGATCCAGATGCCGCGGCCGTGCGTCGCCAGCACCATGTCGTCGTCGCGCGTCTGGAACGCGATGTCGCGCACGGCGACGTCGGGGAAGCCGGACGGACGGAACCGCGACCACTTCGCGCCCCGATCTAGTGAGGCGAACAGGCCCTTCTCCGTGCCGACGAACAGGATGTTCGGGTTCTTGGGATCCTCACGGACGGTCCAGGCATAACCCGTCACCCCGTTGGTCGCCGGTCCGATGATCGGCTGCCAGCTGCGGCCGTAATCGGCGGTGCGGAAAACATAGGGAGCGAAGTCGCCAAAAGTATGGCGGTCGACTGCCGCATAAGCGACCGCGGGATCGGTGCGGCTAGCCTCCACCCAGGAAATCCAGCTGCCCGCCGGCACCCGGATATTCTTCGTAAGATTGGCCCAGTGCGCGCCGCCGTCGCGGGTCAGCTGCACATTGCCATCATCGGTGCCGACCCAGATCATTCCAGCCGCTACAGGGCTTTCGGAGATCGAATAGATCGTCGCATTCGTCTCGGCCGCACTGTTGTCGACCGTAATCCCGCCCGACTGTTCCTGCTTTTGCCGAATTGGGTCGTTGGTCGTGAGGTCCGGCGAGATGCGGTCCCAGGTCGCGCCGTGGTCAGGGCTGCGGAACAGGAATTGCGAGCCGATGTAGAGTGCGTTCCTGTCGTGCGGCGACAAGGCGATCGGCGTGTTCCAATTGTAGCGCAGCTTCTCCTTGTAATTGGGCAGCGGCTGAATGCTGCGCGCCTCGAGCGTCTTGCGGTTCACCCGGCCGATCGTGCCGCCCTGCGCTTCGGCATAGGCGTAGTTCGGATCCGACGGATCGGCGAACGTCCACATGCCGTCGCCGCCGTAGAGGTTCTCCCACCGCGAGTTGGTGATCCCGCCGGGGTATTCCTGATCGCCGACCCAGCTCGAATTGTCCTGCAGCCCGCCATAGACTTGGTACGGGTCCTTGTCGTCGACGCTGACATGATAGAATTGGCTGATGGGCAGATTGTAGCCCTTCCACCATTTGTTCGCGCCGTCGTGGCTGAACCAAAGGCCACCGTCGTCGGCGCCGACCAGTTCCTTGCTGTTGTTGGGATTGATCCACACGTCATGCCAGTCGCCGTGGCTGGCACCAGCGGCATTGGCGAAGCTCTTGCCGCCATCCTCCGACGCGATCACCGAATAGCCCATCTTGTAGAGCCGCTGATCGTCCTTCGGATCGACAACGAGCCGGCTGAAGTAAAAGGGCCGCCACACCATGCCCTGGCTGCGGTCGCGTTCCTGCCATGTGCGTCCGCCGTCCGACGAGGCGTAGAGCGCCGAACGGACATTCTCGATGAACGCGTAGATCATCTTCGGATTGGACGGTGCGAACACCACTTCGACGCGTCCCCACGGGCCCTTCGGCAGGCCGCTGCGAGTCGCGGCGTCGAGCATGGTCCAGGTCGCTCCGCCATCATGGCTTTCCATCATGCGGCTGCCCGACGGCGCGGTCGGCCCATCGCCGCCGGAGCGGAATGTCCAGGCTTTGCGGCGGAAGTCCCAAAGACCGGCGATGAGGTGCTTGGGGTTGGACGGATCGAGCGTGATCGACGAGCAGCCCGTCGACAGATTGCCGCCCTTCAAGATCTGGCTCCACGTCGCGCCGCCGTCGGTCGTGCGATAGAGGCCGCGGTCCGGGCTATCGCTCCACAAGGCTCCCGGCGCGCAGGCATAGACGATCCGGCTGTCGCTCGGATCGACGACGATGCGCGTGATGCGCTCGGTCCTGGCAAGGCCCATGCGAGTCCAGTTGTCGCCGCCGTCGGTCGATTTCCAGACGCCGTCGCCGATGGACACCGAATTCCGCGTCCAGCTCTCGCCGGTGCCGACCCAAATGGTTTTGGGATCCTTGGGGTCGATGGCAATGGCGCCGATCGATTGCGATCCCGCCTTGTCGAACACCGGGCGAAAGGTCGTTCCGCTATCTTCCGACTTCCACACGCCGCCGGACGCGGAGCCGATGAACAGCGTTGTCTTGCCGTCATCGTTTTGATGACCCGCCACGGCTGCGATGCGGCCGGACATGGTCGCCGAGCCGATGTTGCGAATGCCGAGGCCGGAGATGGCGGCGCTGTCGACCGGATTTGCGGGGGCCGCAGCGAGTGCAGCGGTGCTGGTGGCGGCGAGGAGCAGGGCGATTGGGGAAAGGCGCATGGCGTCTGCTCCTCAGCGAGTCTTGGGCGGGTTGGCGGGCGTTTCGTTTCCTTCGGCCTTCGCCGGCGGCTTCTGCGACGCGTCGGGGGCGGGCTTGGCTTTGCCGCCCGATGTTGCAGGCTGCACGAACATCGCCGGGTCGACCGCGGTGTTGGCCGCCGCGCTTGCAATCAGGATGCGCACGCGCTGGTCCGGCGACGAGGGCTGCCAGCTGTCGACGGCCATCGGATAATAGACCCCCCCGACTTTCTCATAATCGCCGAATTCATATTCCGTAATGCTCGGCGCGCCGCGCACCTGGCGGGTCTCGGTCGCGCGGATTTCGAGGAAAGTGTCGGGATCAAGCAGGTAATCATACTGGTCGCCGTCGCGCTGCCGAACCTGCAGCTTGTAGCCGTTGGTTCCGTCGAAGTCCTCGCGGCCTAGATAGCGAACCGTCGAGCCGTCGTGGAGCGAGGCTAGCAGCGGTCCGTCGATCATCGCGGCATCGCCCTGCGCGCGCGCCTCGTCGGCCGACATGCGCTCGGCGTCCTTGCGGCCCTGGAAGGGATTGATCTTCCACCCCGACTGACCGTCATAGGCCTGAACGATCGTCAGGCCCTGAATGGCGAGATCGTCGCGCAGGCGGTCGCCGCCAGGCGCACGGGCGCGCGTCTCGTGATAGGTGAGCTTAAAATCACCGGGGGCGATGAACTTACCCTTGAGGTCGAGGCTGGAGATTGCGGCAAGCGCCGGAGCGCCGCCGCGCGCGGCGAGATTCTTTGCGACCAGTTCGGCGGCAGTCGGCGCCGTCTGGGCGAAGGCGGCGATCGGCGCGGTGCCGATCAACAGCGCGAGTCCGGCAAGACGCATTCTCATCGAGTTCCCCTTTTACAAGCGGGCAGGTTGTGAGCCCGAAAGATTGCATCCGCAAGATGAGCGCGCGGTTCGCTTCCGCCGTTCGTCGAAATGAGCGGTCAGGTTCCCGGCATTTGCCTTGTGCAGGGCAAACGCTTCGGGAAGATGACGTTCAAAGGGGGCTTCATGAATCATTATTCGCGGCGGAGCGCCATTTTGCTCGGCGCGGCGGTCGTCCTTGCGCAGCCCGCGAGCGCCCAGGATCGGCAGGAGCTGATCGTCACGGCAACCCGTGTCCCGGTCTCAGCGCAAACCATACCGCAATCAGAGACGATCATCAGCGGGCGGTCCTGGCCCTTCACGGGCTTGCCGAGATGGATGCCTATCTGCTGGTCGTGGATGGCGTGCCTGCGGGGGGTGCCTTCAATCCCGCCACCGCAAGCTTCGACCCGATCGACCTCGATCGCATTGAAATCGTGCGCGGTGCGGCCCCGGTGACGTTCGGCGCGACCAGCTTCGTCGGGGTCGTCCATGCCATCCATGCCGCCGCTGGCACTCAGGCAACGCGCGGTTGGGCGGAGGTCGGCACGCGCCGCAGCGGCCGGCTGGCGTTCGCCACGAGGCTGTTCTCCGGCGGCATCGGCCAATCCCTACTCGCCAGTGCCGAGACGCGCGACGATGCGCAGAACCGGGCCGGCTTTCGCCGCGCCCATCTGCTGTACCGAGCCGCCGCGCCCCTCGCGGGCGGACGAGTCCACTTGGATCTCGACGGCATTCTGCTCGATCAGACGCCCAACAGCCCGCATCCGCTCGAGGACGGCGAACTTTCCGATCGCTTTCCGACCAACGCCAACGTCAATCCATCCGATGCGCGCCAGGATCAGCGGCGAGGCCAGATCAACCTCGGCTTCGACCGGGCGCTCGGTGCGCTCGAATGGAGCACGACCGCGTCCTTTGCTCGTACGATCTATCACAACACGCGCGGCTTCCTGCGCGATGAGTTCGCCGAGGAGGGCGTGACCGTCAACGCCGACGGCTACCGCCAGCGCGTCGCCACCAGCGACCTGTATCTCGACAGTCATGTCGGCGCGAAGGGCCGCCTGCTCGATTGGGTCGTTGGCGCGGACTGGCTGCACGGCGCGGGCGAGCAGCGCAGCGCCAATTTCGAATATCCCGTCCTCCCCGACGGCAGCAATGCGCCGAGCTCATTCAGCCGCACGACCGACGAATCGACCCGCGTCGAGGACCGGCGCAGCTTCAGCGGCATTTATGCCGAGGCGGTCTTGAAGCCGACCACCGCGCTCACCCTGCTCGGCGGCATTCGCCTCAACCGCACGGTCGAGCACCGCTGCGCCAGCGAGGGAGAAGGAACGTCTCTCGGTGACGAGGAAGACTGCGGCCGCCTCGCCCGAACCCGGCTTGCCGGCTCTATCGGAGCGAGCTTCGCGGTGCGGCGGCATGGCCGTGACGGCATCACTGCCTTCGCCAATTACCGCGACACCTACAAGCCGGCGGCGATCGACTTCGGTCCCGAGGCGGAAGGCGACATTCTTCGTCCGGAAACTGCGCATGGTTGGGAGGCCGGCATACGCGGCAGCGCCGGAGACGGCCGGCTGACCGTCGAAGCCAGCGTGTTCAGCACGAGGTTCGCAAACCTCGTCATCCGCGAAAATGTCGGCGGACTTCCCGCCCTCGCCAACGCCGGCAGCGAACGGCTGCGCGGGTTCGAAATCGAGGGTCACTGGCAACTGACTCCTGCCGCCAGCGTCGACGCGAGTTTCGCCCATCACCTCGCGCGGTTCACCGACTATGAGCTGCAGGGCGAGGACGGCGACATCGATCAGCTGGCCGGCAACCGCCTTGCTCTGTCGCCCAAGAACGTCGCGTCCGCGATCGTCACGCTGGCCTCCGCCGTCGGCCCACAAGCCTCCGCAACGCTGCGGTATGTCGGCCCGCGATTCCTCGACAAGGAGAATGAGGCGCGGGCGGGCGCCTATGCGACGATCGACGCGCGAATTGGCTGGCGATTTGGCAGTGGGCTCGGTCTCTATGTGCGGGGCGAAAACCTGACCGATCGCCGCGACCCAATCAGCGAGAGCGAGCTGGGCGACGCCCAGTTCTACCGCTTGCCTAGCCGCCGTATCTTGGCGTCGTTGGAAATTGCCCTGAATCATTGAGGCCATGAACCCGAACCCCGTGGCGCGCGTTGCATGACCGTGGAACAGGCTGAGAAAACATCCATTGCCGAAGGTGAGCGCCCGCGCTGGCAGATATGGGCGCTGATTGCGGTGCTGCTGGGGTGCATCGGTACCGTGGCCGCGACGCTCTACGATATCGCCTGACTCACGCTGTAGCTGTGCGTGCTCCGGCCCGGCTGATCCAGCGATAGAAGCAATAAAGCGCCGCGCCGGCGTGGACGAGCCCGCCGGGGATCCACATCACCAGTCCCGCGATCTGCTGGTCCGCGACCGGATCGAGGCCGAGTCCGCTCATCCCCATGCGGGCATAAGGGGCGTACCAGGGGCTGTTGGAGAAGGTCATCAGCGCACCCAACGCCCCGCCAATCATCGAAGTCACGAACAGGCAGGCGGCCGCAGTCCCGAACCGGTGCCGCTCGCGGCCGCCGAGCATCGCCACCCAGAACAGGAACGACGCCGCGACGAAACAGAAGTGCTGCGCGATATGCCAGCCGCGATGATCGAGCGCGCGGTCGAACAGCGCGGGCATGTGCCACAGCCACATGACGGCGCCCTGGACGATCGTCGCGGTGACCGGATCGGTGAGACGCCGCCACAGGCGAGAAACAGGCACGCGCCAGGCGCCGCCCAAGCCCTGTCGAAGCGCCTTCGGCAATCCCCAGGCAAGCGCGCCGCCCGCCCTCGACGCGGCGAGCAGGAGCGTGGCGACCAGCATGATCAACTCATGCTCGATCATGTGCAGCGTAAAGCTTCGCTCGCCCGCCGCGTGGAGCGGAGAAATCAGCGCGAGCGTCAGGACCGCCCAACCGGCAAGGAAACGCAACTGGTGCGGCCGCGACCGCTCCGCGCGCTGCCGCAGCCGCGCCGCGCCGACGACATAGATCAGCAGCAGCAGCCCAAGCGGAATCGTCAGCCAGGGATCGAGCGTCCACTCCAGTCCGCCCTGCTCTGCACTCCCATGTGCGCTCGCCGGACTGGCGATGAACAACAGGAGCAGGATCAGCCGAAACATATCGGAATGATCAGCGAGGCCGTGAACGGCAGCACCATCGCCAGTGCGAACAGGCAGGCGGCGCCGAGCGACAGCATTGCGATGAAGCGGCGCGGCACGCTTGCATCGCGGCGAACCACCATGAGCGAACCGAGCGCCCCAGCGACGGCAATGGCAAGGCCGAGCAGCAGGATCAGGCCGACCGCTGCCGGCGGGTAGCTCGGGCAACTGTCGAACACTCCGTCCGATCCCCATTGGTGAACGATCGCCAGCCCGAGGAAGGAGGCTGAAAGCCCGGCCCAGGGCAGAAAGCCGGCGACCAGGGTCGAGCGCCTGTTCAATGGAACCACCGGGGCAGCCAGTAGATCAGCACGTAAATCGGCAACCAGCTCAACCACACGAAGCGCCAGTAGAGGCTATTTTCGCTGACATCGACGAAGCGCCGGCCAGCGGTGCCGTGCGGCGTGAACATCAGCGCGGTCAGCACGAGTGTGTCGACCCAATCGGTGAGCACGTGAACGGTGTGCAGCACCAGCAGCGCCCAGATGATCGAGCCGTAGCTGTTATCGCTCCAGCCGACATTGATCACGCGGAATTCGAAAATGCGGATGATCAGCAGCACCGCGCCGATCGCGCAAATCCACGGCAGGATTTTTCTTACCCCCTGGACGTCCTCGGCCTCGGCGGCCTTCTTGGCCATCGTGTTCGGGATTTCGCTGAGCAGAATGAGCACCGTGAACAGGATCCCCGGAAGCAGCCCCGGCGGGATCGTCGGCTCGGGACGCCAGCTCTGCTCCTGGCTCATCAGGAAGAAGTAAGCGGCGATCGCCAGCGCGAAGGCGGTACCTTCAATCAGCATGAAGCCGATCACGCCCCACCAGGTCAGGCTGCGGTTGCCGAACGCGTGGGTCGGCAGCTCGGCGAGATCGCCGGTGAAGGGAGGCGCTTCTTTGTTCTGCGCAAGCTCGCTCATTCGATCACCGGCTCAAGGCTCGGCTCGGAGCTCTTCGGCCAGAACCACGCA
>JAIVIZ010000009.1:0-15781 GCA_020200315.1 Sphingomonadales bacterium | reverse complement strand
AGCACCGATGTCGCGACCGCCGCAACGAATGGCCAGATGCTGGGCTCCGCGCTCGCGTCGCGCAGGTCGGGCTCCGCGCCCACGACAGTCGTCAGCAGCAGCTCGCGATCGTCGACCCTCAACCCGCTCATCACCGGCAGATCGGGCGTGGTCCACAGCGGCGTGCGGCTGTGCACGACCGGAATGTGCGCGAAATTGTAGGGCGGCGGCGGCGAGCTCGTTGCCCACTCCAGACCGGCCGCATCCCACGGGTTGGGTCCGGCAATCGCTCCACCCCTGAGCGACAACAGCATGTTGGCGACGAACAGCAGAACGGCGAGCGCAACCACCATCGCGCCGATAGTCGACAGCATGTTGGGC
Organism: Sphingomonadales bacterium; assembly: GCA_020200315.1. Classification (GTDB taxonomy): domain Bacteria; phylum Pseudomonadota; class Alphaproteobacteria; order Sphingomonadales; family Sphingomonadaceae; genus Sphingomicrobium. The sequence goes on along the minus strand of JAIVIZ010000009.1, from coordinate 15,421 downwards.
AGTTCGAGCCCCATTCCCGCCGGGTAGGTATAGACCCGCCGCGGCATCCCGAGCAGCCCAGCGAAATGCATCGGGAAGAAGGCGAGCTGGAAGCCCGGGAAGACCATCCAGAACCCGATCTTGCCGAGCCGCTCGCTCATCATCCGACCGGTCATCTTCGGGTACCAATAGGTGATTGCGCCCAAGAGCGGGAACACGGCGCCGCCGATCAGCACATAGTGAAAGTGAGCCACGATGAAGTAGGTGTCGTGCAGCTGCAGGTCGAGCGGCACGGCGGCGATCATGACGCCAGACAGCCCGCCGATCACGAACGTAACGATGAACGCCACGACGTAGAGCATGGGCACGGCGAGCCGCGGCCGTCCATCCCACATGGTCGCCAGCCAGCAGAAGATCTGGACTCCGGTCGGGATCGCCACCGCCATGCTCGCCGACGTGTAGAAGCTGTAGCCGACCCGCGGCAGACCCGTCGCGAACATGTGATGGACCCACAGGCCGATAGACCTCGGGATGGCCGAAGAACCAGAACATATGCTGCCACAGCAAGGGGTCGCCATGCTCGACCGGATTAAAGAACTGCGTGCCGACGAGCCGGTCCGAGATGAGGAAGCTCGACGCCAGAGCAACGGCCGGCATCGAGAAGATGACCATGAACGACACCACCAGCATCGCCCAGGCAAAAATCGGCATGCGGTCGAGGCTCATCTTGGGCGCGCGCTGCTTGAGGATGGTGGCGATCGTCACCACGGCGACGGACAGCGCTGCGACCTCGGTGAAGGTCACCATCTGCGCCCAGATGTCCGCTCGCTTGCCGGGAGAATATTCCGGGCCGGAGAGCGGCACATAGGCGAACCAGCCCACATCCGGCGCAATGTTGAGCGCGAAGGCAACCCACAGCAGCAGCCCGCCGGCGAGATAAGTATAATAGCTAAACGCATTGAGGCGCGGGAAGCTGGTGGCCCGCGTCCCGAGCATCAGCGGGATGATGTAGATGGCGATCGCGTCCATCACCGGCACGGCAAACAGGAACATCATCGTCGTGCCGTGCATCGTGAACAGCTCGTTGTAGCGAGCCGCGCTGATCAAATGGCTGTCGGGTGTTGCAAGTTGCAGCCGCATGATCAGCGCCAGCACGCCGCCAAGCGCGAGGAAGATCAGCGAGGTCACGAGATAGCGAAGTCCGATCGCCTTGTGGTCGATCTCGCAGAACCACCCAATGAAACCCTTCGGACTCGCCCAGGTCTTCGCCAGCCGCGCGGCAAGTTCCTCCCCGTGAAGGTTCGGCCCGTCGCGGGGGAGATCGGCCGGGGCGTTCATTGCAGCGACGCCAGATAGGCGCTGACGGCGTGAAGCTGCGCTGCATCGAGGGGTATCTTCGGCATCTTGCTCCCTGGCTTATGGCCCTGCGGGTCGGCTACCCATGATTCGAGATTGGCGCGGGACATCGGCAGCGTCCCCGCGGCGATACTGCGCCGGCTGGCGAGATGGGTGAGGTCCGGAGCGACGCTGGCCGACGCGTTGGTTCCGGCAATTGCATGACACATCGCACAGGGCCCCGAGGTGACGATCTGCGCGCCCGCGGCGGCTTCGGCGACTGATGGAGGCTTCGCCGAAGCAAGCTGCGCCGACCACCACGCCTGGAAGGCCGCCGGACTTTCGACCGTCACGTCGAACGCCATCTTGGCGTGCTCCCGCCCGCAGAACTCCGCACACTGGCCGCGATACTGCCCAATCTGGGTCGGCTCGAGCACGAGATCGTTGGTGCGCCCCGGAATCAGGTCCTGCTTGCCGGCGAGATTGGGAACCCAGAAGCTGTGAATGACATCGTTTGATTTTAGCGCGACGTGGACCGGGACCCCGACCGGCAAGTGGAGCTCGTTAGCGGTCCGCACCGTGTGCGACACGTCGCTCGACTGATATTGGACGTCCCACCACCATTGGTTGGCGGTCACCTGGATGCTGAACGGATATTTCTGGCCGGGCCGGGCAAGCGTCCGATCCTCGAGGAAACTGGCGAGCGCCAGCCCCGACAGTCCGAGCACGATCAGTCCGGTCCATCCGATCAGCGCGGGGCGCAGTAGCGGATGACGAGCATCGGGGACGGGAGTCGGACCTTCGTTCGCCCGGCGGCGGAACAGCCCGCCGAGCAAGATCGCGATGACGATGACGTACATCACGCCCGTCACTGCGAGAAAAATCTCGAACAAGCCGATGAAGCTCGCGCCCTCGACGCCCTGGCCGCCGAGGCTCGTCTGCACGCCGCTGCAAGCGCCGAGCGGCAGGAACAGCAGCGGCGCGGCGCGCCTCATTGCAGCGTGCTCTCCGCAGGATGGACGGGTTCCCGCTTCTCGAGCGTTTGCGGTGGGGTGCCGCTCAGCTCGTCGGCGCGGCTCGACACGACGTCCTTGGTCGGCTGGCCCGACAGTGACCGCACATAAGCCGCGACCTTCCACACCTGGTCGTCGGTCAGCTTGCCCCGGAACGACGGCATGCCGTTCGGCCGTCCCTCGACGATCGTCGCGGCGATCTGGTCGATGCGGCCGCCATAGCGCCACTCATCGTCCATCAGCGCCGGGCCCATGCCGCCCCCGCCATGACTGTGGCAGCCAACGCAATTCATCCACGAGAATAGGCGCTGCCCTTCGGCCAGGGCATTGGCGTTGTGCTCGTAGGCGGCCTGCTTGGGATCGGGCTTGAACGCCAGCTGGCCGCCGGCGACGAGCAATCCAGGCTGGGTTCCCGCGGGCACGGTCGTGGCGAACGACTTGTCCTCGGTCTTGCGCTGCTCGCGCCGGCAGGCGGTGAGCAGCACCAGCGCGACGATGACGCTAGTGCGGTAGGGCGAAGACATAAAGCGTCCCTCCCTTGCTGGTCTTCGATGGAAGATCCTTGGTCGCGCCGAGGAAGCCGAGCGCGCCGGTTGGGTCGCGAGCATCCAGCTGACCAACGATGATCGCTCCGGCCCAGCCGCCTACTCCGTCCATCACCGCCACATATTGATGGCCATCCGGGCCGCGATAGCTGATCGGCTGGCCGATGATCCCGCTGCCGGTCTTGAACCACCACAGTTCGCGCCCATTGCGCTGATCAAGCGCCTTGAACCAGCCGTCCATCGTTCCGTAGAATACCAGACCGCCGGCGGTCGCCAACGCCGGACTCCACAGCGGCAGATTCTCCGTCTTCTCCCACAGCTTGCGCTGGTGGACCGGGTCCCAGGCGGTGAACACGCCGCGGTTGCCGCCGGGTCCCGCGTACATCTTCACGTCCATGCCGAGGAACGGCGTTCCGGCGATATAGTTCGCTTGGCTCGCGCCCTCGTCCATGCACAGGTTGATGTGCGGGATGTAGACGACGCCGGTGATCGGGCTAAACGCCGACGGGTTCCAGTCCTTGGCGCCCGGCGCCGCGGGACAGATGCCGCGCACGACCTTGCCCTGATGCGGCTCCTTCGCCTTGTTGGGCTGCAATCGCCCGGTGCGCAGGTCGACGCCAGTCGCCGAGTTGATGAAGCCGTAGGGCGCGACAGTCAGTACCTGCCCGGTCAGCCGGTCATGGACGTAGAAATAGCCGTTGCGCGCGGGACGCAGCAGTACCTGCCGCATCCGTCCGCCGACCGGCATGTCGGCGAGGATGATCTCGTTGATATCGTCGTGATCGAAGAGATCGTGCGGCGAGCTTTGATAATACCAGCGCGCCTGGCCAGTGGCGACATCACGCGCGAATACGCCGCTGGACCACTTGTTGTCGCCGGGCCGCTGTTCCGCATTCCACGGTCCCGGATTACCGGTGCCGTAATAGATCATGCCGAGCTTCGGATCGTAGCTGATCCAGCCCCACACCGTGCCGCCGCCGATCTTCCAGGCATTCGGCGGCCAGGTCTTGACGCCGAGATCCTTGCCCCGGTCGGATGCATAGAAGGGGTGGAAGTTCGGCCCGATCAGCACGTCCTTGTCGGGTCCGGTATGATAGGCTTTCCACGCGAGCTTGCCGCTGCCCGCGTCGAGCGCCGCGATCCAGCCGCGCACGCCCATCTCGCCGCCCGAATTGCCGACCAGCACTTTTCCGCCGGCGACGAGCGGCGCCATGGTGACCGTCTCGCCACGCGCGATATTGCCGAGCTGGGTGCGCCAGATCGCCTTGCCGCTCTTGGCATCGAGAGCGATCGTCTGTCCGTCCAGCGTGTTCATGAAGATGCGCCCGCCGTCATAGGCGAGCCCGCGATTGACTACGTCGCAGCACGCAACCCCCTGCGAGGCGGCGAGCGGCTTGGGCTTGAAGGTCCACTTGGCCGGCGCGCCGGGCTTGGTCAGGTCGAGCGCGGTGACGATGTTGGGGAACGGCGTGACGATGTACATCGTGCCGCCGACGACCAGCGGCGGCGCTTCATGCCCCTTGTTGGTGCCGTCCGAAAAGGTGAAGGCGACCTTGAGCTGATTGACGTTGCCCGGCGTGATCTCGCGCATCGCCGAGAAGCGCGTCGACGCATAGGTCTTGCCGGGCATTTCCCAATTGCCATTGTCGGCGGGTGCAGCGCCGGCCGCGGATCGGGCGCCCGTCTGCCCGGTCGCTGCGCCGGGCTGCAGCGCCAACAGCGCACTCGCGACCATCAACGTCCATGCAGCCCGCAAGGCACATCCCCTGTTTCGTGAAGCCTGTTCCGGCCCCTTGGTCGATTGAAGCGCAAAAACGGCTTCGACCCAAGTTGAACTTGGCTCACCTAAATCAGTTCCCGCTTCCGTAACGAATCCTACCGCGCGTGACTTCCTCGATCAGTTTTGCGAAAGCATGGCGAACAGCGAGGCACGAATGGCGGGACTACCCTTCGATCAATTCCACGTCGGGCAGCGCTTCGTTCACGAGGTGCGGCGGACCGTCACCGACATGGACAATATCCTGTTCTCGGCGCTGACCCACAATCCGGCGGCGATCCACATCGATCATGAATATGCCAAGTCGACCGAGTTCGGGCGGCCGCTGATGAACTCGCTGTTCACGCTCGGGCTGGTGATCGGCCTGTCTGTGCAGGACACGACGTTGGGCACAACGGTCGGCAATCTCGGCTTCGAGGAAACGCTGTTCCCCAGGCCCGTGTTCGCCGGCGACACGATCCGGGTCGAAACCGAAGTCGCCGCGCTTCGCGAGAGCAAATCGCGGCCGACGCAGGGGCTTGTCACCTTCGTCCACACCGCGTTCAACCAGCGCGACGAAATCGTCTGCACCTGCCGCCGCGTCGCGCTGATGATGAAGGCGAAGGCGTGAAGCTCCGCTCGCTCCTGTTCGTTCCGGGGGACAGCGAGAAGAAGGCGGCGAAGGCAGCGGGCAGCGGTGCCGATGCGCTGATCTTCGACCTCGAAGACTCGGTTGCCGCCGAACGTAAGGACGCGGCCCGAAACATAGTGGCGAGCATCCTCTCTCCCGCTGAGCGCAACTGGTCGCTGATCGTGCGGGTTAACCCGTTCGACAGCGGAAGGTTATCTGCCGACCTTGATGCGGTCGTGAAGCCCGGCTTGGATGCGATTCTGCTGCCGAAGGTTGAGGGCGGCGCCGACGTCGCGCGGCTCGGCGTGGAACTCGACCGGTGCGAAGCGGCCGCCGGAATGGCGCAGGGTTCCGTCCGCATCGCGGTGATCGCCACCGAAACGCCCGCCGCCCTGTTCGGTCTCCCCAGCTACCGACCGGCCCATCCGCGGCTCGCCGCGCTGACCTGGGGTGCGGAGGATCTCGCCTCCGCGATCGGAGCGACGGCGAACCGCGATGAGGCTGGCGAGTGGACCGAGCCTTACGCGCAGGTGCGGTCGATGGCGCTGTTCGCCGCTGCGGCGGCCGAGGTCGCGCCAATCGACACGCTCCACGCCGACTTTCGCGATCTCGCTGGCCTCGAGCGCGATTGCCGGCGCTCCCGCCGCGACGGCTTCGTCGGCCGCCTGGCGATCCACCCGGCGCAGGTCGAAACCATTAATCGCTGCTACTCGCCCTCCGCGGACGAGATTGCCGTTGCGCGGCGCATCGTCGAGGCCTTCGCTGCCAACCCGCAGGCGGGCACGCTAGGTATCGACGGCAAGATGGTCGACCGGCCGCATCTCGTCGCTGCCCGCAACCTGCTCGCCTCGGTTTAGGCGCGCGAAACTGCCCAGACCCGCATCGGTGCCGCACAGCCGATCCCACAGCCGGAAATAAAGCCCATAGTTGCAGCGGTAGCGCTGGTGATGGAGCTGATGATGGCTGGCCGTTATCAGCCAGCGTCCGGCGCGACCTTGCACGAGCGATGACGGAAACAGTTCCCACCCCATATGATTGGTGACGCCCATCACGGTCATGAGCGCCAGCACCATGCCGAGAGCCGCCACATGGATGGGGATGAGCAGGACCAGCGTCGGTATGACCACCGCGCCTGTCACTGCTTCCCACGGATGGAAACTCATCGCCGCCCAAGCGGTCGGCGGCCGGCTGGCGTGATGAACGCTGTGCGCGAGGCGGAAAAAGGTGGGCCGGTGCATTAACCGGTGGGTCCAGTAGAACCAGCAGTCGTGGAGCAGAAGATAGAGCAGCACGCTCGCGGGCAGCCACCAGATCGGATAGTCGCGCGCATCGCCATAGATTCGAGTCCAGCCGCGCTGCTGCCACCCCCAGGCGACTATTCCTGCCGGAACCCCATAGATCGCCGCCGAAAGGAGGCTCCAGCCAATCTCGCGCGCGACCTGTGACCGCTGGCCCGCCAGCCGCGCCGGGAATCTCCGCGCGGTCCAAGCCGCGAATAGCCCGCTTGTCACCAGATACCGAAGCGCGACGATGGCTGTCATCGCTAGCGCGGAGAGCAGGATCGCGACCATTGCCACCCGTCTAGGCGTTCGGCCCTGGCGCCGCTAGGGCGCGAGCATGCCGTCGATGGGACCCTCGCTGATCATTGTCGGTGGCGGGCTGGCGGGCGGACTCGCCGCGCTCGCGCTGGCGCGGTTCCGACCCGACGTGCGGGTCACGCTGATCGAACCCGGCGAGCGGATCGGCGGCAATCACATCTGGTCTTTCTTCGATGCCGATTTGGCGGCTGGGGACCGGGCACTGGTCGATCCGCTCGTGACTTGTCGCTGGCCGTCGTACGAAGTGCGCTTTCCGATGCACAGCCGGCGGATCGGGGAAGGCTATAACAGCATCCGAAGCGAGCAGCTCGATGCGGCCGTTCGGGCGGCGCTGACGGCCGACCGCCTCGTTCGCGGAGCGGCGGCCCAGCTGGCGCCGGATCACGTCATACTTGCCGATGGCGCCCGTCTCGGCGCTGACGCCGTGCTCGACGCGCGCGGCTTCGAGGCAGCACCATCCGGCCTAGACCTGGCTTGGCAGAAATTCGTCGGCCAGCTGCTCCATATTCCGAACTACCACGGGCTTACCGAACCGGTGGTTATGGACGCGACGGTCGATCAGGCGGACGGGTATCGCTTTGTCTATTGCCTGCCGTTCGACGCAACCCGCCTGTTCGTCGAGGATACCTATTATTCGGAATCACCGGACCTCGAGCCAGATCGCCTCCACTCGCGAATCGCTGACTATGCGGCGCTTCAGGGATGGTCGGTCGAAGGCATCGAGCGCCAGGAGCAAGGCGTTCTCCCCGTGCTGCTCGGCGGCGATTTCGAGCGGTTCTGGCCGCCTTCCGATCCGGCCGCACGGGCCGGCGTGCGGGGAGGCTTTTTCCACCCCCTGACCAGCTATTCCCTGCCCCAAGCTGCGACCTTCGCGCTGTGGCTCGCGCGCGATGCGCCACTCGATCATCGCCTCGCCGCCGCCACGCGGGCGCGTGCCGCCGCCCATTGGAAACGAAGTGCATTCGACCGGCTGCTGGCTCGCATGCTGATGAAGGCCGCCGACCCACCCGAGCGCTACCGGCTGCTGCAGCGCTTCTACCGCCTCCCCACACCGCTCATCGCGCGCTTTTACGCCGGCCGCTCGAAGCTCCTTGATCGCACTCGCATCTTGTCCGGCCGCCCGCCCGTATCTGTGCGCCGGGCCGTGCGCGTGTTGTGGGAGGGGAATTGAAAACCGCAATGATTATCGGCGCGGGGTTCGGCGGGTTAGCGCTGGCCATTCGCCTGCAATCCGCCGGCGTCGCCACGACCATCGTCGAAGCGCGCGACAAGCCCGGCGGGCGCGCCTATCACTGGCACCGCGACGGGCATGTGTTCGACGCCGGCCCGACGGTCATCACCGACCCCGATTGTCTAAGGAGGCTGTGGTCGCTGAGCGACCAGAATATGGCGGACGATGTGGAGCTGGTCCCCGTTACGCCTTTCTATGCGCTGGATTGGCCCGACGGGACTCGCTTCGATTACAGCAACGACGATGCGGAACTGTTCGCCCAAATCGCGGCGCTTAACTCGGCCGATGTCGAAGGCTACCGGCGTTTCCTCGCCTATGCCGATGGCGTCTACCGCGAAGGCTATCTCAAGCTCGGCACCAAGGCATTCCTGAAGATCGGCGACATGCTCCGGGCTGCGCCGGCCCTGGCCCGGTACCAAGCGTGGCGTTCGGTTTATTCAACCGTCTCAAGCTTTGTTCAAGACGAACATTTGCGGCAGGCATTGAGCTTTCACACCCTCTTGGTCGGCGGCAATCCGATGACCTGCTCGTCGATCTACGCGCTGATCCACAAGCTGGAGCGTGACGGTGGCGTGTGGTTCGCCAAAGGCGGCACCAATCGGCTGGTCGCGGGCATGGTAGCGCTGTTCGAGCGCCTCGGCGGGACGATACGGCTCGGGGATCCTGTTGAAGCGATCGAAGTCGTCGGCGACCGGGCCCGCGCCGTGCGCACGCGCTCCGGCTGGCGCGCCGATGCGGACGCCGTCGCCACAAATGGCGACGTCCTGCACAGCTATAACCTGATCGAAGGGTCACACCGCGGGAGCGCTCGCGCCAAAGCGCTCCGGCGCAAACGCTGGTCGCCGTCGCTGTTCGTGCTTCATTTCGGGCTCGACGGCATCTTCCCCGAAATTCCGCATCACATGATTCTGTTCGGGCCCCGCTACAAAGGCCTGCTCGGCGACATTTACGAGCGCGGGCGGCTCACGCCGGATCCGGCGCTGTACCTCCACCATCCGACCGCGACCGATCCATCGATGGCACCGCCCGGCTGCTCGACCTTCTACGCGCTCGCCCCGGTGCCCCACCTCGGGAAGGCGAATATCGATTGGGAGACCGACAGAAACCAATACGCCGAGACCATCCTCGACACGCTGGAGGCGCGGCTGATCCCAGACATCCGCAGCCGCATCCGCACCCGCTTCCATTACTCCCCGGCCGATTTCAAAGGCGATCTTGCTGCACACCTCGGCTCCGCCTTCAGCCTCGAACCGGTGCTCACCCAGAGCGCGTGGTTCCGTACGCACAACCGCGACGACAAGATCGGCAACCTCTATTTCGTCGGCGCGGGCACGCACCCTGGCGCCGGCATTCCGGGGGTCGTCGCCAGTGCCGAGGCCACCGCGCGGCTGATGCTCGCATGACCGGCGCCGACCGCCAGCGGCTGGTGGATCAGGCCGGGCGGATCATCGCCGAGGGTTCGAAAAGCTTTCGCTTCGCCAGCCAGATCTTCGATCGCGCCACTCGGGAGCGGAGCTGGCTGCTCTACGCCTGGTGCCGCGCCTGCGACGATGTCACCGACGGCCAGACCCTGGGTCATGGCGCGGTGACTCCGCTGGATCCAGCCGAGCGCATCGCCTTCCTCCGAGACAAAACAGATGCCGCACTCGCAGGGCGAACGACCGGGCTTGCGGCGTTCGACGCATTCGCTTGCGTCGCGGCGGAATGCGCTATTCCGGCCAATCTCGCCGCAGACCATCTTGAGGGCTTCGCACGCGACGCTTCAGGCTGGACTCCGGCGACCGAGGAGGAGTTGCTCAGCTATTGCTATCAGGTCGCCGGCGCGGTTGGCGTAATGATGGCGCACGTGATGGGAGTGCGCAACGAGGACCGCGACACGCTCGACCGCGCAGCCGACCTCGGCATCGCCTTCCAGCTCGCCAACATCGCCCGCGACATCGTCGAGGATGCGCGAGTCGGTCGCCGCTATTTGCCGGACACCTGGCTCACGGAGGAGAATTTGGTGGATGCCGATCTTATGAGCGACGCTTCGCGCCCGGCGCTCGCCCGCATCGCGCGCCGGCTCGGCACCTTTGCGGTGCGGTACCGCCGAAGCTCCAGGATCGGCGCCGCGCGCCTCCCGTTCCGCAGCCGCTGGGCGGTGCTGTCCGCCGCGCGCATCTACGGCGCGGTGGCGGAACGCGCAGTCGCGCTCGGCGAGCGAGCTTGGGACGAGCGGATTTCCATCCCCCGCCGCGACAAATTCCTGCTGGTTCTCGCTGCGCTCGGCGACGCACTCATGCGCCCCAGGCATGTCAGCCGCGAGGGATTGTGGACGCGACCTTCGGGGCCCTGACCACAGCGCCGTCCCGCCCACCAAGCGCGGCCTTCAGCCGTTCGACGGCCGGGGCGTAAAGGAACCCGAAGCTGACCGTCCCTTCGCGCGATTCCACGGCGTGATGGATGCGGTGCGCCTGGACGATCCGCTTGAAATAGGACGAGCGCGGCACGATCCGGTGCCCGACACGCCGATGCACGATGACATCGTGAAATCCGAAATAAATCGCACCATAGGCGGCGATCCCGGCTCCGGCCCACGTCGCCCATGCACCCCACCCCCAGCGCACCCCGCCGGCGAGCAGCAGGATCGACGGCACGGCGAAAATTACCGCGTACAGATCGTTGCGTTCGAAACGGCCGGCGCGCTCACGATGATGGCTTTCGTGCAGCCACCAGCCGAGCCGCCCGTGCATCACCCAGCGGTGCGCGGCGTAAGCGACGCCTTCCATCCCGGCGATGGTCGCGACGAACAGGAGGATCCCGGCAGCCAGGGGCACCCCGCCACCTTAGGTCATTTGGGAACGGCGAGGAAGCTCATCAGCTCGGCCAGTGTCGATTCCATCTGGTCCTGCATCTGCGTCACCAACTCATTTTCGCGCATATGCTCATGATCGAGCGGCTTGGAATAGCTGTCCGAGAACGCCTTCAAATCGTCCTGGTCGAAGACGCCTTTGCTTACCAATTTGGCGAGGATAACGAGCAGTCCATTGGTGTTGGCGATATTGCCCGCGACCAGCGCCTCGTCGACCAGCGACAACGCGGGATCGCGCTCCTCCTCTTCCTCGACGCCGGGCTCCTCGATCTGCTCGCTCATCGCCTTGCATTAGGCGGGATCGGCAAAGCCTGCCAAGGCCCGCCAGCGGAGCGCCTTGCCCTCGAAGCGCATCGTCAGTGCAGCGCTCGACGAGGGCAGGTCGATGAAGGTCAGGTCCACCTCGCCGAGCGCTCTTCGGCCGATTCGGGCGGATGTCTGGCCGTTGAACCCGACCGCCACCAAGCGGGGATGGGTGGCGGCGAACTCGGCCAGCGCGTTGCTCGTCGCGCCGCGGATCGCGCCGTCGAGGCTACCGATCCGCTCGGCCCGATCGACCACATCCCAGAGTGCCACCCCGCGCGCCGCCAGCCGCGCGAGCCGCGCGTCATAGTCGAGTGCGGCGAGCTGCTCGTCGAGCGCATCGCCGAGCAACAGCCAGAACTGGTTTGTCGGATGAGCGTAGTACCGCTGTGCCGCCAGCGAAGCGTCCCCCGGCAGGCTACCGAGAAGCAGCAGCCGGGCATCGCGCGAGCCGACCGGGGCCATCGAGGATTTCAGAGCCATGGAACCGCGTAACGCCTCGCGCGGGCCCGATAAAGATTGTCCGTCGGACCCCGCGCGGGCTACAGCCGCCCGCCATGCCCGATCCGCTTCGCATCGCTCTCTTCTCGGGCAATTACAATTATGTGCGCGATGGAGCGAACCAGGCGCTCAACCGGCTGGTCGGTTATCTGCTGAAACAGGGGCATGCCGTCCGAGTCTATTCGCCAACGACCGACACTCCGGCCTTTCCACCCACCGGCGATCTCGTCAGCCTGCCCGCCTTCTCCATCCCGAGACGCGAGGAATATCGTTTCCCGACCGGTCTGCCCGCCCGCGTCCGCCGCGATCTCGCCGCGTTCGATCCGGACATCATCCACATCTCAAGCCCCGACATCGCCGCCCGCAAGGCGGTGCGCTGGGCCCGCGTCCGCGACAAGGCGGTGATTGCCTCGGTCCACACGCGGTTCGAAACCTATCTCAGCTATTACCGACTGCAGATGTTCGAACCGGGTCTTCGCGCGCTGATGCGGAGGCTCTATCTCAAGTGTGACGCGCTGCTCGCCCCCGCCGAGTCGACCGCCGCCGTCCTTCGCGCGCAGCGGATGAACCGCACCATCTTCCTGTGGTCGCGGGGAGTCGACCGCGAGCAGTTCAATCCCGGTCGGCGCGACCTCGCCTGGCGGCGCGCGCACGGGATTGACGACGACGATGTTGCCGTCGCCTTCCTTGGCCGGCTGGTGCTCGAAAAGGGGCTCGACGTCTTTTCGGACGCGGTCGACGAGTTGGCTCGGCGCGGCGTACGCCACAAAGTGCTCGTTATAGGTGACGGACCGGCGCGCAACTGGTTTGCGGAGCGGCTGCCCGAGGCGCTGTTTACCGGTCAGCAGGTCGGCCCCGATCTCGCGCGGGCCCTCGCTAGCGCGGACATTTTCCTTAATCCATCGGTCACCGAAGCGTTTGGAAATGTGACGCTCGAGGCAATGGCGTGCGCCCTGCCGGTCGTCGCTGCTTCCGCTACAGGCGCGACCAACCTTGTCCGTGACGGCGAGACGGGCAAACTTGCCGAGCCTGGCGAGATCGATCAGTTCGCCGACGCGCTCGAAGCCTACATCCACGATCCTGCGCTGCGCCACGCGCATGGCGCCAATGGACTGGCGTTCGCCGAAACGCAGGACTGGAATCGGATCAACGGCGCGGTCGAGACCGCCTATCGCCGGGTGATCGAGCGGCGGGCGAGGATCGCGCGGACGCTTGCTCGTTAAGCCTTTTTGTCCTCGTGCGTACCGAAGTGCTTCTGCCAGTCGACGTTGGCGAAGACGACGAGCAGGGCGATCATCCCAACCTGAAGAGCGATACCTAGCGGGCTGGTGATCGCGTGCTTGAAGGTGTCGCCAAGCGTCGTGTTCTCGATCCCCTTGGCGGTGCCGGCGTAGAGCGAGTAGCTGACGAGCCGGCCGGCGAAGAAGGCCAGGGTGAAATGCACCAGGCGCAGACCGGCGAGGCCGGCGGCCTCGAACAGTTGCGCCGAAGGTACGGGCGACAACGCAAACAGGCCGAGCGCGAGCCACGTGCTTCGCCGCTTGCGCTTCAGCACGTCTCCCGCGGCGATGACGTTGCGCTCCATCTTTTTGGGGATGTGGCCGCGCAGCAGGCGGAAACCATGGGCCAGCGCGAACCGCCCAAGCGCTGCGGCGATTGCGCTGGTGACGACCAACCCGGGCACCGGCAATTTGGAATGAAGTCCGTACACCACGATGATCGACCAGGTCGGCGGACCGAACGCCGGCAAGAGGTTTACGCCGAGCACGATCGCGAAGAGCAGGAGGGCGTCGTGGACCACCCTCCGTCTCTCCGGCCAACCGCGCTGATCGTCAACCGGGGCGGGGTGGCCTAGACCTACTTCAACCGCTCGATGCGCTGCGCGGCCTCGTCGAGAATAGCGGTGATCTCGTGGACCAACGCGTCGTCGAAGCCATCGTGCGCGACGCGGTTGCGCAGTGCAGCCATCAAATTGCCAATCGCGCGGCCGACATTGGGCCCGCCGTGACGTTCCTCCGGCCTGGCTTCGTCCAGCCGCTCGAACAGCGCCTCGGCTTCCTCGCGGCTTTGCTCGAGATGCGCGCGGCCTTCGTCCGTCGCAGAGAAGGCCTTGCGCGATCCTTCCGCGGCCTGCTCCTCGATCAGCCCCATATCCTGCAGCATGGTCAGGGTCGGATAGACGACGCCCGGGCTCGGTGCATATTGGCCGCCGGTGCGCTCCTCGATCGCGCGGATGAGATCGTAGCCGTGACGGGGTTCGTCGGCGATGAGCTTGAGCAGCACCAGCCGGAGTTCCCCTGAGCCGAACATGCGGCGGCGGCCGCGCGGACGATCGTCCCCGCCCCAGCCGTGGCGGCCGCGCCCGCGACCGCCGAACTCGAAGCGGAAGCCGTCCGGGCCGAAGTTGGCGCCGAAACCGCGGCTGCCGGCGTGACGATGACCGCTACGATGTCCACAGCCATGATTTCCGAAATGTAGATGCATCGTGTTTTCCTTCTTACGATGCGTCTAAGATATATCTTGCTGCACTCTTTGCAAGCCTTCAATAGATTTTTCCCGGAAGCAGGCGTTAAGTTCGTTCGATGGCTGACCTTTTCACCGCCGACGAAGCCCCAGTGACCGCCGTGCCGGCCGCCGCGGCGCCGCTTGCCGATCGGATTCGACCCGCCACACTCGATCAAGTGGTCGGCCAGGAGCATCTCACCGGTCCGGAGGGTGCGATCGGGCGGATGGTCGCGGCGGGCAAGCTGTCGTCGATGATCCTGTGGGGGCCACCAGGCACCGGCAAGACCAGCATCGCCCGGCTACTGGCGGACGCGGTGGGCCTGCGGTTCGTCGCCCTATCGGCGGTGTTTTCAGGCGTGGCGGACCTCAAGAAGGTATTTGCTGAAGCGCGCCACGCGGCTCGCGCGGGCCAGCGAACGTTACTGTTCGTTGACGAGATCCACCGCTTCAATCGGGCCCAGCAGGACGGTTTCCTGCCGTTCGTCGAAGACGGCACGATCACGCTCGTCGGCGCGACGACGGAGAACCCCAGCTTTGAGCTCAATGCCGCCCTCTTGTCGCGCTGCCAGGTGCTCATCCTCCATCGTCTCGATCATCAGGCGCTGTGCCGCCTGCTCGACCGTGCCGAGGCGCTGGTCGGGGGAAGCCTCCCGGTGACGAGCGAAGCGCGCGACGCGCTGGTCGCCAGCGCCGACGGCGACGGACGCTTCCTGCTCAACCAGGCCGAAACATTGTTCGATGTCGGGCTCGACTCACCGCTCGACCCCGCGGGCCTCGCCGCGCTGCTCCAGCGTCGGGTCGCGGTGTACGACAAGGACCGCGAGGGGCATTACAACCTCATCTCGGCGCTGCATAAGTCGATCCGCGGCTCCGATCCGCAAGCCGCGCTCTATTATCTCGCGCGCATGCTGACCGCCGGTGAGGAGCCGCTGTACCTGCTGCGCCGGCTGACGCGTGCGGCGGTCGAGGACATCGGCCTCGCCGACCCGCAGGCACTGGTCCAGTGCCTCGCCGCCAAGGACAATTATGATTTCCTCGGTTCGCCCGAAGGCGAATTGGCGATCGTCCAGGCGACCCTCTACCTCGCGACCGCGCCCAAATCGAACGCCACCTACAAGGCGCAAAAGGCCGCATGGAAATCGGCGAAGGAGACCGGATCGCTGATGCCGCCGC
>JAIVIZ010000162.1 GCA_020200315.1 Sphingomonadales bacterium | reverse complement strand
AGGTAGCGCCGCTCTCCTTCCGGAACATCCCGGCGCGCGCCGCTGCCGCCGCCGCACATTTCCTGAGCCTTCTTGAAGGCGCGGAACCAGATGTCCGCCTGCTCCGGCTTGGTGCAGTAGGAGCTGACAGGCACGCCCTCATAATCGATATCGATGTGGCGCTCGAACGTGCGCGCGCCCTTGGCGTACGCGATCAGCATCGAGTCATGCCAGTCGCGATATTCGTGGCTGGAGAAGCCGATTGTGATGTGGGGATAGCGCGCTTTGAGAAAGTCGATCTGGTCGATCTCCAGATCGCTGTCCTCTGACGGGTAGAGCGAGACGCAGTGGTTGAGCGCGAACGGGATATTACGGCTCGTAAAATATTCGACCAGCTCGTCAATATGGTCGATATCGGCGCCGCCGCTCGACGCAATTACTGGCAGCCCCGCCGAAGCGATCTTAGCAAGCAGGGTCTTGTCGCGAATGTCGGAGCTGGCGATCTTGAGAATGTCGACGCCGAACTCGACGCACTTGTCGACCGAGACCTCGTCGAACGGTGTCACCATCGTCACCATGCCTGCGTCGCGGACTGCCTCGACCATGCGGCAGAGGTTGTCCCACGACAGGTGGGTGTCGAGCGTCTTTTTGATGTAGCGAATGTCCGAGCGACCGCGGAATTCCTTGTGAACGAAGGAATCGACGTCGCGGAACTGCAATTTGATCGCGGCGTGCACGTCGTTGAACCGGACGACGCGTGCGAAGTCGCTGATGATCTTCAGGCCGCGATTGATCCGTCCCCAATGATTGTTCGCCAGCTCCAGGACGAACAGATTGTCGAAGATTGATCCAGACAAGACACGTCTCCCCGTATTCTTCTTCAACGATTCCTCCTTCTCGTAGCGCGCTCTTCAGAGCGTGGAGGCATCGCGATGGTGCGCGATTAAGCGCCTGATATGCTTCGAATCCTCAACAGACAATTAACCGGTCTGCAACCATGTTGGCCTTCGCTTTCCCGTATCCGGGCGGCTCAGATGGCACAACAGCTACGGCCTATCGGGAACAAGTATTAAGCTCTGTTATGAATTGGTGTATCTTTTCGGCAACAAATTGCAGGTGATCGTCGCTAAGCCCCGGATAGATACCAATCCAGAACGTCCGCTCCGTCACAATGTCTGCGTTTGAGAGGTCGCCGACCACGCGGTACTGCCGGCCGCGCATGTACGGCTGGCGGATGAGATTGCCGCCGAAGAGCAGGCGCGTGCCAATCCGATTGGCATCAAGGAATTGGGTGAGATCATCACGTTTGGCCTTGCAAGTCTCGCGTAACGTGATCGGGTAGCCGAACCAGCTCGGCTCGCTGTTCGGCGTCGCCTGCGGCAGGATCAGTTCGTTTTCGAGTGGCTTCAACAGTTCGGTCAGCGCATCGAAGTTGCGCCGGCGAGCAGCAATGAACCCTTCGAGACGATCGAGTTGAGCCAGGCCGACCGCCGCCTGCATGTCGGTGATCTTCAGATTATAGCCGCAGTGGCTGTAGGTGTATTTGTGGTCGTAGCCCAGCGGCAGGTCGCCGAGCTTGCGGCAGAAACGTTTGCCGCAGGTGTTGTCCATGCCCGGTGCGCACCAGCAATCGCGGCCCCAGTCGCGCATCGATTCGATGACGCGCTTCAGGCGCGGCTTGTCGGTGAACACCGCCCCCCCTTCGCCCATGGTGATGTGGTGTGCGGGATAGAAGCTCAGCGTGCCGATATCGCCGAACGTGCCGACTCCACGACCGTCGTATCTTGCGCCGAGCGCATCGCAGCAGTCCTCGACCACCCATAAATCATATTTTTCGGCGACGCGCATGACTTCAGCCAGGTCGAAGGGATTGCCGAGCGTATGGGCGATCATGATGGCGCGGGTCTTGTCGGTGACCGCGGCCTCGATCATTTCCGGTTTGATATTGTAGGTCGGGATGTCGACGTCGACGAACACCGGCACCAGCCCATATTGCAGCGATGGGTTAACCGTCGTCGGAAAGCCGGTGGCGACGGTGATGACCTCATCGCCGGCCTTCAGTGCATCGCCGCGGAGATAGTGGGAGGTGAGCGAGGATAGTGCGATCAGGTTGGCAGATGAGCCGGAATTGACCGTCAGCGCATGTCTCACACCGAGCCGGGCCGCCAGCCGTTCCTCGAAGCTTGCGTTGAACCGGCCGGTCGTCAGCCAGAAATCGAGCGCTGAATCGACCAGCGACTGCATGTCCTCGGCGCCGTAGACCTTGCCGGAGACCGGAACGGGGCTCTCGCCGGGAACGAACGCCTTGGGCGCATGATGCTGGCGAGCATATTGGCCAACTAGGTCGAGGATCAACTGGCGCAACTGGGGCTCGTCGGCGCCCGCCGCGATCGCGTGGAGCGTGGTTTTCGATACATCGTTCACGCCGACTGCTCCGCCATCAAGCTGCTGCGCACGTCGCTATATTCCTTTAGCTGTTCCAGACTGATCTCGCGGGCGCCGCCGCCTTCCGCCACATGGCGATGCCAGGCGATAACCTTGGCCAGCGCCTGGTCGAGCCGCAACGCTGGCCGCCACCCCAATTCGTCTCGTGCCTTGCTACAGTCAAGCTTGAGTAACACCGCTTCGTGCGGCTGAATACCGTCCGGCCGCTCCCAGCCTTCCGCGCCCCACTGCTCAATCATTCGTTCGGCGACCCAGGAGACAGGCTGCGCGTCGTCGTCCGATGGGCCGAAATTATAGGCGGTCGCCACCGATCGGTCGCCGGCGAGCAGGCGCTCGGCGATCAGCAGATAGCCGCTGAGCGCTTCCAGAACGTGCTGCCATGGCCGGATCGATCCCGGCGAGCGGATCAGCGGCCGTTCGCCGGCAAGCAGAGCACGGACGATATCGGGGATCAGCCGGTCGGCGGCCCAGTCGCCGCCGCCGATGACGTTTCCGGCCCGGACCGACGCGACTCCCGGTCCGGAGTCCGCGAAGAAGGAGCGGCGATAGGCGGCGATCACCAATTCCGCCGCGCCCTTGCTGCTGCTGTAGGGATCGTGCCCGCCCATCGGATCGCACTCGCGATAGGGCCACACCCACTCGCGGTTCTCATAGCATTTGTCAGTGGTGATGCAGACCACCGCGGCGACGTCGGGAGCGCGTCGGCACGCATCGAGCACATGGACGGTGCCCATGACGTTGGTCGCATAGGTCTCGACCGGCTCCTCGTAGGAGGCGCGGACGAGCGGTTGCGCGGCGAGGTGGAAGATGACCTCGGGCCGGCAAGCTGCGATCGCTGCTTTGACGGCCTTAGCGTCACGCACGTCACCTTCTATATGATGGATGAGCTCCGCGATCCGCGCTTGCTCGAACAAACTCGGGTCGGTCGGGGCAGGCAAGGCGAACCCGCTGACCTCGGCGCCCAGCTGGTGGAGCCACAGCGCCAGCCATCCGCCCTTGAAGCCGGTGTGGCCGGTGACGAGCACGCGCCGGCCGCGCCAAGGGCTGGACTTCACCAGCATTTCCACGGCGCCCCGGTTCGCCACAGTTCCTCGAGGTGCAGCTTGTCGCGCAGCGTGTCCATCGGCTGCCAGAAGCCATCGTGGCGGTAGCCGGCGAGTTCGCCCCGTGCCGCCAGTGTTTCCAGCGGCCCCTGTTCCCAGAGGGTGTCGTCACCCTCGACGAGGTCGATGACGTCCGGATCGGCGACGAAGAAGCCGCCGTTGATGAGGCCGCCGTCGCCCGCGGGCTTTTCCCGGAAGCACTCGACCAGGTCCTCCTTGAACTCGAGCGCGCCGAATCGGCCGGGTGGCGCGACGGCGGTGATCGTCGCCTTGCGTCCGTGGCTACGGTGAAACGCCACCAGCTCGCCAATGTCGATCGCCGCCACGCCGTCGCCGTAAGTGAAACAGAACGGCTCGCCTTCCTTCAGATAAGAGCGGACCCGCTTCAGCCGTCCGCCGGTCTGCGTCTCCGCGCCGGTGTCGACGAGCGTGATGCGCCACGGCTCGCTCCAGTTCTGATGCACTTCCATGGCGTTCTTGCTGAGGTCGATGGTGACGTCCGCCGTGTGCAGGAAATAATTGGCGAAATACTCCTTGAGCATATAGCCCTTGTAGCCGAGGCACACGACGAAGTCGTTGATTCCGTGCGCGGAATAGATTTTCATGATGTGCCAGATGATCGGCATCCCGCCGACCTCGACCATCGGCTTGGGGCGCACGGATGTCTCCTCGCCGACCCGCCGCAAGGCGGTCCTGGTTGAAGCCAACTATCGGCCGCTTACGACATTACGCCTCAAGCGGGGTTCGGTTTAGCCAGCCGGTGCTGCTTTGGCACCTTATTGTGTCCCAAGCGCAACAATCCGCGTGACCGGCCAGCCGGCGACGCCCGGCTCGGTGCGGAACACCGCGACGGTGTGGCCGGCACCGATCAGCCTGTTATAGCTATCAATCTGATTGGGAAAGCTTTTCCGCTCCGCAAGATAAAGATCATAATAGGTCAGAATGGCATAATCGGCTTTACAACTGGCCAGCTTGTCGGTCGGTATGTTGCCGAGGTCGACGATCGGGCTCCTCCGACGCGCCTTTTGCACATCTTCATATTTGACGCCGCCGCTCAACGCCCTGCGCCCATCGACACAGCCTGCGGTGCCGATCGGAAACAGGATGCGCCACGGCTGTGGTCGAAGGTCGAGCGCGAGATGCTCGACCACGATGGTGCGGCCTGGCGGTATGTGGGCCCGGGCCCACGCCGACGCCTGATCACGCGTGTCGTTCGCGCGCTCGCGCGTGCCTTGGGCCGCGCCCGCAACCGAAGGCGCAAGTGCGACGAGCGCGATGATGGCGTGAAGGGCGGGGCGAAACCGGGCCGGGGAGCGCGCGGTGATCCAGCGCGCTGCCGTGACCGTTGCGAGCGCTGCCGCAATGCTCAGCATCGGCAGGACGGGCGTCAGCCAGCGCGACCAGATTTGCGGCTGCGCGGAGATTAGTGCGAGGAAGACGAGCGTCGCGGGCAAAAGCGTCACGCGCGCCACCGCATCGCGCAAGAGGAGGAGCAGGCCGGCGAGAGTCAGAGCCAAACCGAGCCACCCCATCGTACCGGCGACCTGCGTCTGGAGATACCAGCCAAGGTTTAGGACCAAGCCGTGTCCGGAGTGGCCGAGATGCCCCGTCGCAACCTCGCCGCCAACGTCGGCAATCACTGTGCGCCAGTCGAGCAGGATGAAGGGTGACGCGATGAACAGCCCGATCAGCGCGGCGGCGGCGGCCATAATGAGGGGACGAAGGAAAGCGTCTGCCCTGCGTTCGCACTGCCAGCGGTGGAATGCCGCGCCGGCGACGGCGATGAGGATCGATCCACCGGGCCATTTGGTCGCCATCGCGAATCCGGCGAACAGGCCGGCGACGAGGAAATCGCGCCGCGCGCCTTGATGCGCCCCACGTATGGCGAACAGCAGCGAAGCGAGCATGAATAGCGAACAATGAATGTCGGTGCGGATGACCTGCGACCAGGCGATGTGAAGCGCATTGAACGCCAGAAAGGCGGCGGCGAGTAGGCCGGCGCTGGTGTCGAACAGGCGACTCGCGATCAGGTAGGTGAGCCAGATCGTGCCCACGGCAATCATGACCATCGCCAGACGGCTGGGGATGAAGATGAGCCCAGGATGGGCGTAAACGCCAGCCGCGAACTGCGCGAGCGTTGCGAACCTGCCGCTCGCCAGCGCTGTGCCAGCAACAAGCAAGTCGACCCCCGCCAGCAGATAGATGGTCGTCGTGCCGGGATGGCCGAACCAGCCCGGGTTGAGCGTGTGCTCGTTGAGCAGCTTGAATGCCTTCATCACGAATAGCGGCTCGTCCGGGTCGTACATGGCCGGCAGCCCGAAGCCGATGTTGATGAGTCGCCACACCAGCCCGATCACCAGAATGAGGCCGAGAACGACAGTCGCTGGCGGCCGTCTGAGGGTCACTCGGGTTTACTCGTGGCATGGGGAAAAGATGGCGAGCCGATAGGCGGACAGGCAACGAACGGCAAGCAAGGGATTAACCATATGGAGTCCGTCGGCCTCTGATCGCGCGACGCCACTTAAAAAAAGCACGCCATGCTAATCGCTTAGCAGGAACTCTCGAGGGAGCACCGGGAAACCGAACTGTTGCGCTGGAGACACAATGCCTCCGCTTGTTTTGATTTTAACGGAACGAACCCGCCCCAAACGGTTTGAAGCGCTGTAATATCGCGTCAACAAGCGTTATTAGAGCAATCGGACAATAGCTCCATGTAAGTGCAATTTAAATTACACTGTTCATGGTCATTCCGAAGTAAATAAGGGGTAAGCTTATGAGAAAGTTACTTTTCGCAACGGCTGCGAGCATGGCATTCGCCATTCCGGCCGCGCCCGCGATGGCGGCCGACGGCGCTCCCTATGTTGGGATTGAGGGCGGCTTGATGAAGGCTCGGCCTTCCGACTGGGATCGTCGCACCTCCGCCGGCTATTTCGATTATCTCGATGTCCATCACAAGCTGGGCTACGATGTCGACGGCATCGTGGGCTATGACTTCGGCCTGTTCCGGGTCGAAGGTGAAGTCGGGTACAAGCGCGCCAAGCATCGCGACTATGTGATCGATTCCCGGGCGCCCGGCCCATTTCCCGGCGGCATTGTCAGG
>JAIVIZ010000084.1 GCA_020200315.1 Sphingomonadales bacterium | reverse complement strand
GTGCGGACCAATGGGGAATTCGGGCCCGAACATCATCCGGCCCAGCATCTAACGCTGATCGCCCACGCGATTGGCGCTTATGCGTTCCTTGTCGTGATCGGTGCAATGATCCCGGTGCATATTCCGCTCGGCTGGCGCCAGCGCCGAAACCGCGTCAGCGGAAGCACAGTTGCAAGCATCTGCCTCATCCTCGCGGTCACCGGCCTCGCGCTTTATTATGTCGGCACCGATTTCGCGCGCAGCTGGGCAAGCCTGGCGCATTGGACTATCGGATTGGCGGCCTTTCCGGTGTTGATCTTCCACGCGCTGCGCGGACGCCGCTGATCATTCCGCGGCGAGCAGTCGTGCGGCGCCGCCAAGATCGACCGACACCAGCCGGCTCACGCCCTGCTCGATCATGGTTACGCCGTAAAGTCGGTGCATCCGGCTCATCGTCACGGCATTGTGCGTGACGATCAGATAGCGCGTGTCGGTTTCGCTGCTCATCCGGTCGAGCAGTCCGCAGAAGCGATCGACATTGGCGTCGTCCAGCGGCGCATCGACCTCGTCGAGCACGCAGATCGGCGCCGGGTTGGTCAGGAACAGGGCAAAGATCAGCGCAATCGCGGTAAGCGCCTGCTCGCCACCCGACAGCAACGTCAGCGCGGTGAGCCGCTTGCCCGGCGGTTGGGCCATGATCTCCAGCCCGGCCTCAAGCGGATCGTCGCTTTCGACCAGTTCGAGATGCGCCTGGCCGCCGTCGAACAGCGTCGCGAACAGGCTCTGGAAATGGTCGTCGACCTTGCGATAGGCATCGAGCAGGCGCACCCGTCCCTCGCGATTGAGGCTGCCGATCGATCCGCGAAGGCGGGCGATGGCCTGACCAAGCTCATCGCGCTCGCCCTGTTCGGCGGCGATCCGCGCCTCACATCGGAGGATTCAATGCGCCAGATCGCCGCGGCGATTGAGGGCTTTTCGGAGGCCCGGCTGCTGGCGTTGATGCGTCTGCCGCAGATCCCGGTCACCC
>JAIVIZ010000008.1 GCA_020200315.1 Sphingomonadales bacterium | reverse complement strand
ATGATCGGCCATCCACCCGGCCGGACCAGCGGCGTGAAGCCGATCGCGACCCCGCCGATCATGAGTACCAGCCCGCCGAGGCGGAACAGCGCGAACACGCCGAACCGCTTGCGCCACAAGGCCTCCTCCTCTGCGCTCGGCACCGTGGACCGCTCGTCGTCGCTCACGCCATTTCTCCGATCGCGTTCTTCGCCAGCGCCAACACCTCGTGGGGCTCGTTCGCGACACAGTGCGCACCTTCGCGAAGCAATTCCGCTGCGTCGTGATAGCCCCACGCGACCCCGATCGCGCCAATCCCCGCAGCCCGGGCGAGACCCATGTCCCAGCCGGTGTCGCCGATCATCACGCTCGATCCTGGCGCCGCGCCAGTCTCGGCCATGGCGGCGAGCGCCATCGCGGGGTGCGGTTTCGACGGATGCCGGTCGGCGGTCTGCAGCGACACAAAGCGGCCGCCAAGCCCGTGCACCGCGAGGCAACGGGCCAGCCCACGATCGGACTTGCCCGTCGCCACCGCCATCAACCAGCCATCCACGTCGAGCGCATCGATCAGCTCCGCGATGCCATCGAACAAAGGCTCATCCACCTGCCCCGCGGCGCGCAACGTCTGGAAGGTACGGCGATAGGTCGCGGCGAGGCGCTCGACCTCTTCCACACCGGCCGCCGGCACGAGCATGGCGAACGCCTCCGTCAGGCTCAGTCCGATCACCCGCCGCGCTTCCCGCGAGGGGGGCACCGGCAAGCCATGCTGTTCGAGCGTTTGGGTCAATGCCCGATGAATCGTCGCGGCGCTGTCGACCAGCGTCCCGTCGCAATCGAAAATCGCCAGCCGAGCCATGCTAGCGCCGCTTCGCCGGCTTCCCCTTAGGCGGAGAGGCCCCTGACCCGCGCGACCGTCGCTCGCCCTTCCGCGCCTTGCGCGCGGTCTTCGCCGCCGCCGCAACACGCCGCGCCTTGGTCACGGGGCTCTTCGCCGGGTCGGGCGTGTCGAGCGGCAGCATGTCGCCCGCCATCGCTTCGAAACCGAGCGTCGCCAGCGTTTCGGCAAAGTGCGGCGGGAGCTCGGCGGTGACGTCGATCGGCTTGCCATCCAGCCCATCGACGCGCAGCCGCCTGGCGTGGAGGTGCATCTTGCGGCTCACCGTTCCGGTCAGGAACGCTTCCGCCCCACCATATTTCGCATCGCCGACAATCGGGTGCCCGATCGCCCCCATATGCGCGCGCAGCTGATGCGTCCGCCCGGTAAGCGGCTGCAGCTCGACCCATGCGGCGCGGTTGCCGGCGATGTCGATCGTTCGAAAGCGGGTGCGTGCGCTCTGGCCGCTGGCCTCGTCGACGTGCATCTTTTCACCGCCGGTGCCGGGCTGCTTGGCCAGCGGCGCATCGATCATCCCTTCCTCCGGCGAAGGCACGCCGACAACCAGCGCCCAGTATACTTTGCGCGCCGTGCGGCTCGAAAATGCCTTCGAGAAATGTCCCGCGGCCCGCGCCGAGCGGGCGACGAGCAGCACCCCCGAGGTGTCCTTGTCGAGGCGGTGGACCAGCTTGGGCCGCTGCCCCTCCTCGTTCGCCAGCCCGTCGAGCAGGCGGTCGAGATGCTGGTTGGTCTTGGTCCCGCCCTGCGTCGCGAGACCCGGCGGCTTGTTGAGCACGAACGCATCGCGGTTGCGTTCAATGACCATGTCGCGGACGAAGCTTTCCTCTTCCGCCGTCAGCGCCACCACCGGCCGCGCGACGCGCTTGCCCTCCGCCGGCGCGGCTTCCGGCGGTGGAACCTGGATCGATTGGCCGGCCTCGATGCGGTCGCCGGGCGCCGCTTTCTTGCCGTCGAGCCGCAGCATCCCCGTCCGCGCCCAGCGCGACACGATATTGAAGCTGACCTCAGGCAAATGCCGCTTGAACCAGCGGTCGAGGCGGATTCCGTCGTCGTCCTCGGTGACGGTGAAGAGACGCTCTGCGGCCATGCGGCGCGCCTAGCTCAAGCCGCCCGCCTTGGCGAGACTCAGCGGTCCGCCCAATAAGCGAAGGTCTCGGCCTGCAGCCGCTTGACCAGCGCCAACGCCTGCGGCCCCTCCCACGGACCCTCATAGCCGTGCGCGCTGCCGCCGCCCGCCACCCACCAGCCCTGCCCGGGCAGACCGTCCGATTGCCGCACCACGAGCACGGCAAGTTCGGGCTCGCGGCGCTCCGCCGCCTCGCGGTCGACGACGCCCAAGGTGACGCACAGCGCGCGCATTTTCGGCCGCGAGAAGTGGAAGCCGAGCCGCTCGAGCAGTTCGGAATAGGTCAGCGCATGGCCAGCGGCGGCCGCGCCGATCAGGTGCGCGCGGATTTCCGCCGCATCGCCGAGCGCGCCGCTTACTTCGGCTGCTCGGCGACCGGCGTCAGCTCGTACACGTCGAGCCTGGAATTGCCCCGCGGCCACGGAATCACCAGCCGCCAGACGAACGGCGCGATGCGCTGCAGCACCCCGGCCATGTCACGCTTGGGATCCTCGCCATAGGCTTTCGGTCCATCCTCCTCGCCCAGCGCCAGGCTGCCGAGATAGACCAGCCGGGTCGGGTCATCATCCTCCCATAGGCGTCCGGCGGGCCGTTGGCTTCCCGTCTGCTTGATGATCGTCAACAGCTCGCCGTCCTCCTGGACGTAGCAGAAGAACGGCTTGAACCGCTCGAACGCCGGCGCCTTCTCGTCGGCGCTGCCGAGACGGATCATGCGGCACGAATAGCTTCCGGGCGTCGGCGTTGGACGCGCCAGGGCAGCCGTCGGATCGAGCAAGCGACCTTCCTTCCTGACCTCCTCGCGCGCCCCGCGCGTCCGCGCCTCGCCGAGCGCGGTCGACCAGGCGCTCGGCAGCCGCGCGATGCGGTCGATGTCGCCGGCACTGGCCACCCGCTTCCAATAGTCCGCCTTGCTCGGCGGCTTGATCGCCACGACCACTGGTGACGCCTCGGGCTTCTTCGCGGGCACGCACGCCGCCGTCGCGCCCGCCAGCAGCGCAGCGCAGAGCAGGCACCCCGGGAGGAGATCATGACGCGTCGGTCTCATTGCGGCTTCAAGGTGACAGCGACGCCCGCCGGATTCAATCGGTCCGTCCGGAAACCATAATTGTTGACTTGCCCGCCCGAGCACCTAGCGCGCCAGCAATGAACGCTCCGGAATCCCGCCTTCAATCCGAGCAGCGCGCCGCCACCGCCCAGCGCACCGGGTTCCTGCTGGGCATCGCAGCCTATGCGTTTTGGGGCGTCCTTCCGATATACTTCAAATGGTTGCAGGTGGTCCCGCCCGTCTCGATCGTCGCTCACCGAATCTGCTGGTCGCTGCTCATCCTGATCGTGCTGGTCACCGCCGTCCGCGGCTGGTCGTCGGTTCGAAGCGCGCTTCGGCAGCGCCGGACGATGCTGCTGCTTACGGCGAGCGCTGCGCTGATTGCGGTGAACTGGCTGCTCTACGTCTATGCGGTTAACAGCGGCCACATCCTCGCCGGCAGCCTCGGCTATTATCTCAACCCACTCGCCAACATCCTGCTCGGGCGGTTCTTCCTGAAGGAGCATCTCTCACGCCTGCAATGGGCCGCAGTCGGCATCGCTGCCGCGGGAATCGCCGTGCTCGCTGCGGGAGCGCTCGGCCAACTGTGGATCAGCCTCATCCTGTGCATGAGCTTTGCCAGCTATGGTTTCGTCCGCAAGATCGTCGCGGCGGAAGCGCTGACCGGCCTCACCATCGAGACGGCGCTGCTGACGCCGCTGGCCCTCGCCTGGCTGTTCGCCACTCATCAGGCGGGCACGCCGGCGCTTGCTCCGTCGGCGCATATCGGCTGGCTGCTGGCGTTCAGCGGAATCGCCACCTCGGTTCCGCTGCTGCTGTTCACCGCCGCCGCCCGCCGCCTGCCCTATTCGACGATCGGCATGCTCCAGTTCATCGCCCCGACGCTGCAGTTCCTCGTTGCGGTGTTCCTCTACGGCGAACCGTTCACCCGCGCGCATGCGATTGCGTTCAGCGCTATCTGGATAGCGCTTGCCCTATACGTCGCCGCGCTGCTCGCCGCCGCCCGGCGCGAGCGCTTGTCGAGCGCGGCGGACCCGGTCATGGTGCGCTGATGCTCAACCTCATCTCGCTGATCATCGGCCTCGTTGCTTTCCTGTTCGCACTCGTCGCTTTCATTCCCCTGCTCGGCGCACTCAACTGGCTGATCATTCCGCTTGCCCTGATCGGTGCGGTGGTCGGCGCGATCGGCTCGTCGAAGAGCGGGCGCAACCTCAACCTGTTCGTCATCGTCATCGGCGTGCTTCGCCTCATTCTCGGGCACGGCATCCTGTGACCCGCGATCCCCGCATCGACACCTACATAGAAAGCGCGGCGCCCTTCGCGCGGCCCATTCTCGAACACGTCCGCGAGCGCGTCCACGCCGTCGTTCCCGAGGTGGAAGAGGACATCAAATGGCGAATGCCGGCCTATCTCAAGGGCGGATCGATCCTGATCATCACCGCGGCGTTCAAGGGCCACGCCGCGCTCAACTTCTGGCGCGGGCAGCAACTGGCGAGCGCGCACGACACGGTCGACGCGATGGGACAGTTCGGCAAGCTCAAGAGTCTCGACGATCTTCCGATGCAAGCCGATCTCGATCGCTTGATTCGCGAAGCGGCAGAGCGTGCGGGCACCAGCCCAACGCTGCGCAAGCCGAAGCATGGGCCCAAGCCAGCGCCCGAGCTTCATCCGGAGTTCGCCGCTGCGCTCGCCGCCAACCCGACGGCGTCGGCGACGCTTGAAGGCTTTTCGCCAAGCGCGCGGCGCGACTATGTGGAATGGATCGCCGAGGCCAAGCAGGACTCCACCCGTGCCAAGCGCATTGCGACCTCGGTTGAATGGCTTGCCGAGGGCAAGAAGCGCAACTGGAAATATGAGCGTTGTTGAGGCTATCGGGACATTCTGAGCCCTGGCCCGAACCGGGTCTGCACTTCACCTTCGACGCAAAAACCGCAGCGTTCGTAAAAATCGCGCGCCGTCGGATTGGCCGTAACGGCGGTCATGCTGAGACCCTTCACACGTGCTTCGTGCACCACCGCGTCGATCAATGCGGAGCCGACTCCGCGGCGCCAAAGTGCAGGCTCGACGAAGAGTCCGTCCAGCTCGGCGGCTGAACCATCCCCGATGACTGCTGCGAAACCGGCAAGGCGGCCCTCGATAGCGGCAACGATGACCTGTCCTCGTTCGATCTGTTCGATCGGAAGCACGATGGCCTCGGGATCGGCTTCGAGCTGCTGGCGGTAATCATCCAGTGCAATCGACGCTCTGCGCTGAAGATCTTCCAATGCAGTGCGCTCGCCGGGAACCGCAAGCCGGATGGTCAACGTGTCAGCGCGCTTTGACATAGCGCCCTGGCGCATCCTCGATCGCCTTATGCTTGCCCTCGCCTGGAACACGCGCTCCGCCGACCTTCACCGTCTTCGGCGCCCGCGCGCGAAGCCATTCGATCCAGTCGGGCCACCAGCTGCCCTTGTGCTCGGTCGCACCGGCGACGAACTCGTCGAGACTCGCCGGCTCGGCATCGTTCGTCCAATACTGATATTTCCCTGCCGCTGGGGGATTGACCACGCCGGCGATGTGCCCGGACCCGGCGAGCACGAACCGCTTCGGACCGCTCAGATGGTGCATCAGCTGCCACACGCTTTCGGGCGGCGCGATATGGTCCTCGCGCCCCGCCTGGATGTAGGCCGGCGTCTCGATCCGCTTGAGATCGATCGGCGTCCCGTCGACGCTGATTGCGCCAGTTTCCACCAGCCGGTTCTGCTTGTAGAGCGTGTCGAGATAATCGCGGTGCCACCCCGCCGGAAGGTTGGTCGTGTCGCTGTTCCAATGCAGCAGATCGAACGGCGCCGGCTCCTGCCCGAGCAGGTAATTGTTGACGACATAGTTCCAGATGAGGTCGCGCCCGCGCAGCAGGTTGAACGTCGCCGCCATGTAGCGGCCGTCGAGAAACCCCTTCTCCGTCGTCAACTGCCCGAGGAGGCCCATCACCTCGTCACCCAGGAACAGGCTGAGGTCCCCGGCCTTCTCGAAATCGACCTGCGCGGTGAAGAAGGTGACCGATGCGATTTTGTCCGCCTCGCCACGCGCCGCGAGCAAGGCCAGCGTCGCCGCCAGCGTCGTCCCCGCAACGCAATAGCCGATCGCGTGCACGGCGGGCACACCGAGCTGCTCACGGATGACGTCGACCGCCTCGATCTGTGCCGCGACATAATGGTCGAGGGTCACGTCGGCGAGGCTCTCGTCGGCCGACTTCCAGCTGACCATGAACAGGCTCACACCTTGCCCCACGGCCCAGCGGACAAAGCTTTTCTCCGGCGTCAGGTCGAGGATGTAGAAACGATTGATCCACGGCGGGAAAACGACGAGCGGCACCTGCAGCACCTCGTCGGTCGTCGGCGCATAGTGGATCAGCTGGAACAGTCGGGTCTCGTCGATGACCTTCCCGGGAGTCATTGCCAGGTTGCGGCCGACCTCGAACGCGCCGGCCGGGCTCTGCGTCATTTGCCCGGCCTTGATGTCGGCGAGCATGTTGCGGAGGCCGCTCAGCAGATTGTCGCCGCGCGTCTCGATCGTGCGCTTCATCACTTCCGGGTTGGTTAGCGCGAAGTTCGACGGGCTCATCGCATCGACGAAGCTCTTGGTCGCGAACTTCAGCCGCTGGCGCGCGGGTTCGTCGAGACCTTCGACCTTATCGACGCTGCCGAGCAGCTGGTCGGAAATCGTCAGGTACGACTGGCGGATCGTGTCGAACAGCGGATTGTCGCGCCACTCCGGCGACGCGAAGCGGCGGTCCTTGGTCTCGCCCGCCTTCGCCATGCCGCCGAGCATCTGTCCCCAGGCATCCAGTCCTTTCGACCATGCTTCGGCCCCCGCACTGAGCAGCGCCATCGGATCCGGCACCGCCGGCTTCGCGAGGCCGTCCCCCTTGGTCAGCCCCTCCGCCCAGGTCTCCATCAGCATCTGCTGCGCGCGCCCCATCACCAGCGTCCAGTGCTGCCAGTCTTCGAGCGTCGGAATTGCGGTGCTGGAGTCGGATGTCTCGGCCATCCCCCGCGTGTAGCCTTCTTCGCGGGCAGAGGGCATGGGAAATCATGGCCACCTCGCTTCCCACGCCGACGCTGCCCGACGCCCTTTACCTGCTCGACTATTTCGGCTTGGCCGTTTTCGCCGTCTCGGGCGCGCTGCTCGCCGCCGAGAAGCGTCAGACGCTGGTCACTTTCCTGTTCTTCGCGGTCGTGACAGGCGTCGGCGGCGGCACGCTGCGCGACCTGCTGATCGGCGCGCCGGTGTTCTGGGTCCACCGCAACCTGACGCTTGTCATTTGTCTTGTCGCCGGGCTCGCCGTGTGGCTGACGGCGCGGCAACGCTGGAACGAGCGCACGCTGCTGTGGTTCGATGCGCTCGGCCTCGCCGCCTATGCCGTTTACGGCGCATCCAAGTCGCTCGCCTTCGGGGTCGCGCCCGTGCCCGCCATCGGCATGGGCGTGCTGACCGCCTGTTTCGGCGGCATCGTCCGGGATGTCCTCGCCGGCGAACCGTCGATCCTGATGCGGCCGGAGATTTACGTCACCGCCGCCGCGCTCGCCGCCGGCATGTTCGTTACGGCGATCTTTGCCGGGCTCCCCATTCTGCTCGCCGCAATGATCGCCGCGGCCGCGGGCTTCGCGCTCCGCGCCCTCGCTATCTCGCGCGGACTCAAGCTGCCCGCCTACACGCCTTAGGCATGTCGTCCAACGCCACAATTAGCTTGGTCATTTTGCCGACCGCGCTATCAGGGCGATGTCACTCCGGGGGGAAACAAGATGCTCACGCTGCTACTGTCCGCCAGCCTCGCCGCGTCCGCACCGGCGTCCCCTCCCCCTGTCGCGGCGCCGCCGCCGGTCGCTCCGCCGATCGTCGCTCCCACCGCCCCACCGCTCCCGCCGATCGACCCGGCCAGGCTCGCGCTCGCCCGAACCACGGCCAACGCTTTGTTTCGCGACGGCAGCGTCGCCCGGATGATCGACCGGGTGCTGACCTTCGGCCCCAACGGCGTCGCCTCGTCGATGCTCGACATGACGCTGGCCGATGTCATGGGCATGGCCGGGCAGCCGCTTCCGACCGGCAAAAGTCCAGTCGAACTGCAAATGACTTTCCGCCAGATGATGATGAAGCGCGATCCCTATTTCCAACTGACCGACATGAGCCGCTTCTTCAGCAGCGACAGCGGCCGCGCCTTCGGCGACGAAATCTACCTGATGTGGATGGACCGCGCCGTGTTCAAGGCGATGATGAGCACCGTGCCGGGGCTGAGCGCCGAGCTGCCCGGCGCGATGCAGCGCGTGATGGCCGCCAGCGCCCGCTTCCCCTCGCCAACGCCCAAGCCGCCGATGCCCATGCCAGCGCCGAAGAAGCGCGCGCCCACTCACAAGAAGTAAGTCTTCCCCGCCTCGACAAGGTGGCGCACCGCTCCTATCCCGCTCGCGCAAAAACGGGAGCAGTGCATGACCAACACCGACGGCGTTCGCGCGAGTAGCGTCCTTGACCGCGTCCTCGTCCTCGAAATGGTTCGCGTTACCGAAGCTGCCGCGATCGCCGCCGCCAAGCTGGTCGGGCGCGGCGATGAAAAGGCCGCCGACGCCGCCGCGGTCGAGGCCATGCGCGCGGCGCTGAACGAGCTGCCGATGGACGGCACCGTCGTCATCGGCGAGGGCGAGCGCGACGAGGCGCCGATGCTCTATATCGGCGAGAAAGTCGGTTCGGCGCAGGGCAGCGGGCCGAAGATCGACATCGCGCTCGACCCGCTCGAAGGCACCACGATCACCGCGAAGGCCGGCCCCAACTCGCTCGCCGTCCTCGCCATCGCCGAGCAGGGCTGCCTGCTCAACGCACCCGACACCTACATGGACAAGATCGCGATCGGCCCCGGCTATGCGCCCGGCCTTGTCGCCATCGACCGCTCGCCGGCCGACAATGTCCGTGCGCTGGCGAAAGCCAAAGGCATTGCGCCGAGCGAGGTCATGGTCTGCGTGCTCGATCGCCCGCGCCACGCCGCGATCATCGCCGAGCTTCGCGCGCTCGGCTGCGGCATCATGCTCATCCCCGCGCCCGCCGCTGGGGCATCGAGGATCTGAACCGCATCTATGCGCTTGAGGACATGGCCAAGGGCGACTGCATCTTCGCCGCGACCGGTGTCACCGACGGCTCGCTCCTCAGGGGCGTCAAGCGCCGCGCCGGCGGCCTGCTGACGACCGAAAGCATCGTCATGCGCGCCAGCTCGGGCACGGTGCGGCGGATTACCGGGGAGCACCACAAGGGGATGGCGTAGGGGCAACACACTCTCGGCAGCCCACACCCTCCTAGCAGTCGAACTCCGCCGCCTCCGGAACCCGGCTGAAGGCGATCTTCACCCCCAGATAGTTGAGGTCCAGACCGCGATGGGAGGCAAGGGTGACCACTTGCCGCTTGTAGCGCCGGTTGAGCCCGTCGATCTTCGCCCAAAGCGCAATCTCCTGCTGCTCCCCGATCCGCTCGGCGGGCGGCATGAACAGGTCGGGCTCGGGGCCGGTGCCGCCAAGCTCGTGCAGGTGAACCGAAACGAGGCCGATGCGGCTCCTTAGCGACAGGTGGTCGAAGGTGCCCGTTGCTCGGTCCCACAGGGCATTCAACTGGCGCAGCAGCGCCCAGCTGTTCTGGGTCGCGGTGAACGCACAATCCTGTTCGAACCAGCCGTGCGGGCGAAGCCGGATCGCAAGCGTCATCCGACCGGCATGGAGGCTGTAGAGCCGCAAGCGGCTGGCGGCCTTGAGCAGCAGCGCGCGGGCGACGATCCGCGCCGCGCCGGGATGCTGATGCTGCGGCGAGAGCACGCGGCTGTGGCCGATCATGCTCTTTTGCCGCGGCATCTCGTCCGGGATGTCGTGCCCCTTGAGCGCGTAGAGAAAGCGTTCGCCGACCACCGATCCCCAGATCGCCCGCGCCTGCTTCGGCGGCAGTGCCCACAGGCTGGCGAAGTCCTCCACGCCGGCGCGGTCGAGCCGCTTGGCGATTCCTTCGCCGATTCCCGGAATTGCCCGCAGCGGAAGCCCCGCCAGGGCGTCCGGCAAATGCCGCGTCTCGATCGCCGTCAGCCCGTCGGGCTTGTGCAGCTCGGCGGCGAGCTTGGCGAGCAGCGGGCTCGATGCGATGCCGATCGAGGAGCGCAGACAAGGGCCGACGTTGGCGGCCAGCGCGGCCTTGATCTCCCTCGCCTTGGCCAGCGCCACAGCCAGCCCCTGTTCACGGGAATCGAGCCGGCAGGCGCATTCGTCGATCGAATAAATCCGGGCGATCGGCAGGTGCCGCTCGATCTCGCTCATCAGCAGCTTGTGCATCTCGACATAGCGGTCGTGCCGCGCGGTCCGGACCGCGATGCCGGGGCAGATGGCGCGCGCCTCCCGCACCGGCGTACCGCGCGAAATGCCGAGCGCCTTGGCCTCATAACTGGCGGCGATCGCCCCGGTATGCTCGGACTCGATCGGGATGACGATGACCGGCTTCCCGGCCAGCGCCGCATCGTCATGCTGCTCAACCGCGGCGAAATAGCTGTTGAAGTCGATAAACAGGAAGCGCAGCGGATGGTCCGGAAGCGAGTCGGGTGCATGGAACATAAAGGGAACATGCAGGCCTTGGAGTCAAGCTCCGGCACGGTGCGACCGGAATTACGGGCGAGCA
Organism: Sphingomonadales bacterium; assembly: GCA_020200315.1. Lineage (GTDB taxonomy): Bacteria > Pseudomonadota > Alphaproteobacteria > Sphingomonadales > Sphingomonadaceae > Sphingomicrobium. The sequence continues at coordinate 16,470 of JAIVIZ010000008.1, read as the reverse complement.
TCACAAGGGAGTGGGTAGAGGGCGATTGCCAGGGTCGCCCAGCGTCATTCGTGCGAACGCGCAGAATTCGGGTGACGAATTCGGTGACAGTGCACTTATTTCCCCACAGCAATCTCACCAGCTCGGAATTCGGTGACAGTGCACTCATTCCCCTGCGCAATCTCACCAGCTCGGGCGCGTCGTTCAGCTATACCAGCGAGAATATGCTGAGAGGGCCCCTCGGTGAATCTTGCCTACGATCCGCTGCTGCGCTTGACGCAGGTGGCCAGGGGCGCGTCACGACAACGTCGCCTATGACGGGGCGGATTGCGTCGGCAAGCGTGGCACCCCCGGGGCGGTGAGCGACGGCTAGCGTGCGCTGTTCGGCGCGAAGCCGTCGCTTTTCGCTGTCCTACAGCCCGGCATCTGTGCTTCGCTCCCGCCATGATCGACACTGACTCCATCGCATCCAAAGATCGCTCCATCGGCGCGCGGGTCGCGGGATCACGAAGCTTACAGGCTCACGCGATTTTCGCCTGGGACATCGCGCTCGCCCCGGAGCCGAAGGAGACAAAGGCGACACTCTCCGAAAAAAAATGCGATTCTAAGGCAACCGAGTCAACTTCGGCGAGCCACCAACGCCGCCCGAATCGCACGCCCCGATGAGCCGCGAAGACCATGCCTGCGGGGTTACCTCCTCGCTCCTCGCCCAACCATGGCGCTGGCGCTGGCAGGGCGGGGATGAGCTTGGAGTCGACCTGATCGATCAACTGCTCCTCGCCCGCGGCATCGCCGCCGACGACCTTGCCCGCCACCGCGACCCGCGCATTCGCGATTTCCTGCCCGATCCATCACACTTCGCCGACATGGACAAGGCCGCGGTCCGCCTCGCCGACGCGGTCGAGACCGGCGAGACGATCGCCATATTCGGCGACTATGACGTCGACGGCGCGACCTCCGCCGCGCTGCTGACCCTGGTGCTGCGCCGCCTCGGCGTCGACCGCCCACGCCGTGATCAACCCCAACCGCCTCGACGAGAGCGAGACCGGAGCGGCGCACGGCCATGTCGCGGCGGTCGGCATGACCTTCCTGCTCGGCACCGCGCTGCTGCGCGAACTTCGCCAGCGCGGACGGTTCGCCGGCGACCGGGCCGAGCCGAAGATCATCGACCTGCTCGATCTGGTCGCGCTCGGCACCGTCGCCGACGTCGCCCGGCTGCAGACCCTCAACCGCGCCTTCGTCACCCAGGGGCTGAAGGTCATGGTCGGTCGCCAAAATATCGGCCTTGCCGCGCTGGCCGATGCCGCCCGCCTGACCCGCGCTCCGATCTGCCGCGACCTCGGCTTCGCGCTGGGCCCGCGCATCAATGCCGGAGGCCGGGTCGGCAAGTCGGACCTCGGTGTGCGCCTGCTGACCACCGCCGATCCCGAGGAAGCGGCTACGCTCGCCGCCGAGCTCGACCGCCTCAACGAGGAGCGCCGCGCGATCGAGACGATCGTCACCGAGCAGGCGAGCGAAGCCGCCGAGCGGCAGGCCAACGCGCCGCTGATCCTCGTCGCCGGGCGCGGCTGGCACCCCGGCGTGATCGGCATCGTCGCGAGCCGGCTGAAGGAGCGCCACGGACGGCCGGCGATCGTCATTGCCGAGGAAGAGGACGGCACCGGCAAGGGCTCGGGCCGCTCGATCTCGGGCGTCGACCTCGGCGCCGCGATCCTCGCCGCCAAGGATAGCGGGTTGTTGGTTGCGGGCGGCGGCCATGCCATGGCGGCGGGGCTGACTCTCGCTCCGGGCGGTCTCGAAGCGCTTCGTGCCTTTCTCCATCAGCGGATGGCCGCCGATATCGCGGCTTCGCGCGGCGGGCGATCGCTGCTGCTCGACGCGATGCTCGCACCCGGTGGCGTGGCGGGCTCCCTGTGCGATCAGCTCGATGCCGCCGGTCCCTATGGCGCCGGCTGGCCGAGCCCGCGGGTCGCCGCCGGCCCGGCCCGCCTGCTTCGCCCGTCGATCGTCGGCAACGGCCATGTTCGGGGGCTGGCCTGCGGCGACGACGGCAAGAGCTTCAAATGGATCGCGTTCCGAGCCGCCGACAGCCCGCTCGGCCAAGCCCTGCTCGCCAGCCCGCCGGACCGCCGCTGGTGGCTCGCCGGCACGATCAAGCGCGACGAGTATAACGGCGGCAACGCGGCCGAAATGCACCTCGATGACGCCGCTGCTGCGCAGTGACAGGGCCGCCCAAGCTTGACCGCTCCAGGCTGCTCCCCTAATCGCCCGCTCGCCTCTCGGCCCCTTCGTCTAGCGGTTAGGACGCGGCCCTTTCACGGCTGAAACACGGGTTCGATTCCCGTAGGGGTCACCATACAGCGAAGCTCTTGTTTCCATTGGGCTTCTGACTTCTGCATGAGTAACGAGCACGATTTGTGGAAGCGTTCAGCTCGACCACCCGTATCAGCACTTATATCTATTTACCTACGACTTGAACGAAGTCCACTTCACCAGCAACGCGGAGTATAGCTACTATCAGGGCGCCGTATCACCTATTTTCTGGAGCTTTGTCATGATCGTTAGGGATATGGTTGCAGGCTTGGTAGTTCGAAAGGCACCTTCGCTGATATACTATCTGGCTGATAAGCCTTCCCGAAAGGGCATCCGGATACGTTCCGACAGAACGATGATACGGGTCGAACGCGTGCCTCAACGCAAGAGCATTTATATCGGCCGAAATAGCGCGGTATACTTGCCTGACATGATCGAGTCCTTTGATTATTTCTTCGGATCTGTGGAACCGGTTCAAGTCAATGGTTTCGACGTGGTCGATTTTTCAGGTGTGAAATCGCACAACGTAAATGGGTTTTCTGACTTTCCTGTATGTTTTCCGAGCATTGCCGAACCACTTGCGACGACTGATCAGTATCTCGGTTTCGCCCGACTTTCTCCAGGAGAAGTTGTCCTGGACCTCGGCAGTTATTCGGCACTGACCAGTATTTTGTTTTCCAAAGGAGTGGGAGAGTCCGGCAAAGTTATCGCCGTGGAGCCAGACCCCCTGAACCATAACGTTTCGACTCGAAATATCCGGACACATTTCAAAATCAATCATCTCCGGAACATCGACCTTGTGGAAGCCGCTGTCGGGGGGGCGACCGGCTACATGGAGTTGAGCGCTGAAGGAGCGATGGGTTCCGCAAACGCTGATCTGGTGGGGCGTTATCGAGGTGCGACCGTCAAGGTCAGGAAACGAACCCTGATGGACCTCGTGGAAACTTACAAGTTGAATCGTGTCGATTTCGTCAAGATGGACATCGAAGGCTCGGAGGACGAGGTCATCTCCCAGTCGTCCTCCTTCTTTATAAAATATAAGCCGAGAATTGTCATTGAACCGCATCGCGTAAGAGGGGTTCGTACTGACAAAGCCGTTGTGGAGCGCTTGACCTCTTACGGTTATGAATGTCGAGTAAGCCCACAAACCGGAATCAAAACCCTCCCTCTCATTTTCGCTACTCCGCCTCTATGAAGTCTCGGCTACGTTCGCGATTAGGTTTTCCTCTGGAGATCGGACATGGGTAGTTTAGCCGGGGAAACAGCCGGCGCGCGCTGCGCGCCGGCCGAGTGCATCACGCACCTGGAGCGGTGAGGCTGCCGTGCTGAACGGCGCAAGCTTTTGCGCTGATGTCCTTGAAGCCCTGGCCCTTGCAGTCGTTCTGGCCTTTGCACTCGTGATTGCCCGACTTGCAGTCCGACGTGCCCTTGCACGAATTGACGCCGTAACAGGGCTGCACCTTGGCGCTTGCGCCATGAGCGGCCTGCGCCGGCGTGGTGGTGGCAAGGCCCGCGAGGGCAAGCATGGCGGCGGCCGAAGCGATGTTGGCGCCGGTGCGGATCTTCATCATGTCGAGGAACTCCTTCAAATGGTACTGAGGTCACAGGCCGGATGGCATAAGTGACTTCGTGAGCCGTTCCTCGCCGGTTACAGCGCGCTCGATGCGCCTCGTGACGCTCGATGTGAGCGGCCAGGCCAGCGACACGCGCAGCGGCCGGAATGTGCTTCAGGCGCCGGAACCCTCAATCGCCCGCCGCACCGCGGCCAGCGGCGCGCGCTCGTCGAAGCCGATCTTGCCCTGCTGGTCGACGAGAACTCCAAGGCGGCTGAACAACGACTGTAGATCCGTTCGTACGGCTCGTCCGCGAAACGTCGGTACAGCGGGAGCAGCGATGCGGTCCCGGTCGCGGGGTCGCCGGCTGCCATCATCCGCTCGGGAGACCAGTCAGCCGTATTGCCGCCGCTGGCCCGATTGATGGCGCGCATCGCGTCGCGCAGTGCCGCACGGCCGTTGCTCGCCTGATGGATGGCGATCTCCGCCAGCAGCCAGAAGGTCGCTCCGCCCCAATACAGACGGTTCCACGCCTTCGTCCCGTCCATGCCGCTGTCGTTGGCAGCCGGCTGCCCCCTGGCCATGCCGAGCAGCGCCTGCCGCCACATTTCGGCCGCCGGCAATTGGCCGGCCTGCACCCGGGCGACCGGCTCGATCCAGGTGGCGTTCCCCTCCTGCAGCCATAATGCCCTGCGCGGCAAGTCGGGGAGGGCGGCATGGAGCATCTCGTGAACCAGCACCCAATCGCGAGCGAAGCCCTCGTCGGTTTCGCGGCCAACCGTTATGCGTGTTGCCGAGCCGCGAAAGCCGAAGGTGGTCGCGTGGCCGACGCGGTTGCCGTCGGTCGCGATGACCAGCAGCGCATAGTTGGCGACAGGGAAGCGCCCAAAATAGCGGGTAAGTGCGGCAGCGGCACCTCGGATCCATCGGATCGTCCGTGCCCGGTCGAGTCCCGGCGCACCGTCCGCGAAAACGACACGGATGTGCGCCTCGCCGACAGCGAGCGTCTCGGCGGGTTGCCGCTCGACCGCCTCGTACATCGGGCCCGGCCGATCGTAGGCTGCACTCTCGCCAGGCGCCGAGACCAGCGGCGCAGCAACGGCGCTCGCCACCAGGCCCGCGCCGCCGGCGAGAACAGCGCGCCGGCGCAGCGGGCCCATCGGCGTCCTAACGCAGCGCCCGAGCGGCAAGCATCCGGATTTGCGCCGGGTCGGTCACTCCGACCGAGCGGCCGACCTCACGATTGCCGTGAAAGGCAATCAGTGTGCTTTGCTGCCGGATGCCAAGTGCTTTCTTCTCGGCCGCCTGATGGTCGTAATCGAGGCGGAGGATAAGGAGATTGCGGAAGGCAGGATCCGAGGAGATGGCGGAGATGGTTGGCGCCTGTGCGCGGCAGGTCGGGCACCAGGGAGCGAACGCATCGACCAGGATCGGCCGACCCGCGCTCTGCGCCGCCTTGAGCGCCCCGCTGCTGAACGGATGGCTCGGCGCATCCACCGCACCGATCGACAGAATTGCCGCGAGTAGAATGGGGAAGGCGGTGAATTTCATTGGGCTCTCCTGACAATGTTGCGTCCCGCGGCGCCAGATGGCCGCCGCTGCCGGCACCAACATCGAACTTCCCTGTTCGGACCTGGTTAGGTCCCGGTTACAGCGGGTCAGCCCTCGAAGACGATCCCGGATCGCTCACGTGTGTCGACTCTCAACTCGAAAATGTCCGGCCTTGAGTAATGGCCGGACGTATCGAGGTAGAGATAACCATCGGCCAGCCTGCTGAGGTCGATCGCGCCGCGCAGCGTCTCTCGATTGGCGGGGGCCGGGCCCGCGACGAGCGACATGTCGGGCGCGATGATCGCGCTGCCGCCCGTTTTGAGCAGCGTTCGCTCGGGCGGGATCGCCTCCAGTAGCGCGCGAGCGGCCGGGTCGGGTTGAGCAAGCGTATCGAACCCGGCGAGCACGTCGTCGCGGGTCAGCGTCACGCCCGCGGCGATCACGAAACATTGCCCTTCGAAGGCATAGTGCCTGCTGGCAATGAGATGACGTTCGGGAACGCCGGGCCAGAGCGCGAAGTGGATGGCTTCGCCGGTCGCATGCTTGGCGGCACGCGCCAGCGGCATCCAATGTTCCCAGCAGATCAGTGCGCCCAGCGTTCCGTGCCGGCTCGGCCAGGGCCCGAGCGTGCTGCCGTCGGCTGCGGCCCAGATGATCCGCTCGCCATGGGTCGGCATCAGCTTGCGGTGGATCTGGACGCCGCCATCCGACGCGAGCCTGATGACGCTGTTGAACAGGCTGGCCCCGCGGCGCTCGTGAAGCCCCATCACGATGTCGACGCCGACTTCCTGCGCAAGCTTGGCGAGGGCGGCGATCTCCGGCCCGTCAAGCGAGGGAGCGTTGGCGAACAGGGTTCGGAACATCGCCTCGGCCGGACCATGGCCCCATAGTGCTGCACCGGGTGCGTCATCGAGCCACACCGGGTAGCCGGGCAGCCATGTCTCGGGAAAGACCGCAATCTGTGCGCCGTCGGCCGCGGCGTCCCGCACGAGCCGCTCGGCCAGGGCGACACTCGCCGCGAGGTTGAGGAACACCGGCGGGTGCTGGACGACGGCAATTTCGATCGACATTCGGACACTCCCCCCAAGCCAGCATCGCTGCTCGATTAAACTTGGCACGGGCTATTGTCAGGCTCGCTCGGCAAGATGCAAGTTTACCGCGCAGTGCAGCTCGCTCGCCCTCGCCGATCAGATCATGGTTGTAAGATTGGTCAGCCAATCCGGCGAGACGCCGAGCACCGCAGCTTCGAAAAGATGATCGCCGCCGGTCAGGATCAATACGGCCACCGCCATCACCAGCCCACCCAGCACGCGCTTGCCGCCCGCGCCCGCGCCCATCAGCCTGCCGCGCCATCGGGCGAGGAACCCGCGCGTTGCCAGCGCGACCAGAAGGAGCATGGTGGCGATGCCTGCGCCGAATGCCGCCATCACGAGCGCCACCTGGCCCAAATCCTTGCCCTCCGCAGCGAGCACGGTGGCGGCGCCGAGCGTCGGCCCGACGCAAGGGCTCCAGACGAGGCCGAGCAGCACGCCGATCCCGGCCTGGCCGATCAGCCCGAAACGCTCCAGCCCCTGTTGCTTGCGACTGGCCCACTCCGCGAGCGGGGCGGCGGCCTGCTCGGCGAGATGCTGCGCTTTCGGAACGATCAGCAGAAGTCCGACGAGCAGCAAGACGACGGCGCCGATCTCGCGCACGAGATCAGGATCGAGGCCCGAGGAAGCGCCGAGTGCGGCAACGGTAAAGCCGACCAGCGTGAAAGAGACAAGCAGGCCCGCCGCGAGGACGGCCGGACCCCACTTATGCCGCTGCGCCGCGCTGCCGATGACGATCGGCACGAGGGGCAGCACGCACGGCGACAGAATCGTCAGCGCGCCAGCGGCATAAGCGAGGAGGGGATTCAGCCCGTTGCTCATCCGATTAGCCGTTCGTGGCCACAAGGGCAGGGGACAATCCGGCGGGCATCGATTTCTCCAGGCGAAGGGTGGAACGAAGCGGACGCCGCCAATCGAACATGTTCGGACGCGAGGATGCCGGAGTTACACCTCTGCCGAGGTTCCCTGGCGGTGGCTGTGAATCGGAGTTCGCGGAACTAGTGGGAAGCGCCACGCTTTTCCCCTTGGATGACGCAGCACGGCACCGTCGGGGTTCTGACCTTCCACAAATGCATCAACTACGGCTCCTACTGGCAGGCCCGCTGCCTCGTGGAGGGGCTGCGGGCGCGGGGGTTTGCCGCGGAACTGCTGGATCATGAATGCGATGACGTGAGGCTGGCAGAGTGGCGTTGTTCGTTGCAGCCCTCGCTGCCGCAGCGCACGCCGCGCGCGCGGCTCGGCGAGTATAAGCGCAAGACGCGGAAGTTCTTCGATGCGTGGCGGCATCTCCCGCTGTCAGGGCGCTTTTCGCTCCATCATCCCGAGCAAGCCGGCCGCTATGACAAGGTCGTCATCGGCAGCGACGAAGTGTGGAACTTCCGCCATCCGTGGTACAGCGGTAAGCCGATCTTCTACGGCGACGGCCTCCGCAGCGAGCGCCTGATCTCCTATGCCGCAACGTTCGGCAATCACGACGCGGCGGATGGCTTCGATCCGAAGTGGGCCGGCAAGCTGAAACGCTTCTCGGCCTTGTCGGTGCGCGACGAGAATTCGCGCAGCCTGGTCAGCGGAGCGCTTGGAATCGACCCGGCGCTGGTGCTCGACCCGTGCCTGCAGTTTCCGGACGCCATTCCGAACGAACCGGCGCAACGAAGTCCTTACGCGCTGATTTACGGCCACGGGTTTCCCGAGTGGCTGCAGCAACGGGTGCGGCAGTGGAGCGACGCTCGGGGGCTGACGCTGCTCAGCGTCGGCTATCACAATGCGTGGGCGGATGAGCAGGCGTTGGGCGCGGGACCAATCGAATTCGCTCCGCTGGTCAAGGGAGCAAGCGCGGTCGTGACCAATTTCTTCCACGGCTGCGTCTTCGCGCTGCTGCGCGACAAGCCGTTGGTGACCACGCCGAGCGATTACCGCTTCAACAAAATCCGCGACCTCACGGCGGCGCTCAATGCCTCCGAGCGGATCGTAAACGAAGCCAGCAGTCCGCAGTGGATCGGACATCTGCTCGAGACTCCACTTGGCGGGCGCGTACACGAGCGCGTGGTGCAGCTGCGTGCGCAGTCCCATGCATTCCTCGATGCCGCCCTCGCCTGAACCCTCGTCCGTTCGGCCGCTCAGCCCGCGCGACATCGTTCGCTCGGGACTGTGCATCGGGTGCGGAAGCTGCGCCGCAAGTTCGGCGGTTGCGGGCATGCAGTGGGACGCCACGGGATTCCTCAAACCGAACAGGCCCGCGGAATGGTATAGCCGACGCTCGGAGCGATTTGCGCGTCAATGCCCGTTTTCGCCGGCCGCAGCCGACGAGGACCAGATCGCCCGCGAGCGTTTCGGCGGAGCGGAGTTCGGCAATGAGAAGGTCGGCCGTTTCGAGGCGGCCTATGTCGGCCATGTCGCCGAGGGCGAATATCGCGCGACCGGGAGCAGTGGCGGCTTGGTGAGCTGGGTCGCGGCGGAGCTGCTGCGCCAAGGCCTGGTCGACGCGGTTGCCCACGTGGCGCCTGCCGCCGATGGCCGACTGTTCGAATACCGACTGTCCCGATCGGTCGCGCAAGTCGCACAGGGCGCCAAGTCGCGCTACTACCCTGTCGAGCTATCCGCCGTGCTGCGGGAGATTCGGGCGACGCCCGGCCGCTACGCGATCGTCGGCGTGCCCTGCTTCATAAAGGCGATCCATCTGCTCCGCAGCCTCGATCCGCTGATCCAGGAGCGGGTGACTCACACGCTCGGGCTATTCTGCGGGCATATGAAGAGCGCGCACTTCGTCGAGAGTTTCGCCTGGCAGCTCGGCACCGAGCTGGAGCGCGTCACCGCGGTCGATTATCGCGTGAAGGACCCCACTCGCCCGGCCAATTGGTACCGAACGACTCTTGCGCTGAACGACGGCTCCTCCGTGGCGCAGGATTGGTGGCACCTCGCGGATGGGGACTGGGGTGCGGGCTTCTTCCAGAATTCGGCGTGCAACGCATGCGACGATGTGGTCGCGGAAACCGCGGACATCGCGTTCGGCGACGCGTGGGTCGAACCCTATTCGTCGGACGGGCGTGGCACGAATGTGGTGGTCGTCCGCTCGCGCGAGATGCACGAACTTGTGGAAGAGGCCATCGCCGCCGGGAAGCTGGCACTTCAGCCGGTGGACGCCGCCTTCGTCGAACAGACCCAGGCCGCCGGTCTGCGGCAACGGCGCGAGGGGCTGGCGTACCGGCTGACCTGGGGACGGTGCGGCGTGCGGCTGCGCAAGCGGGTGTTGCCGAGCCGCGCAGGAATCCCGCTGCGCCGACGGTTTGTCTATCGCTCGCGCGCCGCGATCAGCGCGTGGAGCCTGCGCATCTTCGCCCTGGCACGCAGGGTCCAATGGCCAAATCTCTACATCGGCTGGGGGCGCTCCGCACTGCGGCTATACCAGGGCCTGACCTACTCGCGCGGCCGTAGCGGCGCCCTGTTCGACCGGATCGAGCGGCTGGTCCATCCGGCGGAGTGACGGTCAGGAGCCCGGAGCCGCCGTCGTTTGCTCGATGCGCTCCAACACCGCTTCGGGCGCAACGTTGCGCGTCAACTCGTCGAGCTCCGGATCATGTGCGCCTTCGACGTCGAGCTTGCGGGCGATTTGCGCGACCAGGTGGATCAGACGGGTGACCTCATGCTCGGCCAAAAGGCTGATCTGCAGATCGAGATCCGCGCGCCGGTCCGCGGATTGGGCGGCGCGGTTCTGGCTGATGAGCACGAACGTCGACAGGAAGATCGCCTCAACCGACGCAAAGGTCGCCAGAATGAACAGGTTCGGGTCGAAGGCCGGAATGCCGGGCACCAGGCGAAGGTTGAAGACGAGCCACGCGCCGAACACGAGCAGGTGGAGGTAGACGAAGCGCATCGACCCGACGAAGCGGGTAATGCCCTCGGCGACATGGTCTTCGGCGGACGCGCCGGCTTCATCCCGGCGTCGGCGATCCGCCAGCGCGTCGATGTTGCGTTCCAGGGTCGAGGCAAGCCCGTCGGGGCCGGGCTCCGGCACGGTCGGATCATGCACCATCGCCTCTGACGCAGTGGGATCAGTGTCGGGTGGGCGCGGGCTCATCGGCGATGAACGCCTCCGTTGCGTGGAGGGCGTCGTCGTCGGTCATCTGTTCGGGCGGATGCTTGCAGAAGAAAGCCGCGGGCGCGACGATCGGTCCGCCCTGACCGCGATCGAGCGCAAGCTTGGCGCAGCGGATCATGTCGATCGCAACACCCGCGCTATTGGGCGAATCTTCGACGGACAGGCGCAGCTCGAGGTTCATCGGCACACCGCCGAACAACCGTCCTTCCATGCGCAGGAAGCACACCTTGTTGTCGTTCTGCCAGGCGACATAGTCGGACGGGCCGACGTGGATATTCTCGTCGTCCAGCCGCCGCTCCGCCACGGCCTGAACCGCCTCCGTCTTGCTCTCCTTTTTCGACGCGAGCCGCGTGCGATTGAGCATGTTGAGGAAGTCGGTGTTGCCGCCGGTGTTGAGCTGATAGGTGCGGTCGAGCCGCACGCCGCGCTTGGCGAACAGATCGGTCAGCACGCGGTGCACGATGGTGGCGCCAAGCTGCGCCTTGATGTCGTCGCCGATGATCGGCACGCGGCGATCGCGGAAGCGCTTCGCCCAAGCGGGATCGCTGGCGATGAACACCGGGATGCAATTGACGAACGCCACCCCCGCCTCGAGCGCGCATTCCGCGTAAAATTCGGACGCTTTCTGGCTGCCCACCGGCAGATAGTTCATCAGCACGTCCGCGCCGGTGTCCTTGAGCACGCGCACGACGTCGGCCTGATCCGGCTCGGCCTCGCTCGCGAGTTTGAACGTCCGGTCGGCCGGATAGTTCGCCATATGTTCGGCGACGCCATCGAACAGCCTTCCCATCCGCACGATCGCGCCGCTATCGGGCACATGATCGCAGAACACCTCCGTGCAGTTGGGCTTCGCGAAGATCGCCTGCCCGAGGTCCCGGCCGACCTTGCGCTCGTCGATGTCCCACGCGGCAACGAGCTTGAGGTGCTTGGGCCGATAGCCGCCAAGATCCCAGTGCATGAGGCCGATCTGCTCGTTGGCGCCGCCGTTCTGATAGTGGGCGATGCCCTGCACCAGACTCGAGGCACAATTGCCGACGCCGGCGATGGCGATTCGAATTTCGGGAGTCATCGGCTTCTCCTAGGCCGCTGCGACGCGCGGCACTGCCTGCGCCGGTGCGTAGCGGTCGATCATCTGGGCACAGAAATCGGCGAATTGGCGCGGATCGCGCGGCGGGCTGGTGTGGTGGGGGGCAATGCCGAGATGCTCGGGCGTGAAGCAGAAGGTCACCGTCGTGTCGAAATCGGCGAGCGCGTCCATCTGACGATCGAACCAGTCGAGCGCGCCCTCACGGAAACTGTCCGCCCAGGAGAGGCCGGTGCGCAACTTCGTGACGCCCAGCCGCTTCAGCCAGCTTACCGCTTCATCGAGCCGGTGGTCATGGAAATGGAACCACTGCATCAGCCCCATTTCGCTCGCGTAGGGAGCATAGGCTTCCAGACCGAGCTTGGGCGTGCCGTCCTGGCGCAGCAGGCCCATCGCGAAGTGACGATAGTAGCTCGAACCCTCGGCCTCGCGGTGGCGGGTGGTCGCTTCCCACTCGCGCGGCAGATCGTAGAGGCTGTACCAGAAGACGCGCGGCACGCGTCCGATCAGCAGTTCGGCCGTGCGCTCGACGCCGAAGCGCTGTACTTCCTCGGCGCCGAACGAGCTGACACCGACTTCCGTTACCCACAGCTCGTGGTTCGGCACGACCGTACGAATTTCCTCGAGCTTCGCCGGCCATTCGTCGATCTGCCAGAGGTTCCAATCGAGCGGGAACCCGTGAACGGCGATCACATCGACTGCATCGAGCGCACCATGGCGATCGAGCCGCTGAAGAAAGGCGGGATCAATCGGCGAAATGCCGCCAAGCACGCGCTTGACCTCCGGGTTGGCGTCGCGGATCGCTTCCCCGGCGAGGGTCGTCATCTCCGCGAACTTCGACCAGTCGGGGTCAATCTCCGGATCCCAATGCGACTTGTTGTTGGGCTCGTTCCAGATCATCGCGGCTTCGATCACGCGGGTCCCCCTGCTGGATAAACGGCGCCGCCTTGCTTCGGCGCCTCATCGCTCACGCGGCAGAGGAAAACCTCCTCTTCGGGATGCGCGACGATGGTGAAGCCTGCCGAGCGGAGCATGGCGGCGCTGCACGCTTCGTTGGGCACCCACCAGTTGGTCGGATCGCCGGCGTAGCGGTGCTCGATGAATTGCATCTTCGGCCAGGCGGGCTGTGCAAGCGCCGCCTTGCCCTCGAAGAACTCGTAATCGGCTTCGGCGGTAAAATCGCCGGGCGCGCCGCCCTGGAGCGACTGATAGAGCATGAGGTCGCGCGCAGCATGCTCGCGGATGAGGTCGAGCGCGAGCAGCGGGTGTCGGAGATGATAGAGGACGCCCATGAAGATGACGAGATCGAACCGCTCGCCAATCGCGGCGATGTCCCACACTTCGAGTCGCTGAAACTCGACGTCGTCGTAGCCGAGTACGCTGGCAGCGAAGCGCGCCTGGGCAAGGTAGTGCTCGTCGTGGTCGATGCCGAGCACGCGGTCGGCGCCGCGCCGCTTCATTTCGAAGCTGTAGAAGCCCGCGTTGCAGCCGATGTCGAGCACCGATTTGCCCGTGAGATCGGCCGGAAGCGCCGCGGAAAACCCGGCGAACTTGTTGGCGGGATAGTCGTGCAGGAAGTGGTCCGGCGCGGTCTTCACGCCGCCGAGATCGAGGTTGTGGAACCAGGGCCCGAGCGCGGCGATCCGCTCGCGCAGATCGGCGCCTTCAGGATGCGTGTGGATATTCATGCGGCGGCGCGCTCGTTAATCGACGCCACCTGCATACCCCAGCCGCCGACGCTCAGCCTACTGACCGAAGCGGGATCGACATCGAACCGCAGCAGATTGTCGAGCGGCAGGCCCAGCGCGCCGGCGATGACGGAGCGGATGATGTCGCAATGGCTGACCATCGCAACCGTGCCGCCCTCATGCGCGCAGGCGACCTCGCGGACATGGGCGGACGCGCGCTCCTGTGCCGCGACCATGGTCTCGCCGCCAGGTGGACGGGCGCTCGCGCGTGACGTATTCCACTGAGTCCAGGCGGGCTCGATTTCGAGCGCGTCATAGCGGCGGCCCGTCCACTCGCCGAAATCGACTTCGTCGAGCGCCCCGGCGGTTGTGACGGATAGTCCATGCCGGGTCGCGATGGCTTGGGCGGTTTCCTGAGCCCGTTGGCGCGGGCTGGCATGAACCGCGCCAAGCGCCGTGTCGGCAAGATGGGTTGCCACGCTCTCCGCCTGGTCGCGGCCGTGCGCCGTCAGCCCCGGTGCCGGGCCGCGGCCGGAGAGGCGTTGGCCGAGATCGGCATGGGCCGCATGGCGGATGAGAAGGATCGATGTGGTCACGCGTTCCCCACTGTTTCGCTAGCTTAACAGCAACAAAGCTTCATGGTTCCCAAGCAAGCGAGCCGTAATCGTTTCGGTCATGAATCGCTTTCTATGGATCGCTCCTGTAAGCGAGCAGTGAAGACTACCTATGTTAGCAAGTTTTCGGTGCGCATCCGAAAACAACGGCCTCTTCCGCGACTCTTCGCGGGAACGAAGATGAAGAAGATGCATTTCGTCTTCCGTCAAAGCCAAGACGGGCGTCAGCCCAAACCAGGGGTGCGGAGTTGAGCGAAACGATTCTCGTGACCGGCGGTGCCGGCTTCATCGGCCGCTCGGTCTGCGCCGAACTGCTGCGTCGCGGCCACCGCGTCCGCGTGCTCGACAGCCTGATCGAGCAGGTCCACGGCAACGGTGGCCGGCCAGCGGATCTGGATTCCGATATCGAACTGATCCGTGCCGACGTGCGCGACGGCGACGCGGTCACCGGTGCGCTGAAAGGCGTCGACAGCGTCATTCACCTGGCGGCCGAGGTCGGCGTCGGCCAGTCGATGTACGAAGCCGAGCGCTACACGTCGGTCAACGACGTCGGCACCGCGGTGTTGACCGAGAAGCTGATCGCCAATCCGGTGCGGCGGATCGTCACCGCCTCATCGATGAGCATCTATGGCGAGGGGTTGTACGTCGACGCCGACGGCGAGCCGGTGCAGCAAGCCGAGCGGCTGCCGCGGGTTGGTGCGGCAACCAGCTGGGACCCGGTGGACCCGCAGGGCCGTCCGCTGACTCCCGTCGCCACGCCCGAGTGGAAACGGCCGAGCCTCGCCTCGATCTATGCGCTCAACAAGTATGTGCAGGAGCGCACGACGATGATCATGGCGCAGGCTTACGGCATGGAAAGCGCCTGCCTGCGCTTGTTCAACGTCTATGGGCCGGGCCAGGCGCTGTCGAACCCCTATACCGGCGTGCTGGCGATCTTCTCCTCGCGGCTGCTCAATGGGCAGAAGCCGCTGGTGTTCGAGGACGGCGAGCAGCGGCGCGATTTCGTTCACGTCAGCGATGTCGCGCGAGCCTTCGCCGATGCCTTGCATCTGCCGGAAGCAAACGGGGGCGTGTTCAATATCGGCTCGGGCGAGGACCGTTCGGTGAAGGAGGTGGCGCGCGCGCTCGCCGGCGCGCTCAACCGCAACGACATCGAGCCGGAAGTGACCGGCAAGGCGCGGATCGGCGACATCCGCCATTGCTTCTGCGACACGACCTTGTCGGCCGAACGCCTCGGCTTCCGCGCCCGCAAGGACTTCGGCGAAGGGCTCGCAGAACTGGCCGAGTGGGTTGCCGGCGAGGAAGCGGTCGATCGCGTCGACGAGGCGCGGCAGGAGCTTGAGGCGCGGGGGCTGGTCGCGTGAGCCCGGCACCGAGTCTGATCGGCCGGCGACCGATCCTCGTCACGGGCGGCGCCGGATTCATCGGCTGCAACATCGCCGACCGGCTGGCGAGCGAAGGCCGCGACGTGCTGATCTACGACGCGCTGCTGCGGCCTGGCGTGGAGCGGAACCTCGAGTGGCTGAAGCAGCGCCATCCGCGCCGCATCAGCAGCACCGTCGCCGACACGCGCGACGAGGATTCGCTTGATGAGGCGGCGCGCGGCGCGGATGCGGTGTTCCACATGGCGGCGCAGGTGGCGGTGACGACCAGTCTCGTCGATCCGCGCGAGGACTTCGACATCAATGTGCGCGGCACGCTGCACCTGCTCGACGCGCTACGGGTCGCCGGACGCCGAACGCCGGTGATCTTCGCCTCGACCAACAAGGTCTATGGCGACCTCGCCGATATCGATCTGGAACTTGCCGAAGGCGCCTATCGTCCGGTGGACGCGGTCACCCGCAACCACGGCGTGTCCGAGGCGCGCCCGCTCGATTTCCACACGCCTTATGGCTGCTCCAAGGGCGCCGCCGATCAATATGTGCTCGACTATGCGCGGAGCTTCGACCTGCCGACGGCGGTGCTGCGCATGAGCTGCATCTATGGCCAGCGGCAGATGGGCACCGAGGACCAGGGCTGGGTCGCGCATTTCCTGATCCGCGCACTCGAAGGAAAGCCGATCACGCTTTACGGCGACGGTCACCAGGTCCGCGACATTCTCGACGTTTCGGACGCCGTCTCGACCTACGTCACGGCGCTCGGTCACATCGAGCGGCTCAAGGGCCGGGCGTTCAACCTCGGCGGCGGTCCGGCGAACGCCGTGTCGCTGCGCCGGTTGATCGCGTTCATCGGCGACCTCGTCGGGCACGACGTCGAGGTAGAGTTCAGCGACTGGCGCGAGGGCGACCAGCGCTATTTCGTCGCCGACGCGCGGGCAGTGCGGGCGGAACTCGGGCTGAAGACGCCACGCCCCTGGCGCGAGGGGGTCACGGCGCTTGCCCAGTGGCTTGCCGAGAGCCGGGGCCTGGCGCTCGAGGCGCCAATGGCAATGGCGCTCGGAGCCCAGCGTTGAGGCTGTTGCTGACGACCGACGCGATTGGCGGTGTGTGGACCTATTCCAC
>JAIVIZ010000083.1 GCA_020200315.1 Sphingomonadales bacterium | reverse complement strand
GTTCATCGCTTGCTCGGTGATCGCCGCGACCTCGGCCTTGACCCCGGCATAATCGGCAAGCTCGTCGATGCATTCCTGCCCGATCATGGTCGAGTCCATGTCGGCGACGAGCAGGCTTTTCTCACGCGGTCCGGGCGTGTGGACGATGACGTCGACGTCTTCCCACCCTTCAAGACCGCCCCTTATTGTCGCTGTATCGGCGTCGGCGATGAGGTCGGCGGCGCTTCCGGGCTCGACCCAGCGCAACAGGCGCGCGTCCCCGACCCGCTCGAACGCCCCCGCCAAGAACCTTTCGTCGAGCCGGTCGGCTGCTATCAGCGTGGCAATGGTCAAGTCGAAGCCTCCCGTCGCCCTCATCGCCGGTCCGACCGCAAGCGGCAAGTCGGCGCTGGGGCTAGCGCTTGCGCACGCGAGCGGCGGCGCCGTGATCAACGCCGACAGCGCGCAGCTTTACCGCGACCTGCCGATCCTGTCGGCCGCGCCTTCCGCCGCCGAGCGCGGCGCCGCGGATCATCGCCTTTATGGCGTTCGCGATGGCGCCGATCCTTGCTCCGCGGCCGACTGGGCGTCACTGGCACGGGTCGAGATCGACGCGCTTCACGCCGAAAGGCGCCTTCCGATCCTTGTCGGCGGCACCGGCCTTTATTTTCGCACTCTCCTCGACGGAATCGCCCCGGTCCCACCAATCGATCCGGCCATCCGGGCCGAGGTTCGGGCCGCCAGCGTGGCCGAGAATGTCGCTGCTCTCGCCGCGCTTGATCCGTGCAGCGCGGCGCGGCTCAATCCCGGCGATACGAGCCGGGTCGCGCGCGCGCTGGAGGTCGTGCGCTCGACCAAGCGAACGCTTGGCGATTGGCAGATCGATCGAGCGGGCGGCATCAAGGAACGAGTCGTGCTTCGCCCGCTGATCCTGCTTCCACCGCGCGATTGGCTGGTCGAGCGCGCGCGCCAGCAACGCTTCGACCTCGGCAATTGCGCCGTCCCCGATCATCGTTTTGAAGCGGCGGTCGCAGCGCTCGACCAGCCAATCGCGC
>JAIVIZ010000161.1 GCA_020200315.1 Sphingomonadales bacterium | reverse complement strand
GTTAAAAATCAGGCTCGCCAGCACGCTGTGCGAGCGGAACTTGTCGCTGGCGCTGAAGGTCAGGCCCGCATCCGTGTCGGTGTCGGAAAAGTGAAGTCGACCGGTCTGGAAGTAGCGATACTTGACGCCGATATCGATGTTGTCGGTAATCGCCGTCCGAACGCCGGCTATCAGCTGCCACGCAAAGGCATTGTCGTGAACGCTGAATGCTTTGACGCGCGCTCCGCCGATGCCACCACCTGCATAAAAAGCCGTGCGATCGTCGAAGTTGAGGTCGATCAGGGCATTACCCATGGCCGACCATACGGTGGTCCGGTTGGTGATGCCGGTTAGGTCGTCCTGCGTCAGGCCAGTATCACCGGCGAATCCAGGGCTAGGCGCGAGATAGTTGACCTTGGAACGCTTGTAGCCAAGCTCGCCTTCGAGTCGGAACAAGCCGAGGTCAAAGCCGGCGATGCCGTCGATGTCGAAGCCTTCCTTGTTGTTGACCTGAAGACCCCTATTGTAGGTCGTCGAGGTCGTGCCATCGCTGGCTCGCAGGTCGTAGAAATTGTTGCGCGGGAAGAGGATGCCGCCCTCGATCCCCACGTAGGGCGAGCCGTCACGCGCCAGGGCCGGCGAGGCGATCACAGCGGCAGCAACCGCCGCGAGAAGATATTTGCGCATGCTTTTTCCTTTTTCAGCGCTTCGAATAAGCGCTCTTAATTCGCCCTTGGTCGTTTCGTTGATGCCAAATCGCACCAGGCTCTTATTTCCGCTTCAGCTGATGCGAAAAAGTCACAGCTGCAAAGGTTGTTTCGCCTCGTAACCTGAGGGTCGGTGAGATGGGAGAAAGTGGACACCCACCGCGCTCGTCCCTAAGTCGCGAGCCGTGCTCCGCTCGTTTCATAAGATGCACGGCCTCGGCAACGACTTCGTGATCTTCGATGCACGGGTCGAGCCGCTCGTCACCCCCCCCGCCTTGGCGCGGGCGCTCGCCGACAGGCAGACCGGCATCGGTTGTGATCAGCTGATTCTGCTCCAAGCTTCGAACCGGGCGTCACTCAGGATGACGATCTTCAACTCCGACGGCAGCTCCGCGGAAGCGTGCGGCAACGCGGCCCGCTGCGTCGTCGCGCTGACCGGTGCCGAGCGCATCGAAACCGCCGGCAGGGTGATCGAGGGCGCGAAGGACGGAACAAGCGTCGAGGTCGCCATGGGCGAACCCGGTTTTGCGTGGCACGAGATTCCCCTCGCCTACGCGATGGATACAGCCGCGCTGCCCATGGCGTGGGACGAGCTTGGGCAGCCGATGGCGGTCAATGTCGGGAACCCGCATCTGATTTTCTTTGTCGAAGACATCGACGAGAAACGATTAAAACTACTTGGTCCGCAGATCGAGCACGACACGGCGTTTCCGGACGCGATCAACGTCAACGTCGCTCGGATCGCCGGGAACGGAATCGAGCTTCGCACCTGGGAGCGCGGCGCGGGGCTGACGCTCGCCTGCGGCACCGGCGCCTGTGCAACGGCCGTGGCGGCGATCCGCAGCAAGCGTTGTCGATCACCGGTCGAGGTGCAGATGAAGGGCGGCACGCTGACGATCGCCTGGGCCGCAGGCGAACAGGTGCGGATGCGCGGCCCCGCGACGCATGTGTTCAGCGGCGAAATCGACCTCGCGGCATTCGCCCCATGAGCGTGGAGACGATCACGCTCGGCTGCCGCCTGAACTTCGCGGAAAGCGAGGAGCTGAAGCGGCTCGCTCCGCCGGGCGAGGCCCTGACGATCATCAACAGCTGCGCCGTGACCGCGGAGGCCGAGCGCCAGACGCGACAGGCGATCCGCCGCGCGCGGCGCGATCGGCCCGAGGCCCGGATCGTCGTCACCGGCTGCGCGGCGCAACTGTCGCCCGAAGCTTATCGAGAGATGCCGGAAGTGGACGCTGTCGAGCTTCGCGACTTCACCGCACCGCTGACCGTTGCGGCGGGGTATCGGGGCCGGGTCCGCAGCTTCGTCGCTGTGCAGACCGGATGCGATCATAGCTGCACCTTCTGCACCATATGGCGGGCACGAGGACCGAGCCGGTCATTGCCATACGCTGCCGTTCGCGAGGCGGTTGCGCGCGAGCTTGATGGCGGAGCGCGCGAGATCGTACTGACCGGCGTGGACATCACCAGCTATGAGGGCGATGGCGGTGGGCTCGGCCATCTTTGCGAGCGCCTGTTGCGGGACGTTCCGGACCTCGCGCGGCTGCGGCTATCATCGCTCGACAGTATCGAGATCGACCCGCTGCTGATGGAGCTGGTCGCAGGCGAGCGGCGCCTGATGCCGCATTTCCATCTGTCGCTTCAGGCCGGCGACGACCTGATCCTGAAGCGGATGAAGCGGCGGCACAGCCGCGCCGACGCGCTGCGCACCGTTGGCGCGATCAAGGCGGTGCGGCCGGATGCGACGATCGGCGCGGATCTCATCGCCGGCTTTCCAACCGAAGGCGAGGCGGCGGCGCTGAATACGCTGGCGCTCATCGACGACTGCGACATCGTCGCGGCCCACATCTTTCCCTTCTCCCCCCGTCCCGGAACGCCCGCCGCGCGGATGCCTCCGGTTGAACTCGCAACGGTGAAGGCGCGGGCGGCGCGACTGCGGGCCAGGGCGGCCGAACGGCGCTCCGCGTGGATCGATGGATTGGTCGGCTCGTGCCAGCCGGTACTGATCGAAAACAACGAGCGCGGCCATAGCGACGGCTTTGCGCCGGTGATCATTCCCGGCTCGGTGCGCGGCGATGGCGGTTCTGCCCGGATCACAGGGCGCACCGCGGATCATCTGGTCGGGATGTTCGAATGAGTTGGCTTGATCGGCTGGCCGGCGGATTCAAGAAAACCGCCGACCGGCTTGGCGACAATCTGACGGGGCTGACGTCGAAGGCTGCGCTCGACACGGCGACGCTCGACGATATCGAGGAAGCGCTGATCGCGTCCGATCTCGGTCCCCAGGCATCGAAGCGCATTCGTGAGGCCATCGCCGCGCGCAAGTTCGAGCAGCTCGACGAGCGCGGCCTGCGCACCATCCTGGCGGAAGAGATCGAGGCGATCCTCGCCCCGGTCGCCAAGCCGCTCGACGTATGGGGCTTCCCCCGCCCGCACGTCATCCTGGTGATCGGCGTCAACGGGTCGGGCAAGACGACGACCATCGGCAAGCTCGGCCACCTGCTACAGGAGCAGGATTATGGCGTGATGCTGGCCGCCGGCGACACGTTCCGGGCGGCCGCGATCGAGCAGCTGAAAATCTGGGGCGAGCGGATCGGCGCGCCGGTGATCGCCGGCAAGGAAGGCGGCGACGCGGCAGGCATCGTCTACGACGGGGTCAAGCAGGCGACGGCGACGGGGATCGATGCGCTGATCGTCGACACCGCAGGGCGATTGCACAACAAGACTCATTTGATGGAAGAACTGTCCAAGGTGCGCCGCGTGCTCGGCCGGCTCAACCCCGAAGCGCCGCAGGACGTCATTCTCGTGCTCGATGCGACGACCGGCCAAAATGGGCTCAATCAGATCGAGGTGTTCCGCGACCTGGCGGGCGTCACAGGGCTGGTCATGACCAAGCTCGACGGCACGGCTCGCGGCGGGGTGCTGGTAGCGGCCGCGGAGCGGTTCGGCCTGCCGATCCATGCCATCGGTGTCGGCGAAGGCGTCGACGACTTGCGGCCGTTCGATCCTCGCGCGGTCGCACGCGCCATTGCAGGACTGCCGGCATGACCGCGAAGAAGCGCGAACTCTCCGCTGGAGTCCGGCTGCTGCTCGATCTCGGGCCGCTCGTCCTGTTCTTCATCGCCAACGCCAAGTTCGGCGTGTTCACCGGCACGGCGATCTTCATCGTCGGCTTCGTCGTCTCGCTTCTGGTGAGCCTCATCCTCACCCGCAAACTGTCGGCCCTTCAGCTCTTTTCGGGATTTCTGGTCATTGTCATGGGCGGCCTGACGCTGTGGCTGCACAACGAAGCGTTCATCAAGATCAAGCCGACGCTCTATTACGCGGTCGTCTCGGCCCTGCTGTTCTTCGGGCTGGTCACCGGGCGACCGTTGCTCCGCAATGTCCTCGGCTCCGCCTACCCCGGTCTCAGCAAAGAAGGCTGGGACAAGCTCACGCGCAACTGGGCCTTTTTCTTCCTCGCCATGGCGCTCGCCAATGAGGCGGTATGGCGCAACACCACGACGGCGCAGTGGATCGTCTACAAATTGTGGATTGCACTGCCGGCGACCTTCGTCTTCGCGCTTGCCAATTTGCCGATGTTGATCCGCCACGGGTTGAACACCGACGATGCCAAGGCCGAGGAGTTGCCGCCCGAATGAGCGACTCCATTCTGTCCATCCGCGGGCTGCGCAAGGCCTATGCCAGCGGCACCGAGGCATTGCGG
>JAIVIZ010000096.1 GCA_020200315.1 Sphingomonadales bacterium | reverse complement strand
GCGACGGCGCGCTGACCGCGACCACCGCCTTCACCTATGACGATGTCGGCAATCTCTTGACTCTCGACGGGCCGCTCGCCGGCGCCGCCGACACGACGCGGGCCCGCTACGATGCCGACCGCGAGCTGGTCGGCACGATCGCGCCCGATCCCGACGGCGCCGGCCCGCTCAAGCTGCGCGCCACCCGCTACAGTTACGACGGCGCGGGGCAGATGTGGCTGAGCGAAGTCGGCACGGTGACCGACCCATCCGACGCGGCGTGGACCAGCTTCGTCAAGGCCTATCACCGGTATAGCCAGTATAACGCCAAGGGGCAGGTGATCCGTCAGGTGCTGTGGGCGGCGGGCGTCGACTATGCGGTGACCGATTACGTCTATGACGGGCTTGGCCGGGTGCAGTGCGGCATCGCCTACATGGACCCGACCCGCTGGGGACCGCAGGCGACCGGCTGCGCCCCGCTGCAGACCGACGCCGCCAACGGTCCCGACCGGATCACCATGCTCAGCTACGATAATGTTGGTCAGGTGACCCAGAAGCGGGTGGCGATCGGCACGACGGCCGAGGCGAACGAAGCGATGCTGAGCTACACGCCCAACGGCAAGCTCGCCTCGCTGACCGACGGCGAGAGCAACAAGACGAGCTATGTCTATGACGGCCTCGATCGGCTGTCGCAGACCCAATATCCCAATCCGCCGCAAGGCTCAGGGGTCAGCAACCCTTCGGACAATGAGCAGCTGAGCTACGACCCGGCCGGCAACGTCACCTCGTTCAAGAACCGGCGCGGGTTCACCTTCAACCTCAGCTACGATGCCCTGGGTCGCCTGATCTCCAAGGACCGTCCCGGCAGCGAGCCGGACCCCAGCTACGCCTACGACAATCTCGGCCGGCTGACCGCGCTGGTGCAGCCGGGTTACGACATGCATTTTAGCTATGACGCGCTGGGGCGGCAGGTGTCGGAGGTCGAGGGGTTCGGGTCGCTCACCCGCCAGTTCGATCTCGCCGGCCGGCTGACCCGCACGACGTGGTGGGACGGGTTCACGGTCGATTACGATCGGCTGGTCACCGGCGAGCTGTCCAAGGTGCGCGAGCAGGGCGCGACCTCGGGCGTCGGCGTGCTGGCGACGTTCGCCTACGACGACCTTGGCAATCGGACGAGCCTGACGCGGGGCAACGGCACCAGCACGACCTACGGGTTCGACCCGCTGTCGCGGCTGGCCTCGCTCAACCACGATCTGGCCGGCACAAGCAGCGATCTCAATACGAGCTTCGCCTACAACCCCGCCAGCCAGATCGCGAGCATCACGCGAAGCAACGACGCGTACGCGTGGACCGGGCATAGCTCCGGAACCACCGCCGCTACATTCGATGCCCGCAACGTGCTGACCAGCCTTGGCGGCCAGAATGTCGTATCCGACAGCGGCGGCAATCAGACCTCCGATCCGCAGCTCGGGCTGACGTTCAGCTACACCAGTGAAGGCAGACTGAGCGCGGCCAGCAACGGCACCAATCTCTACTACGACGCGCTCGATCGCCTGGTCGAATATGACACGACCGTCTCGACGAGGTTCGTGTTCGACGGCCCGAACGCCGCCGCCGAGGTCGACAACCCGGCGGGCGCGATCCAGCACCGCTATGTGTGGGGGGATGGTCCCGATGAGCTGCTGGTCGACTATGTCGGCAGCGGCGCCACCAACCGGCGGTTCATCCACGCCGACGAGCGCGGCTCGGTCATCGCCACCAGCGACAGCAGCGGCAACATGGTCACGATCGACCGCTACGACGAATACGGCAAGCCGCAGTCGGGCAACTCCGGCCGGTTCCAGTACACCGGCCAGATGTGGTTGCCCGAGGTGGGCCTCAACAATTACAAGGAACGCATGCTTGCACCGCATTCCGGTCGGTTCCTCCAGCCTGACCCGATCCGCTATGGCGGTGGACCGAATCTCTACGCCTATGTCGGCGGCGATCCGGTGAACTGGGTGGATCCGAGTGGGCTAACGCGGATATGGGCCTGTGTTGGCGTAGCAGGGGGCCCCATGAGCTGCGGTTGGCACGACACCGGCGATGGTTGGCGGAGTTATCGACCAGGTGACTCACAACCGGCTGGAAGTGTGCGCCCTGACCTTAGCGGAAGGGGAGAGGGCGGTGGAGGATCGCAAGATAGAAACCAGACCTCTTTGCCGATTAAGGTCACTACCAAAGACATTGAAGATGCGAAAAAACGCATGATCGCAGCGTGCGCTGCCGCTCCAAGGTCAGCTGCTTGCGCTGCAGCGACACAAGCGTACTTGTCGCTCTTCGGAGTTTATATGAAGCAGAATCCATTGCCGAGAGCAACCGGTCCTCAACAAGGGATCGATCCTCTCCGGGACGGGGTCATCGGTGGGCTAAAAGCATCTGCCTGCGCTTTCGGCGTCGCTGGAGTAGCAAGGGCTGGTCTTTCTGCTTTGCTCACGATGGAAGGTGGAGTGAACGGCTTCTTTGCGAGCTTCGGTTGCCTCCCATTTTAAGGAACAGACTATATGCTTAAAGAGCAGCGGATAGACGTGATTATGTTGTGTGGCTTTGCAGCCTTACTTGTCATATTCTACTTCGTCGAGTTTGAGATCCACATTTGCATAACGAGCGCTTACTTCATCGGCTACTACATCAGGAAGTTGGGTGAAGCGCGCGAACATGATCGGTGAGGTGAGTGCGATGCGCGAGAATGGGCCGACACGATTAAGGTACGATTACAGTGAGATTACGGATTTGGTGGATTACGGTGACGGGTGGATTACGGTGACAGGCGATTACGGACGATCGCGGTGACAGTGCACTGATTCCGGACTACGCAGCAAAGATGCGTTCGCCTGGGCCGGGCATGCGTCGAGCAGCACGGCCTATGTCTAGGACGCCCGCAACCGGCTGGTCACCCTTGGCGGTCAGAGTAGGATTGAGTGAGATGTTGGACTGGCTTTCAGGTGCAGTAGGCTCGATTATTTCGAAGGAAAATCCAGGGTTCTTTCGACGACATCGGGTCATTGGCATCGTAGTGGTTTCGTTGTTGATCGCGTCGTACTTAGTCGTTGGTCACTGAACGGGAGGGTGGCCTGGGATTACGGTGACGGGATTACGGTGACAGTGCACTGATTCCGAACTACGCAGCAACGACAGCTTCGCCTGGACCGGGCATGCGTCGGGCAGCACGGGCTATGCTTATGACGCGCGCAACCGGCTGATCAGCCTTGGCGGTCAGAATGTCGTGTCCGACGGCAACGGCAACCAGAGCTCCGATCCCCAGCTCGGCCTGACGTTCGCCTACACCGCCGAGAACATGCTCAAGTCCGCCAGCAACGGCGCCAATCTCTACTACGACGCGCTCGATCGCCTGGTCGAATACGACACGACCGTCTCGACAAGGTTCGTGTTCGACGGCGCCAACGCCGCCGCCGAGGTCGACAACCCGGCGGGCGCGATCCAGCACCGGTTCGTGTGGGGCGGTCGCGTCCGCTTAGCTGGCGAGGGCGCGCATTACGGCGCGGGTGAGCGCGTTGGGTTCGACCGGCTTGCGCAGCAGCTGCGCCGCGGGAAGCTCGGCCGACAGCCGCTGGCGCATCATGTCGTCGGCATAGCCCGTAATGAAGATCACGCCCGGTGAACTGGTGCCGGCGGCGGCCCGGGCGGCGATGATCGTGCGGGCGGTGGCGATGCCGTCCGCGCCGGGTCCCAGATTGACGTCGCTGACGATCAGTCCGGGCGGGGTGCGGGCGGCCTCGGCCAGTGCGCTGTCGCCGTCGGGGGCCATGGCCACGGCGGTGAAGCCGGCCGCCAGCAGAATGTCCTCGATCATCCACGCGATCATCGATTCATCCTCGACGATCAGGATCGGGGTGGAGAAGAGCGTGGTGCGGCGGGTGGGGTCCGGAGAATCGCCGGCAGAATCCGGCGTGAACGGCGGGGTATCCGGATGAAAACGGAGCGCCGGCAGAAATCTGAAGTCACGCGAGTGCATCGAAACTCCCGGCGCGCGCGGTCGGCCTTGCTGCGCGCTTAGTCAAGCGCGAAAGCGAGAATGAACTCGAGACCGGCCGGGAGCCAGCGGCTTTCCGCCGTGCCGCGCAGGTCGTGGCGAACGTTGAGCGCGATCATCCTGCTCCCGAAGCCCTCGCGTGCCGGTGCGGCGACCGGTCCGGGGCCGGTCTCGCGCCAGGACAAGGTGAGGCGCTCTCGCTCGATCTCCCAGCGAAGCGCCACGCGGCCCTCGGGCGACGCCAGCGCACCATATTTGAGCGCGTTGGTGGTGAGTTCGTGGAGGATCATGCTGACGCTGAGGAACTGGCGCGGGGACAGTGTCACCTCGAGTCCGATGACAGTGGCGCACGCATCACCGGTGCCGATGAAACTTCCCAGCACCGCTTCCGCGAGCGGGCGGAGGGGCGCGCGGTCCCATGTCGCGGCAGTGAGGATCTCGTGCGCGCGGCCGAGCGATTCAAGGCGGCCGGTAAAGGCGGGCGTGAACGCGTCGAGGCTGGCCGACGAGCGCGCGGTCTGGTGGGCGACCGCGCCGACGACCCCAAGCAGGTTCTTCACCCGGTGATTGAGTTCGGCGACGAGCATCGCCTGACGCCGTTCGTGCTCACGCCTCTCCGAAATGTCGCGGAGAAAGCCGAGGAACACCGGCTCGCCGAACTCGGTCGCACGGGTGATCGACAGTTCGACCGGAAGCTCGCGGCCCGAGCGGTGAATGGCCTCGATGTCGATGTGGCGGTCGAGCACGCGGCCTTCACCGGTGGCCAGCAGCCGTGCAAGCCCGTCCTCATGGGCCTGGCGATATCGCTCCGGAATGATCAATTCGCTCATCCGGCGGCCCTTCACCTCGGCGAAAGTCCAGCCGAAGGTCCGCGCGGCGACATCGTTCCAGCCGGCAACGGTGCCGTCCTCACGCATCACCACGACGGCGTCGAGCGCGGTCTTGAGGATCGCGCCGAACTGGACCGTGTCGATGTCGGGGGCGAGCGGCATGGCGCACCCGTAACGGCTAATTGGCCGCCGTCCAGTTAGCCGCTGTTTCCGCTTGAAAAAATCACGGCTTCGGCGGCGGAGCCCCGCCAGCCGGAGTCACGCGCCAGACGGTATTGCCGACGTCGTCGGCGACGAGCAGCGCTCCGGTGCGGTCGATGGCCACGCCGACTGGTCTGCCATAAGTGTTCTTCGTATCGGGGGTGAGGAAGCCGGTCACGACGTCCTCGGCCTTGCCGCTCGGGCGGCCGTTGACGAACGGCACGAACACCACCTTGTAGCCATAGGGCTTGGTGCGGTCCCAGCTGCCATGCTCGCCGATGAAGGCGCCGCCGCGGTAATGGGCGGGGAGCAGGCCGGCGTTGTAGAAGCTCAGGCCGAGCGCCGCCGAGTGGGAGCCGAGCGCATAGTCGGGCTTGATCGCCTGGGCGACGAGGTCGGGGCGGCGCCACATCGGCGGGACGCGCTCATCGACATGCTGGCCCCAGTAACTGTACGGCCAGCCGTAGAAACCGCCATCCTGCACCCGCGTCATATAGTCGGGCACGAGGTGTGCGCCGAGCTCGTCGCGTTCGTTGACGACGACGTAGAGATCGTTGGTGCCGGGGTAGAAGGACGGGCTGTTGGGATTGCGCAGGCCGGTCGCGAACAGGCGGTGCGCGCCGGTCGCGCGGTCGATTTCCCATACCGCAGCGCGGTTCTTCTCCGCCTCCAGCCCATGTTCGAGAATGTTGGAATTGGAACCGACCGTGGCGTAGAGCCGCTTACCGTCGGGCGAGAGCACCAGGCTCTTGGTCCAATGGTGGTCGATCGGCGGACCCGGCAGCGGGGTCAGCAATTTGCCCGGTGCGGTAATCTGCGTCGTGCCGAGCGGCATCGGGTACATGACCACGCCGTCGGTGTTCGCGACATAGAGGATATTGTCGATCCACGCGACGCCGAACGGCGAGGTGAGATGGTCGACCAGGGTCGTCGTCAGCTCCGGCACGCCGTCGCCGTTGGCGTCGCGGATGAGGGTGATGCGGCTCGCCGGTTCGGCGCCGGGCGCGCTGTTGGCGCCGCTGCGGACGATGTTGAAGGCGAATTGCTTGGGGCGGAAGATGGGTTCGGTGCCGGGGGAATCCCCCTGCACCGCGAGGATGTCGCCGTTGGGCAGTGCATAGACGTTGCGCGGGTGGGCGAGCCCGGTCGCAAGCGCCCTGACCTGCAGCCCCGCCGGGACGATCGGCGCCTGCCCCTTCTTCCAGCCGATGCCGGGCGAAATGCCCATCGGGGGAAACAGGTAATTCTGCGCAGCAGGGAGCGCCGGGTCGGGGCCGACCTGGCTATTGTCGTCGAAGTCGGGGTCGCCGCCGCATGCCGCCAGGCAGGCCGCTAGCGCGGCGGTGAGGAGCAGGCGGGCGGTCATGCGCGTGCCTCCCGATCAGCGGTTCGCGGACGGTCGAGCAGCCCGGCGACGAGCGCGCCGCCATAGAGGAGGATGACCGTCAGCAGCGACAGGAGGATGCCCTGCGGCACCACCGCGACCCAGCCATCGCGGCTGTGGATGAACGCATTGATCAAGCCGACGATCAGCGCGAGCACCGTGAGGCCGAAATGCCAGACGACTCCACGCCGCCCGCGCGCGCCGCCGGTCGCCCAGTCGACGATGCCGGCAAGCACCGCCAGGCCGCCCATGATCAGCGCTGCGGTGATCAGCCAGATCGAGAAATACTGCCACTGCAGCTCGGCGGTCTGCAGGTAGGCATAGTCGGTGATCAGCGCGAGCGTGAAGAACGCCGTGGGGAAGCCGCCCAGCCACCGGTGAAGCCCGCCGGCGAGGCCATGGCGCGGCGCGAGCGACGCATCGCGGGTGCGGCGATCGTCGGCGACGATCGCCTCTTCCTCGACGTGATCGGCCATAGCGCGCGCTCCTTCCTCGCCGCTCTATACGAGCGAGCGGGCAGCGCCGTTCCTTGCCGGTGGCGAGCGCCTAGGCGAGCGCCACGAACAGGGCCTCGATGAAGCCGCGGTGGCGGAAGCCGAGCCGCTCGTAGAGTGCTATTGCGCCGTTATTGCCCGCATAGGCGTGGAGGAAGGGCGTCTCGCCGCGCCGGACGATTTCGTTCGCGACGTGGCGCGACAGGGTTTCCGCGAAGCCCTGCCCGCGCGCTTCGGGATGAGTGCAGACGCCGCTGATCTCGCTCATGCCGGGCAGGCGCAGCCGCTCGCCGGCCATGGCGAGCAGCCGACCGGCCGCGTCCTTGATTCCCCAGAATTGCGACAGCTCGGGGGTCCGCGCGCGGAACGGACCCGGCTGAGTCAGCGTCGCGAGGTCGAGCATCGCCGGTGCATCCGCTTCGTCCAGGGCGACGATACCGGCCGGCGGATCGCTCGGCTCAAACCGCTCGGCGATCATCTGCACGCCGCGCCCGCCGTCGATGCGGCGGCAGCCGGGCGGAAGCGGCACCGCGCCGGCCTGAAGGAACAGCACGGCATCGTCCTTGCCGATCAGGGGCGCCACCGCGGCCAGCGCTGCCTCGCTGTCGTCCTTGCAGGCGATGAACGGCGAAACGTCGGGCTGGAACCGCAGCACCGAGCCGTGCCCAGCCGCGAACCGCGCCTGAGGGCCGGCGAGCGCATGCCAGATCGGGCGGTCGAGCGGGTTCATCGCGCGGCGCATGCCCGCAGCCCTGGGCAAGGGCAAGCGCGCTTGATCGCCCCCGGCCCTTGCGCTATGCGCGCCAGCTTCCGGCACAGGCCTGGAAAATCTGCCGCGGGAGGATGGCCGCGTCGTTTTCGACGACGATGCCGTCCGTCTGAACCGCTAAACTTGAACGGGACCGCGCCTCGGGCACGCGTCCCTCTACAGAGTGAGACCAATGGCGAAGAAAATCACCGGTTACATCAAGCTGCAGGTGCCCGCGGGCGCCGCCAACCCGTCGCCGCCGATCGGCCCGGCGCTTGGCCAGCGCGGCGTCAACATCATGGAATTCTGCAAGGCGTTCAACGCGTCGACCCAGGAAATGGAAAAGGGCATGCCGATCCCGACGGTTATCACCGTCTTCGCGGATCGCAGCTTCTCCTTCACCACCAAGACCCCGCCGGCGAGCTTCCTGCTGAAGAAGGCGGCGAAGCTGAAGTCGGGCTCGAAGGAGCCGGGCAAGGTCTCCGCGGGCACGATCAAGCGTTCCGCCGTCGCCGAGATCGCCGAACAGAAAATGAAGGACCTCAATGCCAACGACATCGAGGCCGCAACGAAGATCATCGAAGGCTCCGCGCGCGCGATGGGCCTCCAGGTCGTGGAGGGCTGAGCGATGAGCAAGCTGACCAAGAAGCAGAAGGCTCAGGCCGGCAAGGTCGACCGTGAGCGGCTCTATGAGGTTTCCGAGGCGATCGGACTGGTGAAGAGCCTGGTCTCGACCAAGTTCGACGAGACCGTCGAGGTTGCGCTGAACCTCGGCGTCGATCCGCGCCACGCCGACCAGATGGTGCGCGGCGTCGTCAACCTGCCCAAAAGCACCGGCAAGGACGTCCGCGTCGCGGTGTTCGCGCGCGGCGCCAAGGCCGAGGAAGCCACCGCGGCGGGTGCCGAAGTGGTCGGCGCCGAGGATCTGATGGAATCGATCCAGGGCGGCACGATCGACTTCGACCGCGTCATCGCCACGCCCGACATGATGGGTCTGGTCGGACGCCTCGGCAAGGTGCTCGGCCCCAAGGGACTGATGCCCAATCCGAAGCTCGGCACGGTGACGATGAACGTCACGCAGGCGGTGACCGACGCCAAGTCGGGCCAGGTCGAGTTCCGCGTCGAAAAGGCCGGCATCGTCCACGCCGGCATCGGCAAGGCGAGCTTCCCCGCCGCCGACCTCCGCGCCAACTTCGACGCTTTCCTCGACGCGATCGTCAAGGCCAAGCCGGCCGGCGCCAAGGGCAAGTTCGTCCAGAAGGTCAGCCTCAGCTCGACCATGGGCCCGGGCATCAAGATCGACACGACGGAGATGGCGGGCGTATAGCGCTTAGGTCAAAGTGAACCTTCGACCTGGTTTATAGAGAGGGGTCGGAGCGAAAGCTCCGGCCTTTTTTATATCTTTGAATGTCCACTTTGGGTGGAAAACGGACATTGCCTCAGAGGCAATCCCCTGTCGAACAGACCGCGAGGAGGCCCAAAAAGGGCAGCGCCGCAACTCCAATCACAACGTATGCGGCGGCGAGGCCTATTTTCACTGGCCTCCGCCACGGGGCTGTGACTGCTCCGGCCAACCCAAGCACGCCCGCTGCAATAACCGCAGGCCAATCGAGGCCCGGCCACGCTGGACGAATCAGATGCGCCCACAACAGGAGCACCAATGGCGGCACCACTAGCATGAGCAGCAGAGTTCGAGCGGTTGCGAGCATATGGCTAACCTAGCCTCAACTCGGATGTCGGCAATGGGTCGAAAGCAGACATTCCCCTTTGTTCTCCCCGCGAAATGGCGGGCATACTCAACGAGCGACTTCAGCGGCCGGAAGCGAGTGGCCGTGATCGCCGAAGGCGGCGGGGATGAGGACTGCTACCTGCAATGCGAACAAGGCGGGAGCGACGAGGCGTTCCGCGCCGCTGAAGGTCCTGGTCGCGAACACCCCGATGGCGACGCACTCCACGGCAATGAGGGGCATGAACATGCGGGGCCGCGGATCGATGCTGAATACGTATGTCAGCAGTGCGAAGTGAAGGAGGCCGAGGAGTAGAAGCAATCCGATGATACGAATCTCTGCCCTATCTGCCGGATTGCGGATGGCGAACACCGCCATGGTGACTGCGAACAGATGCGTGAACCACACCTCCATGCTGATGAGATAGTTCAAGAGCCCCTGAACGGCCCAATGCGCCTTGACGCCAGCTGCCGGTTCCCAGTTCTGGATGAAATGGACGTTGAGGATCGGGCTCTCGTGCAAGTCGACTCCGGTGAGGAAATCGGATGGAATGGTGGCGTGGGCGAGCGACAGGCGCCACGGGCGAAGAGGATCGCCGACGGCGGCGTAGACCAGCAGCTCGATCAGTAGCGGCAGGAGGAAGAAGGCGGCGGCTTGCACGGTGTGCCGTCGTCCGCCGAGCGCCAGGAAGCCGATGCCCAAGATCAACACCGCGGCCAGCATAGTCGGCCGGCAGGCAACGGCGAAGCCCAGGCACAAGCCCATTGCTCCTGCCGAGGGAGAATCGCACCGGCTCACCCAGCGCTGGAGAAAATAGGTTGCGCCGAGCAGGAATGCGAACTCCGGGAGGTCGATTCCGACCGATACGAACCGCATGCCGATGGCCGGCGTGAGCACGAATGCGAGGCCCGCCAGCATCCCTCGAGTGCCGTCGAATTGTCGCGAGACAATGGTGACGAACAGCGCGACGACGGCGACTGAGTAGAGCGCGGGTACGATCCACAGCGTCGCCAAGGTCGTGCCTGACAGCCGGATCACGAGCGCCAAGGGCAGAACGAGCGGAAAGCGCCGGGCCCAGTGGTCGTCGGGGACGCACCACAGGTGATCCGCAACGCACTGCGCGGCGCGAATATATTTCACATCGTCGGCGCCGCCGCCGAGGTAGACGACGCGCGTGGCCGCGGCGACCGCGAAAGCCACGAGCAAGACGACAATCAGCGCCTGCTTGGGATTGATTGCCGCGATCCGCGGCCCGCCACCTGTCAGTTTGCCCGTGGTGCTTCCGTCATCCAGAGCACCGACCTCGCCATCAGCGCGCCAGCCATGGCGCGGCTTGAGTAAATGGAAATGCATGCAGCAGGCCCCCAACGGAGCGGAACCTAACAGACAAGCCAATGTCCGCAACGGGTCGAAAGCAGACATTCGTTGCCCGGGATGTGAAGCAACCGATCGACTGCGCCGAAAAGCGTTGACTGGCGCGGACGCGCGACGCCTAAAGCGGCGCCATGAACGAGAACCTCCACACCGACCGGCCGACCTTCGTCACCCACCTCGAATGTTCGATGACCGGGGAGCGCTACGAAGCGGACCGGCTTCAGGGGCTGTCGCGCGCCGGGCGGCCGCTGCTGGTTCGCTACGACCTGGCGGGCGTGAAGGCCGCCGTCGACCGCGACGCGATCGCGGCCCGGCCGACCGACCTGTGGCGCTGGCGCGAGCTGCTGCCGGTGCGGCGGACGGAGAACATCGTCTCGCTCGGCGAGATCGAGACCCCGCTGGTGCCGATCCCGCGCTCAAGTGGCGGCAACGTGCTGGTGAAGGACGAGGGGCGGCTGCCGACCGGATCGTTCAAGGCGCGGGGGCTGGTCATGGCCGTGGCGATGGCGCGCGAGCTTGGCGTCACCCGCATCGCCATGCCGACCAACGGCAATGCCGGCGCGGCGCTGGCCGCCTATGCCGCGCGCTGCGGGATCGAGACGATCATCCTGTGCCCGGAGGAAACGCCGGAAGTGAATGTCCGCGAGATCGCGGCCCACGGTGCCCGCGTCTATCGCGTCAACGGCCAGATCGACGATTGCGGCGCGATCGTCGGCCGGGGCGCGGCGGAAGGCCGCTGGTCCGACTTCTCGACGCTCAAGGAGCCGTATCGGATCGAGGGCAAGAAGACGATGGGCCTGGAGCTCGCCGCCCAATTCGGCTGGGAGCTGCCCGACGCGATCTTCTACCCGACCGGGGGCGGCACCGGGCTGATCGGCATGTGGAAGGCGTTCGACGAGCTGGAGAAGCTCGGCTGGATCGGCGCCAGGCGCCCGCGCATGTACGCCGTTCAGGCGTCGGGGTGCGCCCCCATCGTCCGCGCGTTCGAGGCGGGCGAGGAACATGCCGAGCGGTGGGAGGATGCGGCGACGGTCGCGGCCGGCATTCGCGTGCCCAAGGCGGTCGGCGACTTCCTGATCCTGCGCGCGGTCCGCGAGTCCGGAGGCCAGGCGCTTGCGGTCGGGGACCCCGAGATCCTCGCCGCCGTGGACGATGCGGCGAAGAGGGACGGGCTGCTGATGTGCCCTGAAGGCGGCGCGACGCTCGCGGCCTACCGCCATGCGCTGCGCGACGGGGTGGTCGACGAGGAGGAGCGCGTGGTGCTGTTCAACTGCGCCACCGGCCTCAAATACCCGATGCCACCCGCCACCAATAGCCTCGACCGGCACCAGCCGATCGACGTCGCGGCCTTATAGGCGCTGGGCGCGTCAGGCGCTGCTACTTAACCCGCTCGACCTGCTCGAATTCGAGCTCGACGGGCGTGGCGCGGCCGAAGATCGAGACCGAAACCTTGACGCGGCTGCGGTCGAAATCGAGTTCCTCGACGATGCCGTTGAAGCTCGCGAACGGGCCGTCGAGCACCTTGACCGCATCGCCGATCTCGTAATCGACCTTGATCCGGGCCTTGGGCGCGGCGGCGGCGGCTTCTTCCTTGGTGTTGAGAATGCGCGCAGCCTCGGCTTCGGTGATCGCCTGCGGCTTGCCGTTGGGGCCGAGGAAGCCGGTCACCTTGGGCGTGTTCTTGACGAGGTGATAGACCTGGTCGGTCATCGTCAGCTTGGCGAGCACATAGCCGGGGAAGAATTTGCGGTCGCTGGTGACCTTCTTGCCCCGGCGCACCTCGGTGACCTTCTCGGTCGGCACTTCGACCGCCTCGACCGCCTGCGCCAGTCCGAGCCGGCCGGCCTCGGCGACAATCGACTCGCGCACCTTGTTTTCGAACCCGGAATAAGCGTGGATGATGTACCAGCGGGACATGCGTGCTGTCGCTCTCTTACTTGCTGAGGAGGCCGAGGAGGAACTGGACGATCGCGCTGAACGCGGCATCGACGCCGAAGAAGAAGACGGCGAGGATCAGGGTCATGATGCCGACCATGATGCCGGTGGTGACGGTTTCCTTGCGGGTCGGCCAGACGACCTTGCTGCCTTCGACGCGCACCTGCCGCATGAATTCGCCGGGGGAGACTTTCGCCACTGCTCGTCACATCCTCTCGCGGATAGAAAAAAGAGGTCCGCGGGCGACCCGCTAGACCTCGTGTCCGTTATCTAGCGGCAAGCGCCGGGCGGTTCAAGGGCGTGGCAGGGGCAGGGGGACTCGAACCCACGACCCTCGGTTTTGGAGACCGATGCTCTACCAACTGAGCTATACCCCTAGGCCGGGCTGCGAAGTAGCCGTGCTGGTAGGCACTGGCAAGGGATGCCTGGTCCGCGAACGCATCAAAGCGCCTCAAGAAAACTCATCATCCGGCCAAACGGAACGCCAGTAATGTAAGGACTCACGGGTGCCGGGTCCTTTGCCACGCCAGCTTCGGATGCGAACGACGACGGCAGATTCCACTGACCGCCGCGCTTGACCACGATGAGCCGCTCTCCCCGGTTCGCCAGCGGTAATATGGCTTCCTGAAGCCAGCGACGTGTGAAGCGGACTGACGGGAGCTTACCGAGCAGCCGTTGATTATCGGGTTCTTGGCTGAGCTTTGGGCTACGGTATGCACATGCGTTGATCAAAGCGGCCCTTCCGAGCGGAATCAACGAACCGTAGTTCGTGCGATCATAGTATTGACTAACGAAGGACCAGTCGGACGCAGACGGGTGCTCCACTCGGTGGACGTAAGCGGAAATAGCGCTGTGAGATGAGAACTCACTTGGAGTGAGTAACAGTCGTATCCTGCATTCGCATTCAGGATGATGACAGGCGCATTTTCGATGTCACCAACGTATGGGCTCACCGGAAAATCCAAGTTGAAGCGGTGCTGTTCGGTTCGGAGGAATTGCCGATCAAGCTTGTGAGCCCAACTGCCAGAATCGTCCGGAGATTGTGCATCGCGCCAGAACTCTACGATGTCAGATATGTTCACGAGCAGCCTCCCAACACAAAAAGGCGCCGGGTTTAACCCGTCGCCTTTGATCGGATACCAATACGAAATTACAACAAATGTCCAGAAACAGCGTTGCTCAGGCGGCAATGTCGAAGGGCACGATCTCGCCGCTCAGGTAGAGATTGCGGGCCTTGGTTCGGCTCAGCTTGCCCGAGGACGTACGCGGAAGGGTGCGGGGCGGAATCAGTTCGACGACCGGCGAGATGCCGGTGATGGCGCGGACCCGCTCGCGGATGTCGTCGCGCAGCCGGCTGCGCTCGCTGGCGTCGCTAGTGCGGCAGTGGACGAGCACGGCCGGGGTTTCCTCGCCGGTGGTGCCGGTGATCGCGAAGGCGGCGATGTCGCCCGACTTGAAGCCGGGCAGCTGCTCGACCGCCCACTCGATGTCCTGCGGCCAGTGATTGCGCCCATTGATGATGATCATGTCCTTGGCGCGGCCGACGATGAACACATAACCATCGGAGAGGTAACCCATGTCGCCGGTGTCGAGCCAGCCGTCGCCTCCAAGGCACGCCGCCGTCGAGTTCTCGTCGCGGAAATAGCCGACCATGACGCTGGTGCCGCGGCAATAGAGCTTGCCGATGCCGCGGTCAGGGAGGATCGCACCAGCGGCATCGCGGATTTCGACCTCCATCCCGTCGACCGGGCGGCCGCAATTGACGATCGCGCGATAGCGGCGCGGGCGTTCCTGCGCGGGCGTACCGACGCCGGACAATTCGCTCTCCTCGACCAGCTCGAGGCGAATGCCTTCGCCCGGCGGCATGAGCGAGACGGCGAGCGTCGCTTCCGCCAAGCCGTAGCTGGGGCAGAAAGCCTGCGCCTTGAACCCAGCGTCGGCGAAGCCGTCGACGAACGCCTGCATCACGTCGGGGCGGATCATGTCCGCGCCATTGCCGGCGATCCGCCAGCGCGACAGGTCGAAGCGATCTTCGACGCGGGTCAGGGTCGACAGGCGGCGCGAGCAGATGTCGTAGCCGAAGGTCGGCGAGTAGCTCAGCGTGGTTCCCGGATTGCGGCTGATGAGATCGAGCCAGGCCAGTGGGCGGCGGGCGAAATCCTCGGTCTTGAGGTAATCCACCGACAGCTGGTTGGCGACGGGCGACAGCATGCAGCCGACCAGGCCCATGTCGTGATACCAGGGCAGCCAGCTGACGACCCGGTCCTCGTCGGTGAGTTGCAGGCCAAGGCCGTGCGCGCGAAGATTGGCGAGCAGCGAGCGATGGGTGATGGCGACGCCGTGAGGGAAGCGGGTCGATCCGCTCGAATATTGAAGATAGCCGATCTCGTCGGGGTTCTGCGCGGGAAGCTCGCCCTCGCTCGGCACGATCTCGTCGAGGCTTTCCCACTCACGCGCGGTAATGCCCAGCGCACGGGCGGCCTCGCCCGCGAAGTCGGCTAATTCGGAAGGGAAGAGGAACAGTTTGGGATCGCTGCTGGTCAGCATGACCCGCAATTGCTCGACATATGCCTCACGGCCGCCAAAGCTGGTCGGCAACGGCAGCGGCACGGGCCAGACCACCGGGGCGGCGTGGTCGAGCGCGTTTTGCTCGGGCGCGTTGAAATCGGGCAATGAGTGCATCCTGGTCGTTTCGCGGCACCCAAGCCGTCCGCCGTTGTCCATACGGCGACCGCCAAGGCCGGCATGGTGAATGCGAAGGGACTGTGGCACAAACAAGGCGTGATGCCGCCCCGAACCGGCCACCGGCCCCGCCCGCCGCTCGACGCGGCGCAGCTCGACGAACTGGCGCTGCACTATGTCGGCCGGTTTGCTACCTCACGCAGCAAGCTGACGGCCTATCTGAAGCGCAAGCTACGCGAGCGCGGCTGGGCAGGGGAGCGCGACCCCGATCCCGAGTTGATCGCCGAGAAGCTTGCGGGTCTTGGCTATGTTGACGATGCGGCCTTCGCGCTTGGCAAGGCGCGCGCGCTGAGCGGGCGCGGCTATGGCGCACGCCGGGTGGGCCAGGCGCTGTATGCGGCCGGAATCAGCGAAGAGGACGGAGCCGACGCGCGGGTTCTCGCCGTGGAAGCGCGGGTCGACGCGGCGCTGCGGCTCGCGCGGCGGCGGCGCATTGGTCCGTTCGCCTCAACACCGCTTGCACCGGCCGAGCGAGAAAAGGCGATTGCGGCCTTGATTCGCGCTGGCCACGGTTCCGCGCTGGCGCGTGCGCTCGTCCACTTGCCGCCGGGCGGCGTGATCGATGAAGTCGCTCTTGCGGACCTGCGGTAAGCGCGCATTACGTCGGTTCCAAGACATATCCGGATGGAGTATGGACCGGTTGTGAAACGTTCCCGTCCAGCAGAAGCCGACCTAGCGGAGCCGATCGAGCCACACGAGTCGGCGCCGAGCGAGGTGCGGGACATTCCCAGCGGACACGACACCTGCAATGGGGAAGCGTCCAAGAAGCCATCGTCCGACCAAGAGGTCGTTCTCGGGCGCATCAAATGGTTCGACGCAACGCGCGGTTTCGGCTTTCTGGTGAGCGACGACCTTGAAGGCGACATCCTCGTTCACTTCAGCGTGCTCAAGGAGCATGGCCGGCGCTCGCTGCCGGAGGGGGCGATGGTCGAATGTCATTGCGTTGCGCAGCAACGCGGATTTCAGGCGACAAGAATCCTTTCGATCGACTGTTCGACGGCCTTGCCCTCCGCGCCACGCAACGCCATGCCGACAGCCGACAGGGCGGACCGCCAGGCGCTGGCGGAGGATGCCGGCCCGTTCGTGCCGGTGGAGGTGAAATGGTTCAATCGCGTCAAGGGCTACGGCTTCCTCGTCGAGGAGCAGGGCGAGGGTGGGGATATCTTCGTTCATATGGAAACGGTGCGCCGGGCGCAGTTGGCGGACCTCGATCCGGGACAGCGGCTGCGGGCGCGAATTGCGCAGGGGCGCAAGGGCCTGACGGCGGTTGCGCTGGACGTGGAATGAATAGCGCACTGCGCGCAGTAAGTCTCGGCGTTGCGGTCGCACTCTCGCTCGCGGCGTGTCAGTCGGCGGCGTCGACGGGGGCTCCGCTCGCGGCGGCGCCTTCAGGTCTCGCTCAGGTGCCCCTGACAATCGCGGGCCACGGCGCGAGCCACCGCTTCACCGTGGAAGTCGCGGCGAGCCCTGCGGAACAGGAGAAGGGCCTGATGTTTCGCGAGAGTCTAGCACCGGATCGAGGCATGATTTTTCCCCTCGCCCGCGTTGATGTGGCAACCTTCTGGATGAAGAATACACTGATCCCGCTCG
This sequence comes from Sphingomonadales bacterium, assembly GCA_020200315.1. Classification (GTDB taxonomy): domain Bacteria; phylum Pseudomonadota; class Alphaproteobacteria; order Sphingomonadales; family Sphingomonadaceae; genus Sphingomicrobium. The sequence continues at coordinate 16,434 of JAIVIZ010000096.1, read as the reverse complement.
ACATGGTGTTCATTCGCGCAGACGGGACGATCGCACGCGTCGCGGCCAACGCCGTCCCGATGACCCTCGACGTTGTCAGCTCCGAAGAACCGGTCTCGGCCGTGCTCGAGCTTGCCGGCGGGCGCGCTGCGGAGCTTGGCATCCGCCCCGGTGACAGGGTGCGCTGGCCGCACTGATCGCACCGGTTGCGCGGCGGCGCCGAACGCGGCAAAGGCGCGGGACATGGGACTGATCGGTAAATTTTTCTCGGCGACATGGTGGAAGGGCGCGACCTTCGGTACCGCGCTGTTCACTCGCCGACACGGCCGCGAGGTTGGCCGCGACGACATCGGGAACGTCTATTTTCAGGGCCGTCGGGACTCGGCGCAGCGCTGGGTCATCTACGACGGCAGCAATGACGGAAGCCGCGTTCCGCCCGGTTGGCAGGCGTGGCTGAAAGGGACGATCATGGAGTTGCCGGGCGAAGCGCTGCCTCCCCGCCGCCCCTTCGAGCAGCCCCCAGTCGCCAATCAGACCGGCACCTTCGCCGCGTTCAAGCCCGGCGGATCGCTCGGCGGCCAAGGCGTTCGCCCCGCCGCGACCGGTGATTATCAGGCGTGGAAGCCCGAATAGGCGTGCGCCCCGCTTTCCTTTTGATCCTGTCGGCGGCGGTTCTGTTTTCGGCGTGCAACCGCGCCGGCAAGGCGCCCGAGCAAGCCAATGGTACGACCGTGAAGCTGGCGCCGCCGCCGCAGAATGTCGGCGAAACACCGATGGGCGAGCGGGTCGCAGTGATCGGGCTGCTCAACAAGCGCAACGGCATCGTCCGCAATCTGACGATGAAACCCGGCCAGGCGCTGCGCATCCGCGATGCGGTGGTCCGACTGCGCGCCTGCGAGACCACCGCGCCGTGGGAAACGCCGACGCTGACAGGCGCGTTCGTTCAACTCGACGTCGAGCAGACCAACCATCAGTGGAAGCGGGTGTTTTCAGGCTGGTTGTACAAGGAGTCGCCCTCGCTCAACGCGGTGGAGCACCCGGTTTACGATGTCTGGCCCAAGAGCTGCACGATGCCGCCCGCCGCGCCGGAGCCAAGCGCCGAGCCCAGCAACGCCACGTAATCGTCGCGCGAGACGCTGACCGCCCCGAGTGAGGCGAGGTGCGCCGTGATGAACTGGCAATCGAGCAGTGAGAATCCACCGACCTTGAGCCGTGCAATCAGCCAGGCGAGCGCAACCTTCGATGCGTCGCTTGCGCGGCTGAACATGCTTTCTCCGAAGAAGGCGCCGCCGAGTTTCACGCCATAAAGGCCGCCGACCAGCGCATCGCCGAGCCACACTTCGACCGAATGGGCGTGACCGGCAGCGTGCAGGCCGAGGGTCGCGCGTTCGATCGTTTCGTTGATCCAGGTTTCGCCGCGCTGGGCACAGGCCAGCACGACCTCGCCGAACGCGGCGTCGCGGGTCACCTTAAAGCGGTCGGAACCGACTCGCTTGGCGAGCGAACGGGAGATATGGAAATTGTCGAGCGGGAGGATTGCCCGGGCACGCGGCTCGACCCAAAAAATGTCGCAGGCGTCGCGGCTGTCGGCCATCGGGAAGATGCCTGCGGCATAGCCGCGCAGCAGCAGATGCGGGTCGAGTCCGCTCACAGCAATTCGCGCACCCTGTCCTGCGGCCGGCACAGCGCGGCGCCCTTGTCGGTTTCGACCAGCGGGCGCTCTATCAGGATCGGGTGTGCCACCATTGCGTCGAGGATCACGTCGTCGCTGATTCCCTCGTCGAGCAGGGCGAGCTCGGCGACGAGTGGCTCCTTGGCGCGCAGGCCTTCGCGCGGGCTGATGCCGGCGCGGGCGTAGATTCGCTGCAGCTCGTCGCGGCTCGGGGGCGCCTTGAGATAGTCGACGATGCGGACATCGGCACCCTCATCTTCAAGAATCGCCAGCGTCTTGCGCGAGGTGCCGCACAGCGGATTGTGGTAGATGGTCGCCTTCATCCCCGACCTATAGCAAGGCGGACCTAAGCTGGTGAAGGGTCCTGATACTCGGTGATCGGGACGACAGAAGGAATGGCGAACCACCACCACAAGGCGCCGACCACCGAGATCAGAACAGCGAGGATTGGTCCCGCCCGGACCGGCCCCGGCCGCCCCGAACAGCAGCCAGAAGGCGATTGCCTCCATCGAGCTGGCCATTGCCAAGCCGCCAATCGCGACCGCCGTGGTGGCGAGCGAAAAGCTCATCAACCCCTTGCGCAATCGGCCTTCATCGCGTCCCGTCGCAACCAGCCGATCCGACCACCAGCCGAAGAACAGCGCGCTCACCGCCTGCACCAGATAAACCGTGGTGGTCAGGCTGGTCATGGCGAGGATGCTGAAACCCCGGTCCTTGACGAGATAGAGCGGCAGCCAGGCGAGCAGGAAGTAGAAGCCGTAAGTGTTGCAGAAATGGCCGAACCCCATCGACCAGACGGTCGGCTGGCGAAGGATGCTGCGCATCGGCACCAGCTCCTCCCTGACGTCACTCGCGTTCCGCCAGTGAGGTTTCGATGCGAAGTGCCAGGGCAACAGCCACAGGATGGTAATCGCGCCGAAGATCAGGAAAATCGAGCGCCAGCCGAGCCCCGAGAGAATGATGCCGCCACCCAGCATTCCGATCGCCGGGCCGATCGCAAGCGCCGCGGCGAGCGCGCCATTGGCCGAACCGCGGCGGGCAGCGGGAACGTGCCGGGCGATGATCTTGGAAGCCGAAGGGAAGGCGACGCCCTCGCCGAGGCCAAGGCCGATGCGCAAGGCGACCAGCATGGCAAGACCGGTGGTCGCGGCGGTGAGCATCGTGCTCAGCGACCATAGCGTGAGGCCGAGCGCGATCAGCCGATAGACGCACAGCCGGTCGCTAAGCCAACCGACCGCGAACTGGGCGGGCGCGTAGATCCAGGCGAAAGCGGATACCGCCACGCCGAAGCCAAAGGCGCTCAGGTGAAGCTCGTCCTTCAATCCAGGAGCAGCAATGGCGATGGCGCCGCGATCGGCATAGTTCAGCACCACGAGCAGGGTGAGCAATGCGATAAGCAACGTCCAGGAGCGACGGCCCGCAACGCCGCTGTGGTCTGCCGTGATGCTCTCAGGCGCGATGGTCGCCATTTCCGCCTTCTCCTATCCCGAGCGTAGCAGGCGCGCCATCGTCCGCCAACCGTTCGAGCGCCGCGCCGTTGCTGGCATCCGCCCGCTTTCTATTCGTCCCGGAACGAACCCGAAGGGGCGTCGTTACATTGCCGTGACTAGTGCGCACGCCGACGCTCGGCGATGCTGCATCGTCCACGATCGAGAAAACAGACCGGGAGAAAGTCCATGAACAAAGTCATGATCGTCGCCTTGCTGGCGGGAAGCATGAGCCTGTCGGCGTGTTCCACCTACGGCAATGACCGCACGGCCGATGCGGCGGTGACCGGCGCTGCGGTCGGTGCGGCGGGCGGAGCGGCGATCGGCGCCGTGGTCCCGGGCGTCAGCGTTGCCGAAGGCGCGATTGCCGGCGCTGCGATCGGCGGCCTCGGCAATGCGGTGTGGGCCGACCAGAACCGCGACGGCTATGTTGACGGCTATGTCCAGAACGGCAGCTATTATCCCGGCACGCCGCAGGGTTACGACCCGACGATTCGCGGTGTCGCCACGGGTGCGGTGGGCGGCGCGGCGCTCGGCGCGGCGGCTGGCGCGCTCATTCCGGGCGTCAGCGTTCTTCAGGGTGCAGTCATCGGTGCCGCGGTAGGCGGCCTTGCCGGCGCGGTCTGGGCCGACAACAATGGCGATGGCCAGCCGGACGGCTATGTCTACAATGGCCAATATTATCCGGGTGCTCCCACGGCCCAGCCGGCGAGCGCCCCAATGCCGATGCCCGCCGCGCCGCCCCCGGCGCGTGGCGAGCGCGGCTGACGAGGTCGAACGTCGAGATGAGTAAGTTGCGGTATGCCGGCGCCGGTCCCTCAATGGGGCCGGCGCGAGTTGTTCGAGGGGCAGGAGCGCTCGCCTTGGCAATGAGCCTGGCGATCAGCCCAGTGCCGGCTTGGGCTCGTACCGCGCAGAGCTTCAAGAGCGCGCAGGCGGAGGTCGCCGCCTGGCAGCGCTATCATGGGCCGCAAACGCTGTGGGTCGATAACGGTCAGCTTCGGCCCGAGGCGCAGCAACTGATCGAGCTGGTGCGAAGCGCGCGGATCGATGGGCTGGATCCGGACGCGTACCGCGTGCGCAACCTGGAAGGAGCGGTGCGCGGGGCGTTCGGAGGCAACCCCAAGGATCTCGCCAAGGCCGACTTCCTGCTGTCGCAAACGCTGGTCGCCGTCTCGCGCGACATGCGCAACGTCCGCGGCAACGAGATGAAGTTCGCCGATCGCGCGGCCTATCCGACGCTGCCGAGCGCCGGCCTGCTGCTCGACGCCGCGGCGAAGGCGCCGTCGCTGTCGGCATGGCTTGACGCCATGCCGTGGATGAGCCCGGCCTATGTCGCCCTGCGCCAAGCCGTGCGGGCACAGGCTGACCCGCGTCAGGCGCAGGTGCTGCGCGTCAACCTGGAACGCGCGCGGGCCCTTCCGGGGGCATTGCAAGGTGGCCGCTACGTCCTCGTCGACGCGGCGGCGGCGCGGCTCTACATGATTGAAAATGGCGAGGTGAAGGATATGATGCGGGTCGTCGTCGGTCGTCCGGACAATCCGACGCCGATGCTCGCCGGCATCATTCGCTATGCAATCCTCAATCCCTATTGGAACGTGCCGCCCGATCTCGCCGCCACTCGGCTCGCGCCGCATGTCGTCAGCGACGGCCTCTCCTATCTTACCAAGGCGCACTACGAAGTGCTGAGCGACTGGGGCGACAATCCCAAGCGGCTGAACCCCAAAACGATCGACTGGCAAGCGGTTGCGGCGGGACGGATGCCCGACCTTCGCATGCGCCAGCTGCCGGGACCCGACAACAGCATGGGCCGGATCAAATTCATGTTTCCCAACGACATGGGCATCTACCTTCATGACACCGACGACAAGAGCCTGTTCGCGGAGCCGGCGCGGATGCGCAGCGGCGGCTGCATTCGCCTGCAGGCGGCAAACCGGCTAGCGAAATGGTTGTTCGGCAAGCAGCCGACCACGGCCTCCAAGAAGCCCGAACAAAAGGTGCCGGTGCCGACCCCGGTGCCGGTCTATGTGACCTATCTGACGGCGGCGCCGGAGAATGGCCAGATCGCGTTTCGCGACGACATCTACCATCGCGACGGGGGCGCCCGGCTGCTGGCGCAGACCGCCGCGCGGTAGTTCTACTTCAGCGAGGCGGGGAAGGCCGGCAGCTTGGCGATGTCGCGCGGTTCGTGCTGGATGACGACCTTGGCATTGTAATGCTTTGCCAGCCGTTCGAACCGGTCGATCGAGGCGAGCGTATCGGCGCGGCTGGTGTTGAACGGCGGCACGCCCCGCATCTGGCGCGCCTCGGTTGCGTGATAAAGGTCGCCGGTCAGCAGCACGTTGCCGGACGCTAGTCTGACCAGCAGCGACATATGGTCGGGCGTGTGGCCGGGCATGTTGAGCGCTATGACGCTGCCGTCGCCGAACACGTCGATGTCGCCACCGTGCATCGTCTGCACCTTGGCGCCGGCGCCGCGCCACGGCCCGAACGGATCCTTGGGACCCTTGGTGAGGTCAAAATCGGCCTTGCCGATCAGGAGCTTCGCCGCCGGAAAGTCCACCGCCTGGCCGGTGTGGTCGCCGTGCATGTGGCTGATGCCGACGATGGTGATGTCGGACGGCTTGAGCCCCATGACCGCAAGCTGTTCCGGGATGGTCCTGTCGATCGACGCGATCAGCGCGCCCATGTCCATCGGCTTGCCCTTGAGCGCCGCTGGGAAGCCGGTGTCCCAGAGAAGGATGTCACGGCTGTGGCGGATGACGTAGCAGCTGTCGGTGATCCGCCGGGGTCCCGACGGATATTCGAGCGTGTCGGAAAAGAAGCTGTTGAAGTCCTTGATCAGCGCGCTGCCGCAATCGAGCCGGGTGAGGCTGATGGCGGGCCGGTCGGCGGCGCTCGCCGAAGTAGCGATTGCAATGGCGGTTAAGGCGAGCGTCGATCGGAGCATGGCTATTCCTCGTACTGAGCGCTGGTCTTGGTGCGCACCTCATCGCGGGTGACGGCGGGCGCGGTTTCGATCAGCTTGAAGGGACTTCGGTGATCGGTCCGCTCGAACACCGCGAGATCGGTGACGATCATGTCGACGACATTCTTGCCGGTCAGCGGCAGGGTGCAGGCGGGGATGAACTTGGGGCTGCCGTCCTTCGCCGTGTGCTCCATCACGACGATGATCCGCTTGACGCCGGCAACCAGGTCCATCGCGCCGCCCATGCCCTTGATCATCTTGCCCGGAATCATCCAGTTGGCGATGTCGCCGCCCTCGCTGATTTCCATCGCGCCGAGCACGGCGAGAGCGATGTGGCCGCCGCGGATCATCGCGAAACTGTCGGCCGAGCTGAAATAGGCGGTCTGCGGAAGCTCGCTGACGGTCTGCTTGCCGGCGTTGATAAGGTCGGGGTCGACTTCGTCCGGGTAAGGGAAGGGGCCGATCCCGAGCATGCCGTTCTCGCTCTGCAGCGTGACCGTCATGCCCTCCGGAATATTGTTGGCAACCAACGTCGGAATGCCGATGCCGAGGTTGACATAATAGCCGTCCTTGAGTTCCCGCGCGGCGCGGGCGGCCATCTGGTTGCGATCCCAAACCATCAGGCGGCTTCCCTCTCGCGAACGGTCAGGAACTCGATCTTCTTGTCGTAGGGCGCGCCGCAGATCAGGCGGTTGACGTAGATCGACGGCAGGTGGATGCAGTCCGGATCGAGGCTGCCGACGGGCACGATCTCCTCGACTTCGGCGACGCAAACCTTGCCGCAGGTCGCCGCCGGCTGATTGAAGTTGCGGGCGGTCTTGCGGAACATGAGGTTTCCGCTCTCGTCGGCTTTCCAGCCTTTGACGATCGATAGGTCGGTGCGGATGCCGCGTTCGAGAATATACTCCTCGCCGTCGAACGATTTGACTTCCTTGCCCTCGGCGACCTTCGTGCCCACGCCGGTCTTGGTATAGAAGCCGGGAATGCCGGCACCGCCCGCGCGCATCCGCTCGGCGAGCGTGCCCTGAGGGCAGAATTCGACCTCAAGCTCCCCGGCGAGATATTGCCGCTCGAACTCCTTATTCTCGCCAACATAGGAGGAGATCATCTTGGCGACCTGCCGCGAGCGCAGCAGTTTGCCGAGCCCTTCGTTATCGATGCCGGCGTTGTTGGAGGCGATGGTCAGGCCTTTTACCCCCGAGGCGACGATTGCGTCGATCAGCCGTTCCGGAATGCCGCACAACCCGAATCCCCCCGAGGCGATGGTCATGCGGTCGTGGAGCAGGCCGTCGAGGGCAGCGGCCGCGTCGGAGTAGATTTTCTGCATCGTTTCATAGCCCCTCTCCCCTCTGCGGGAGAGGGGTTGGGGAGAGGGGACTCAGCGAGCAACTGTCCCCTCTCCCTTCCGCCGCTACGCGGCTCCCTCCCTCTCCCGCAAGGGGAGAGGGACTGGTAATCACCCTCGCAATTTCCCGAGCACGCTCTGCAGCTGCATCGCGTTAGACATGTCGCCCTCGACCTTGAGCTTGCCGGTCATGAAGGCGGTCATGCCGTCGAGCTGTCCCGACGACAGCGCCTGCCAGTCGTCCCAGCTGACCTTGATCGTCGTGTCGGCGACACCATCCTCCTCGCCCACCGTTTGATCGACGCCGTCGAGCATCAGCGCGCCGTCGCTGCCGCCAAAATCGATTTTGACCTTCTTGCCGGGCAGGAACGCGCCGGCGTCCTGCATCTTCGTCGCCAGTTCATGCTTGGTCATCGTCGTCTCCCTTTGACGCACGCCTAGCGAGCGGGCGGGACGCGTTCAAGCGGGGGGTTTTCCTTGGGCAAAGGGAGGCCTATCTGCGCTGCCATGACCTATGACGCAGACCTGCAACTGTTCATCGACGGCGGGTGGCGCACCGGCGAGGGGCGCGACGAGTTCACCGTTGTCAACCCGGCGACCGGGGGCGGCATCGCCCAGCTGCCGATGGCGAGCGAGGCCGACCTCGACGAGGCGCTGGCGGCGGCGGAGCGGGCGCTCCCGGCCTGGCGCGCAACCGACGCCGATGCGCGCGGCGCGATCCTCCACAAGGCGGCGGCGCTGATCCGCGATCGGTCCGACCATATCGCCATCCTGCTGACGCAGGAGCAGGGCAAGCCGTTGGCCGAGGCGCGCGGCGAGGTTGCCGGCGCGGCGCAAATGTTCGACTGGTACGCCGAGGAAATCCTTCGCGATTACGGCCGGCTGCTGGTCCGGCCCACCGGGCAGCGCTCGATGGTCGTTCATCAGCCGGTCGGCGTGGTCGCGACCTTCACGCCGTGGAACTTCCCAATCTATCTGCTGGCGAAGAAGGTGGCGGCGGCGCTCGCCGCGGGATGCTCGGTAATTTCAAAGCCGCCGGAGGAGACGCCAGGGAGCACCGGCGCGGTCGCCCGCGCGCTCGACGATGCGGGCCTGCCCAAGGGGGTGTTCCAGCTGGTCCACGGGGTGCCGGACGCGGTCAGCAGGCATTTGCTCGCCTCGCCAATCGTGCGCAAGGTCAGCTTCACCGGATCGGTCCCGGTCGGCAGGCATCTGATGAAGCTTGCCGCCGACGGGCTGAAGCGGCTGACGCTCGAGCTTGGCGGCCATGCGCCGGTGCTGATCTTCGACGATTGCGACCTCGACAAGACGCTCGACATGGTCGTCCCGCAGAAATTCCGCAACGCCGGCCAGGTGTGCGTCTCGCCGACGCGTTTCTATGTGCAGGAGGGCATCTACGACGCGTTCGTGAAGGGCTTCGGCGAGCGGACGGCCAAGGTGACGATGGGCGACGGCCTGACGGCGGGAACCCGGATGGGTCCGCTCGCTAACGCGCGACGCCCCGGCGCGGTCGAGGCGCTGGTCGACGATGCCCGCCGGCGCGGCGCCCGCGTCGTCGTCGGGGGCGAGCCGGGCGAAGGCGGGTTCTTCTATCGCCCGACGTTGCTTGCCGACGTGCCGGTCGAGGCGGAGATCATGAACAACGAGCCGTTCGGCCCGGTTGCCGTGACTCGCCCGTTCAAGGATTTCGACGAGGCGGTCAGCCAAGCCAACCGCCTGCCCTATGGGTTGGCCGCGTTCGCGTTCACCGAGAACGGCCGGCGCGCGAACCTGCTCGGCGACGCGATCGAGGCGGGGATGGTCGGGATCAACACCTTTGCCATCTCCAGCGCGGATGCACCGTTCGGCGGGGTGAAGGATTCAGGCTTCGGCAGCGAAGGCGGCAAGGAAGGGTTGGAGACGTATCAGGTAGTGAAGGCGATTCATCAGGCGTGAAGGGAGCGTGCTCGCACCCACCCCCGCCCTCCCTTCACGGAGGGGAATTGTTGCGTGAGCGGGGCTTCCTAACTCTCCCCTCCCTGAAAGGGAGGGGCTGGGGGTGGGCTCCTCCTAGCCGCTCTGCGCATGGAATGCGGTCCGCCGGGCATCATAGACCAGCGTCTTGCCGTGTTGGCCACCATCCACCTCTATGGCCACCTTTGCTTCGCGACAGGCCAGATCGACGATGTATGAGCTGACCACAAGCTGCCGAGTGAACCGGGGACGATAGCGCGAGAGCAGCCGCCACAGGACTCTCTCGGCGTGTGTGGCGTTATTGCGCAGATCGCGTGCGTCCCGCGTGAGAGTTTCGTCAACGCGCTTCATTTCCCAAGGAGATAGCAGAGCTCGCTTGCGCTCGCACCCACCCCTTGCCCCTCCCTTGCAGGGAGGGGTAACGCCGGCTTTATGACCTCTCTCCTTCGCACCGGTGGTCGCATTCTTGTTGATCAGCTTGTCGCCCAAGGGTGTGACAGGGTGTTCACCGTGCCGGGCGAAAGCTTCCTCGCGGTCCTCGACGCCCTCCACGACACGCCCGAAATCGACATCGTCGTCTGCCGTCAGGAGGGCGGGGTCGCCTATATGGCTGACGCCGACGGCAAGATGACCGGGCGGCCCGGCGTGGCCTTCGTCACGCGGGGGCCGGGGGCGACCAATGCTTCGGCCGGAGTGCATGTGGCGATGCAGGATTCGACGCCGATGATCCTGTTCGTCGGCGATCTCGACCGCGCCGATCGCGATCGCGAGGGGTTCCAGGAGGTCGATCTCCCCGCCTTCTTCGCGCCGATCGCCAAGTGGGCCGCGCGGATCGACGATGCGCGGCGCATTCCCGAATATGTCGCGCGCGCCTATCGCATGGCGACGGCCGGACGACCCGGACCGGTCGTGCTCGCCATTCCCGAGGATATGCTGCGCGACGAAGTCGAGGCGCTCGACCGCCCGCGGCTCGCGCCCGTGGCCGAGATGCCCGACCCCGGTGCGGTCGAGGCGATGTTCGCGCTGCTGCGCGAGGCTGCGGCGCCGGTCGCAATCATCGGCGGCGCCGACTGGAGTCCATGCGCGGCGCATCATTTCGCGCGCTTCGCCGATCGCCACGGCATTCCGGTCGCCGCCGCCTTTCGCCGGCAGGATGCAATCGACAATGCTTGCCCGGTCTATGCCGGCAATCTCGGCTATGGCCCGAACCCCAAACTCCAGCAGCGAATCCGCGAGGCGGACCTGTTGCTGGTCGTCGGGGCTAGGCTCGGCGAGTCGACGACCGACGGCTACAAGCTGATCTCACCCGACCATCCCGGCCAGACACTGGTCCACATCCATCCCGATCCGAACGAGCTTGACCGCGTCTATCGCGCCGACCTGCCGATCGTCAGCGATATGGGCGAATTCGCGCAGATGGTGGACGAGTGGGAGGACCCGGATCTAGTCCGCTTCTCGGCCGGGCGCGAAGCGCATGAAGAGTGGCTTGCATGGAGCGAGCCCAAGCCACGCGAGGGGGTCAAGATGGACTTGGGCCCGTGCGTCGCGGCGATGCGCGAGGCACTGCCGACCGACACGATCATCTGCAACGGCGCGGGCAATTTCTCGGGCTGGTGGCACCGCTATTGGCGCTACGGACCAACCCCATGCCAGCTGGCGCCGACCAGCGGCACGATGGGCTACGGCCTGCCCGCCGCCGTCGCCGCAGCGCTTCGCTTCCGCGACCGGACCGTGGTATGCGTTGCAGGCGACGGCGATTTCCTGATGAACGGGCAGGAACTGGCGACGGCGGCGCAGCACGGCGCGGACCTGTTGGTCGTCGTTGTCGACAACGGCGCCTATGGCACGATCCGGATGCACCAGGAGCGCGAGTATCCGGAGCGGATCAGCGCCACGAAGCTCGCCAATCCCGATTTCGTCAAGTTGGCGGAGGCCTATGGCGGCTGGGCCCAACGGGTCGAGCGCACGGAAGATTTCGCCCCGGCGCTCGAACGGGCGAGGGCACGCAACGGCATCCGCCTGCTCCACTGCATCACCGACGTCGAGGTGATCAGCAACGCAACGACGATCGCGAAGCTGCGTTCGAAGGCTTGACCGTCACGAGCGGTGCGGCCGCAGTACGAATCGGAAGCGTCGGCCCGCGAGCTCCTCAACCGGTTCTCCCAATGCGTTGAGGGCGGGATCGTAGAGGCGGCGCTGTTCCACCAATGCGCAGGTCAGTCGGCCGAGTTCGGCATCGCCGCTGACATGATCGACCTGACAGCCGCGCACCCAGCCGTCGACCCTAACGGTGTAGCGAACCTCGACGACGCCTTGCAGTCGGGCGCGCTTGGCCGCCTCGGGGTAGTAGCGATCGGTGAGGTCGTCGCCGATCCACACCGCGTGACGGGCAGGGTCCCCGCCACCGCCAGGCCCGTTTCCTCCCGCACCACTGCCGGCTCCCGCACCGATGGAATCGCCGCTGCCGGCGCTCGTGGTCGCGACCGGTGCCTCGGCGGGGGCGGGAGGTGTCGGGACCGGCCGGGGTGACACCGGGAGCGATTTGAGCGTGGCCTTTGGAGGAGAAGCACCCGACACACGGGTGTGGCGCGGGGCTGGCCGGGCAGGGGGTGGGGGCTGAATCCGGATGATTTGCATCGGCCTTTCCGCCGCTTGCCGTGGCGCCCCGCCGATCCTTTCCAGCCGCTCATCCGGAGGACTCCATCCTGCTGCAACGCGCTTGGCATCCGTTGGTTGATCTTGGAGCGGAGCGCGCGTCCGGCTAGGCTCGTCCGATGCAGCAATATCTCGAACTGATGCGCCAGGTGCTGGACAGAGGCATCGAGCAGCAGGACCGCACCGGCACCGGCACGCTATCCCTGTTCGGGGCGCAGATGCGCTTCGATCTGGCGGAAGGCTTCCCCCTGCTGACCACCAAGAAGCTCCATCTCCGCTCGATCATCGTCGAGCTGCTGTGGTTCCTCAACGGCGACACCAACGTCCGCTGGCTGCAGGAGCGCAAGGTCAGCATCTGGGACGAATGGGCAGACGAGCAGGGCGAGCTCGGCCCGGTCTACGGCAAGCAATGGCGCGATTGGGAGACGGCCGACGGCCAGCACATCGACCAGATCCGCGAGCTCATCGCGATTATAGAACGCGATCCTTCGTCACGCCGCCAGATCGTCACCGCCTGGAACCCGGGCGAGATCGAGCGCATGGCGCTCGCTCCCTGCCACTGCCTGTTCCAGACGCAGGTCGCGGCCGGTCGGCTCAATCTGCAGCTCTACCAGCGGAGCGCCGACCTGTTCCTCGGCGTGCCGTTCAACATCGCGAGCTACGCGCTGCTTACCCACATGCTGGCGCGCGACTGCGGCCTGCAGCCGGGCACGTTCGTGTGGACCGGGGGCGACGTCCACCTTTACTCGAACCATCTTGACCAGGCGCGGCTGCAACTGACGCGCGCACCGCGGATGCTGCCGCGCCTGCTACTGAAGGACAGGGGCCAGCCGATCGACGGCTATGAACCGGAGGATTTCGTCTTCGAAGGCTATGACGCGCATCCGTCGATTGCCGCGCCAATTGCTGTGTGACGTTACCGGCAAATGAACCGCTCCCGTAATGGACCCGACCGCGTGGATGGGCGTTGTTGACCCGCTAGGATCGGCGGCCCGCATGTGCGGTTGGTGCTCCGGCGTGGAATCCAAGGGAGAAGCAAGATGGTGCGCAAGATTGTAACGGTCGTCCTGATCGGCAGCGGCCTGATGATGGCGGCATGCAACACGGTTCGCGGCGCGGCGAAGGACGTCAATTCGGCGGCCAACGCGACCGAGAATGCGATCCACTAAAAGCTGCTGTCCGAAACCGACGCAAACGCGAGGGTAGAGGACGGGAGAAAAATTCGCTCGCCGGCTCGTTCAGACTCTGGACAGCCGGCGGGCTTTTGAATCATGACCTCCTGACCGTTCACGGAGGAAACACATGGTTCGCAAGATTGTCACCCTGGCGCTGATCGGCGGCTCGCTCGCCTTGGCGGCGTGCAACACCGTTCGCGGCATGGGCGCCGACGTCAGCTCTGCCGCCAACGCAACCGAGAATGCCATGCATTGATCTGAGGCCGCTCGTTGGGCGGCTTTCGATCAGGCAAAAAGAAGCCCCGCGGGTCCGAGGACGCGCGGGGCTTTTTTCGTCCGATCTCTCTCCGACGCCTAGCTCTGAAGATAATCCCCGGCGTCGGCATCGCTGCCATGGCCGGACATCGCCACTTCGCCGAGCGGATCGTTGCCCATCGCGGCCTCGGGTCCCTGCGCCAGTTCGGCGGCATGTTCTTCGGCTGCGGTGTCGGGCGCGATCAGCGCTTCCTGGAAGCGCTTCTGCGCGGCCCTGAGCGCCGTGTCGCGGCTCGTCGCCGCGACGCGCATCCGGCTCATGCCGGCGCCGGTGCCCGCCGGGATCAGCCGTCCGACGATGACATTCTCCTTGAGGCCGTTGAGCGTATCGATCTTGCCCTGGACAGAAGCCTCGGTGAGCACCCGCGTGGTTTCCTGGAAAGACGCCGCCGAGATGAAGCTGCGGGTCTGCAGCGACGCCTTGGTGATGCCGAGCAGGACGGGCTTACCCTCCGCCTTCTTCTGCTTCTTCTCGAGCTTGGCGTTGGCTTCGTCCATCTCGTCGCGATCGACCTGCTCGCCGGCGAGGAGAACGGTGTCGCCACCGTCGGTGATCTCGACCTTCTGCAGCATCTGGCGGACGATCACTTCGATATGCTTGTCGTTGATCTTCACGCCTTGGAGTCGATAGACCTCCTGGATCTCGCTGACAAGATATTCGGCGAGTGCAACGACGCCGAGCACGTCCAGAATGTCATGCGGGTCCGGTGAACCGCCGACGAGGTTGTCGCCGCGCTTGACGTAGTCGCCTTCCTGAACGTCGATCACCTTCGACTTGGGCACCAGGTACGCGACCTCTTCCGACCCGTCGTCGGGAATGATCACGATCTTGCGCTTCGCCTTATAGTCCTTCTTGAAGCTGACCTTGCCGGAGACCCGGGCGATGATCGCGTTTTCCTTCGGCTTGCGCGCCTCGAACAGCTCCGCCACGCGCGGCAGACCGCCCGTGATGTCGCGGGTCCGGGCTGCTTCGCGCGGAAGCCGCGCCAGCACTTCGCCGGCCTCGACCGTCGCACCATCCTCGACGGCGATGATCGCGCCCGGAACCAGGCGATAGACGCCCGCCTCCGCCGCGTCGGCACCGGTCAGGGTGAGGCGAGGACGAAGATCCTCCTTCTTCGACTTGGCGACGTCATCCATGATCACGCGCTGCGAAATACCGGTCGACTCGTCCGTCTGTTCGGACAGCGTGCGATTGTCGATCACGTCCTGGTATTTCACGACGCCGGCCTTTTCGGTGATCACCGGCGCGAACGACGGATCCCACTCGGCGATACGATCGCCGCGGCTGACGATATGGCCGCTCTCGCACAGGAGATGGGCACCGTAAGGCACGCGGTGGGTGGACAGCTCGCGGCCATCCATGTCGAGGATGGCGAGTTCGCCCGAGCGCGACAGCGAGATGTGCCGGCCGCGCGGGTCGGTGATCGTCGGCATGTCGCGGAACTCGATCGTGCCGTCGACCGGCGCTTCGAGGTTCGATTGCTCGTTGAGCTGCGCCGCGCCGCCGATGTGGAAGGTCCGCATCGTCAACTGGGTGCCCGGCTCGCCGATCGACTGGGCGGCAATCACGCCGACCGCTTCGCCGATATTGACCGGCGTGCCGCGGGCGAGATCGCGCCCGTAGCACTTGCCGCACACGCCCTGCTTGGAGGCGCAGACCAAAGGCGAACGGATCTTCATCGCCTGAAGGCCGATCTCCTCGATCCTGAGGACCATCGCCTCGTCGAGCAACGTCCCCTCGGGGATGACCACCTTGTTGGTCTTCCCATCGACGATGTCCTCGGCCGTGGTCCGGCCCAGAACCCGGTCGCCGAGCGAGGCGATCACCGCGCCGCCCTGGACGATCGCGCGCATCTCGAGCGCCTGATCGGTCCCGCAATCCTCCTCCGCGACGACGCAGTCCTGCGACACGTCGACGAGGCGGCGAGTGAGGTAACCCGAATTGGCGGTCTTGAGCGCCGTATCGGCAAGACCCTTGCGGGCGCCGTGAGTCGAGTTGAAATATTCAAGGACGGTCAGGCCTTCCTTGAAGTTCGAGATAATCGGCGTTTCGATGATCTCGCCCGACGGCTTGGCCATCAGGCCGCGCATGCCGGCAAGCTGCTTGATCTGCGCCTGCGAACCCCGAGCGCCCGAGTGGGCCATCATGTAGATCGAGTTGATCGGCAGCTCGCGGCCATCCTCGCCGGTCTTTACCGACGAGATTTCCTTCATCATCTCGCTCGCCACGCGGTCGCCGCAACGCGACCAGGCGTCGATCACCTTGTTGTACTTTTCCTGCTGGGTGATGAGGCCGTCCTGATACTGCTGCTCATAGTCCTTCACCAGGGCGCGGGTCTCGTCGACGAGTGATACCTTCGCCTGCGGGATGACCATGTCGTCCTTGCCGAAGCTGATGCCGGCCTTGAACGCGTGGCGGAAGCCCAGCGACATGATCGCGTCGGCGAACAGCACCGTCTCCTTCTGGCCGGTATGGCGATAGACGATGTCGATGACGTCGCCGATCTCCTTCTTGGTCAGCAGGCGGTTGACGGTCTCGAACGGCACCTTGTGGCTCTTCGGGAGCGTCTCGCCGAGCAGCATGCGGCCTGGCGTCGTCTCGAAGCGCTTCATATATTGCTTGCCGGCCTCGTCGGTCTGCGGAACGCGGCTGACAATCTTCGAGTGCAGCGTGACCGCGCCGGCCGCGAGGGCCTGATGCACCTCGGTCATGTCGGTCAGCATCATGCCCTCGCCCGGCTCACCCTCTTTCTCGATGCTGAGGTAGTAAAGGCCGAGAACCATGTCCTGCGACGGGACGATGATCGGCTTGCCGTTGGCGGGCGACAGGATGTTGTTGGTGCTCATCATCAGCACGCGCGCTTCCAGCTGCGCCTCGAGGC
>JAIVIZ010000007.1 GCA_020200315.1 Sphingomonadales bacterium | reverse complement strand
CGCCGTGCCACCGCACCGATCCTTCGAACCCGCGCGAACGTTCGGGTCCGAGATTAGGATTGCCGACGAAGTAGGCGGGAGCAAATCCATAAAGGTCGAAGAAGGTAGGCTGGGCGATGCCCTCCCCGTAGGAGCCCGTCAGTTCGAACCCGCCGCCCACCTTCGCGAGCAGCGACGTGCGGACGGTCGTTGCGTCCCGGAAGCGGTTGAACAAGTCCCTGCGTACCGCGACGTCGCCGGTGAGTAAGCGCCATTGCGCACGCCACTCAGCAGTAACCGAGCGGTGCCGCCGAGTACGGTCTTGATTCGATGATCCACCATAATCGACGTCACGTGCGTGGAAATTCTCATCCTCCTGCTCTAGAGCCACGATCATGCGCTGATCGAAGTCACCGAATTGAAGATGGTTGCGCAGCTCGGCGCCGATGGTCCGTCGCTGCGCGCGCGTGCGGTTGATTTCGTGCCGATCCAGGCGATTGATATTGCTTGACCCAAGAAGGCTCGCGGAAACAGTGGCCGACAACAGATCGTTCGGCTCTCCGGCATCCGCCCATGCGCGGACCGCGCCAAGCCTGTTCCGCGTGTTGTCGAGCGTATCGACGTGCGAGTAGGGGAAAACAGGCGAATAGCCGTCGAACTCGCTAAGGCCCGAGGTCGCGACCCCCGTTGCGCCGAGGACCAGCTTGGGCGCTACCCGCCACGTCACGCGTGTTCGCAAGCTGGCATTGTCATAGCCGTCGCGATCGCCGGTGCCGTCGAACGCGTCCGTCCCACGCGAGGTCTGACCGGCAACGGCAAGCGCTGCATGCAGCCGGTCGCCCGCATAGCTCGCCGCTGCGGCGCCCCGCCACGTATCGAACGACCCGCCCTCGGTCAGCAGCGTCCCGCCTGTCCGCGCCGCCGGGTCGCCTTCGACCGCAATGACGCCGCCGATCGCTTCCGATCCCCACAGCGCCGATTGCGGTCCCCGGACCATCTCGATCCGCGAGGCAATATCCGCGTTGAGCAGCTCGAAGCGGGGCGTGTTGCCCGCAGCGGGATCGTTGGCGCGGATGCCGTCGATGAACAGCAGCGTGTGGTTTGCCTCCGCGCCGCGGATGCGCACCTCGGTCAGCGATCCCGCCGGGCCGCTCACCGCCACCGCAGCGGACGGCAGCAGCCGCAGATAGTCGCTGACCAGCGGCGCGCCGAGCCGCTCGATGGTCAGTCGGTCGATCACCGACACGCTGGCAATGGTCGTGTCGGGCGTCTCGGCAACGCGGGAAGCGGTGACGATGATCGGAGCGGGGGTCGCAATTGGCGGTGGCATATCGAGCACGGGCGTCCTCCTGTTCATGACCTGTCGTCACGAAAGGGGAGGCGGATGCCGGCCCTCCGCCCGCGGCTGGACCCGGCCGAGGGACAAACGACGGACAAGGGCCAGTATCTGACTTCGCGGCCCGATGCGGACCACTTACAGTTGCGGGCACAGTGCCGGATGTTCGCCGGCTTCCTCTTCGCCGGCGGCTTTCGCCGCCGGAACCCAAGTCCTTCGCTGCCTCTGCGAAGCCAGAGCAACCTTGTCAAGCGGAGCACCCTCGGCTAGGGCGCGCGGCTTGAACCGGCTGGTCGGAAACCAGCCACCTCACAAGGAATAAGACGATGAAAAGCGGGACCCACCCGGACTATCACATGATCACGGTCCAAATGACCGACGGGACGACCTACCAGACGCGCTCGACGTGGGGCAAGGAAGGCGACACGCTGACCCTCGACATCGATCCGACGGCCCACCCGGCGTGGACCGGCGGCAATTCGCGCCTGCTCGACACCGGCGGCCAGGTCGCTCGCTTCAACAAGCGTTTCGGCGGTCTTACCCTCGGCAAAAAGTGAAGCGCACGGGAGCGCCTGACGCGCTCCACGTCCTTCACTTGGGAGCACCAGCGCCGGTTCCCGTCAGCTCCGCCCCGTGCATCGAGACGGAGCGGCTGATCCTGCGCGCATTTCGGCGGGAGGACCTTGACGCGCACGCGGCGACGCTTGCCGACCGCGACGTCGTGCGCCATCTCGGTGGCCATTCGTTCAACCGCGAGGATAGCTGGCGCCGCTTGACGATGGCGGTCGGGCAGTGGCCGCTGCTCGGCTACGGCTATTGGGCAGTCGAGCAAAAGGCCGATCACCGTCTCGTCGGCCAGGTCGGCTTCGCCGATTTCGAGCGCGGCATGGTGCCGGACATCAGCGGCGCTCCAGAAATGGGCTGGGTGTTCGACACCTCCGTGCACGGTCAGGGCATTGCGGGAGAGGCTTGCCGTGCCGCGCTCGCGTGGATCGATGGCGCGCTCGCGCCGACCGATATTCCGGCGATCATTTCGATCGAAAACGCCAAGTCGATGCGGCTCGCCGAGCGCCTTGGCTTCGTTCGCGAGCCCGACGCGGTTTATCGCGACGAGCTGATCGCCCTGTTCTGGCGGCGGCGGTGACCGCTAGAAGGCGGCCAATCCGGTGATCGCGCGGCCCATGATCAGGGCGTGGACGTCATGCGTCCCCTCATAGGTGTTGACCGTTTCGAGGTTGGCGGCGTGGCGCATCACCTGGAACTCGGCGCTGATGCCGTTGCCACCGTGCATGTCGCGGGCGATCCGGGCGATATCGAGCGCCTTGCCGCAGTTGTTGCGCTTCAGCAGACTGATCGATTCCGGGATCAGCGTCCCTTCCTCCAAGCGACGTCCGA
This sequence comes from Sphingomonadales bacterium, assembly GCA_020200315.1. Classification (GTDB taxonomy): domain Bacteria; phylum Pseudomonadota; class Alphaproteobacteria; order Sphingomonadales; family Sphingomonadaceae; genus Sphingomicrobium. The sequence continues at coordinate 22,476 of JAIVIZ010000007.1, read as the reverse complement.
CCCGCAGCGCCCCCTGCAGCCCGAGCGTAATTTCCGTCACCATATTGGCAAGTTTCAGTTGGACCAGCTGGGTCGCGGCGAGGGGGCGCCCGAACTGCTTGCGGTCGAGGGTATATTGGCGAGCGGCGGCGTAGCAGGCTTCAGCCGCGCCCATCGACCCCCAGCCGATACCATAGCGCGCGCGGTTCAGGCAGCCGAACGGCCCCTTTAGTCCTTCGACGTTCGGCAGCAGGGCGTCCTCGCCGACTTCGACACCGTCCATCACGATCTCGCCGGTGATCGAGGCGCGGAGTGAGAGCTTCTGCTTCACTTGGGGCGCGCTGAGGCCCTTCATCCCCTTCTCGAGCACGAAGCCGCGGATCTTTCCGCCGTGTGCGTCGCTCTTCGCCCAGACGACGAACAGGTCGGCGATCGGCGAATTGGTGATCCACATCTTCGCGCCGGACAGGCGATAGCCGGTGGGTGTCTTCTCGGCGCGCGTGTGCATGCCGCCAGGGTCGGAGCCGGCATCGGGCTCGGTCAAGCCGAAGCAGCCGACCAGCTCGCCTTTTGCGAGTTGCGGCAGATATTTACGCCGCTGTTCTTCCGAGCCGTAGGCGAAGATCGGATACATCACGAGCGAGCTTTGCACCGACATCGCCGAGCGATAGCCGCTGTCGACCCGCTCCACCGCGCGGGCGATCAGGCCGTAGCTGACATAGCCCAGGCCCGCGCCGCCGTAGGTCTCCGGAATTGTCGCGCCGATCAGGCCGAGGGTGCCCATCTCGCGTAGAATCTCGCGGTCGAACTTTTCTTCGAGATAGGCGCCGGTGACGCGCGGCTGAAGCCGTTCCTGCGCATAGCCCTCCGCAGTATCGCGAACCAGCCGTTCCTCGTCGGTGAGCTGTGCTTCGAGATCGAACGGATCGGCCCAATCGAACGGCTGGATGGAAGGCTCGCCCACGTCGATCATGCTCCGGTGATGAGAAGAGCGGGCGCTGTAGCGAAGCGAGAATGCGCGCGCCACCCCGATCGCGCTGGGCAGGGCCGCGATTATCGGTCACGAAGGATCGGGTGACGGCCCCCTTGCTTCTCAACGCGCTCTATCTCGCCGCCTCAGTCCTCGCCGCGGCTTGCTCGCGCTCTCGCCGGAGCACTGTCCCCGAACGCCCGCTGTCTTGGTTCTGGCTTGTCGTGGCCGGCGTTTTCCTCCTGCTGTGTGCGGCACGGATAACGCGCCTGTTCCTCTCGCTCGCTGGGTATCTGCGCACCGAACTTGCCGCGCTCGGCCTTTACGGCTCGCGACAGGAACTGCAGATCGCCGCCGTCGCTGCATTCGCGATCGTCCAGGGTGCGGTCGCCCTTGCGATCATGCGCCGACTGGCGCTTCGAGATCGCGCGGCCACGATCGTCGCCATCTTGCTCGCGCTGCTTCTCGACTTTGTCGCGCTGCGCGCCTCGTCACTGCATGCGAGCGATGCGTTTCTCGGCAGCCCAATCACGCCATCTCTCAACCGCAGCGAAGCGATCGAAGGACTTCTTCTCACTGCACTCATCAGCTGCATGGCACTGTCGCTGCTGCGCCGCCAAAGGTTGCACTGGCGGATGGGGTGGGATTCGAACCCACGGTGAGCTTTCACCCACGCCGGTTTTCAAGACCGGTGCCTTCAACCACTCGGCCACCCATCCTCACGGATCGCCGCTACAGCCTCGTCGGCGGGCTGTGCAAGCACTACGGCGCGCGGCTAGGCTGCAATGATACACGGAGCGCGAATGAAAGGTCTTGGGCGAGTAGATGCGTCAATATAGTTTCAGCGGATGGGCCGTCGCGCTCGCCTTGGCGGCTTCGCCATGCGCGGCCCAGACCGATCCGCTCGCCCCATTGCCTGAAGCGCCGAGCGCGTCGGTTCCGTCGCCTTCACGGCCGGTGCTCTCTCAGCCGCAGCCGACCTTCCGAGGACCGGTCGTCGTCCTTCAACCGGGAACACCGCCGCCGATGCTGTCGTTTCCGACCGCTCATCCGACAAGTTCGCAAATGGGCTTTGCCGCTTACAAGCTGGCACTCGCTGCACGGGCAAGGCGTGCCGGGGTGAGCGAGGCGACGATCAGCACGAACGTGCCGTGGCTCTCGCTCAACAGCCGCGTCATCCAGCTCGATCATGCCCAACCGGGCAATATCCTCAATCGCAACGCGACGCCGCCGTTCGCGCCTTATCGCCGCGAGCATGTAACGGCGGACCTGATCAATCGCGGGCGTGCGGTCTACGCGAGCAATTGGTCGCAGCTTTCCGCGCTCAAGGCGCGCACCGGAGTCGAGCCGTCCGTGCCGGTGGCGATTTTTGGCCACGAGACGAGCTACGGCACTGTCACCGGCGGTTTCGACCTGCTCGAAGCGCTCGCCACGCTGGCCTACGAGGGACGGCGGCGCGAATTGTTTGAAGGCGAGTTCGTCGCCGCGCTGCAGTTGCTGGATCGCGGGACGCCGCGATCGCGGCTGCGGGGCAGTTGGGCAGGGGCGACCGGCTATCCTCAATTCATGCCGACCGCGGTGCTGCGCCTCGCCACCGACGGCGATGGCGATGGCAGGGCGGACATCTGGTCCAACCAGGCGGACGCCTTCGCGTCGATCGCAACCTTCCTCAAAAGCGCCGGATGGAAGTCCGGCGTGACCTGGGGTGTCGCGGTGCGCACGCCCGCCGGTCTCGACCGCGCAGCGCTGAAAAACCCTGCCGTCGCACCACGTTGCGAGCGTGTCTATGCACGGCACAGCAAGTGGCTGACGATGCGCGAGTGGCGGGCGCTAGGGGTGGCGCCGGTCGGCAAATCGCTCCCCGAAGAGGAGCCGGCATCATTGCTCGAGCCCGATGGACCGAACGCGACCGCTTATCTCCTGACGGCAAACTATCGGGTGATCCTCGAATATAATTGCTCGAACTTCTACGCCCTTTCGGTTGGGCTGCTCGCGGATGCGATCGCCGGGCGTTAATCCTCGCCTCGCGCCCAACCCCAAGCTAGAGGAGGCGTGTTCCAGCCTCTCGGGAGTCGACCACCGCTCATGACCCGCGCCGTCCTGCTTGCTTCCATCGCCGCCGCGACTCTCGCGACTGCCGCTCCAGCCGCGGCGCCACCGTTCGAAACGACCGCGCCGATCGCCTATCTGATCGACCTCTCCTCGGGCGCCGAGCTGCTCGCGAAGGATGCCGACCGGCGCATGCCGCCGGCCTCAATGGCCAAGATGATGGAAACCGAGCTCGCCTTCGAGCTGATCGACAAGGACCAGTTGTCGCTGTCGAAAATGTGCACCGTGCAGCCTGAGACCTGGCAGAAGTGGCACGGTCCTGCGGCCGGCTCGACGATGTTCCTCTCGCCAAACGAGCAGGTCAGCGTGGAAAATCTGCTCCACGGTATCGTCACCCTGTCCGGCAACGACGCGGCGGTGGTGCTTGCGGAGTGCGTCGGTGGAACAGCCGACGCCTATGTCGCGCAGGAGAATGCCCTGGCCAAGAAGCTTGGTCTTACCAACAGCTATTTCGGCACGCCGAACGGCTGGCCCGACAATGACGTGACTCTTGTGACCGCGCGCGATCTTGCCAAGCTTGCCCGCGCAAGCATCGAGCGGCACCCGGCGCTGTACAAGAAATTCTACGCTCAGCTGAACTTCACCTGGGGCAAGACGCTTGGATCGGGCGCCGATATCACGCAGGACAACCGCAACCCGTTGCTCGGCCGCGTGGCCGGCGCCGATGGGCTGAAGACGGGCCACACCGAAGAGGCGGGCTATGGCTTTACCGGCTCGGCCGAGCAGAACGGTCGCCGCCTGATCGCGGTCATGGCCGGCATGAAGAGCACCAACGAGCGGATCCAGGAAGCGGTTCGGCTGATGAACTGGGGCTTCAACGCCTGGCAGAGCAAGCCGCTGTACAAGGCGGGAGCCAAGGTCGGATCAGCGAAAGTTCAGCTCGGTTGGGCAGGCGACGTCAGCCTAGTTGCGCCGCGCGATATCGCGTTGACGCTGCCCGTCGGTCTCGGCGGCACTGTGAAGTCGACCCGCATCCGCTATGTCGGCCCATTGATGGCGCCGATCGCTCAGGGGCAGCATGTCGCCGATCTTGTCGTGACCACCGACAATGGTCCGCAGGTGATGCCGTTGTCGGCCGGCGAGGCGGTCAGTGAGGCCGGTTTCTTCGCTCGCGCCTGGATCGGCCTCAAGCAACTGCTCGGAATGGCGTGACGACGCACGGCGGACGCGGCCAGTTCATCGCCCTTGAAGGCGGGGAAGGGGTCGGCAAGTCGACCCAGCTCGTCGCCCTGGCCAGGGTCTTGCGCGACCGCGGCCTCGACGTCGTCACCACCCGCGAGCCGGGCGGAAGCGACGGCGCCGAACGGATTCGCGACCTGCTGCTGAACGGCCCGGACGAACGATGGGGCGCCGAGGCCGAAGCCCTGCTGTTCGCCGCGGCTCGCGCCGACCATGTCGACAAGGTGATCCGCCCGGCATTGCTCGCCGGACGATGGGTGATCAGCGACCGCTTCGTCGACAGTTCCCTCGCTTACCAGGGCGGCGCGGGCGGACTCGGCATCGAAGCGGTGCGCGACATCAACGGGATCGCGATCGGCGAATGGTTCCCCGACCGAACCTTGGTCCTTACGCTTCCAGAGGGCGGCGAACGGGCGAGAAAGCGGGACGGCGAGGGGGCCGATCGCATCGGTGGGCGTGCGAGCGGTTATCACGAGGCGGTCGCCGCTGCATTCCGCACGCTCTCCGAGGCGGAGCCCGAGCGCGTTCGCCTCGTCGACGCATCGGGATCGCCGGAGGAGGTCACACAACGATTGCTGGACCAACTGGCGGACCTGTTGTGATCGCGGGCCAGGATCGCGCGGTCGCCCGCTTCGCCGAAGCGATGCGGTCGGGGACGATGCATCGACAAGGGCGACGCGCTTCGCCGCAACATCAGCGTCAAGCAGGTTCGCAAGCTCGGCGAGTTCTTCGCCCACACGACGGCGCTGTCGCCGTGGCGCGCGGTGGTCGTTGACAGCGTCGACGATCTCGAAAGCGAAGGCGCCAACGCGCTGCTTAAGATGCTGGAGGAGCCGCCGGCGAACACCGTTTTCCTGCTAGTGGCGCATGCGCCCGGGCGCTTGCTGCCGACCATCCGGTCGCGTTGCCGCAGGCTGGATTTCGGAACATTGGACGATGCCGCCATGACGTCCGTCCTGAACTCGGAGCTTCCGGACAAAAGCGAGAGCGACGTTGCTCGCATGATTTCAATGGCGAGTGGCTCCATCGGACGCGCCCTGGCCTTTGCCGAACTGGACCTTGCGCCGCTCGAAGCGGAGGCCGTGGCGTTGCTGCGTGAGGGCGATCCGACCAATGCGCGGCGCTCCAAGCTGTCCCAGGCGCTGGCGGGGAAATCGGCCGCGGATCGCTATGCCGCCTTCGTTCAGCTGGTGCCGGCGTTGATCGCACGGGAAGTGCGGGCGCTAGATGGTGTTCGCCAGCAGCGCGCCCTCGATGCCTACGAGCGGGCGCGCGAGACTGCGGCACTCGCCACGCGCCTTTCGCTCGATCCGGCGGCAACGGTGTTTCAGCTCGGATCGATCCTCGCCACGGTTCCCTGAGTAAGGCGCATTCCTTGAAGGCGGTCCGGCGCGCGGCTAGGGCAGGGCGATGGGCGAGCCTTATTATATCACGACCGCGATCAGTTACCCGAACGGTGCGCCGCATATCGGCCATGCTTATGAAGCGATCGCGGCCGATACCATCGCCCGCTTCCAGCGCGCGCAGGGCAGGGATGTCCGCTTTCAGACCGGCACCGACGAACATGGCCTGAAAATGGCTCAGGCTGCGCGGGACGAAGGTATCGAGCCAGCCGACTATGCCAACCAAATGTCAGCAAAATTCAATGCGATGTGCGATATTCTTGAGGTCGATTACGATCGATTCATCCGGACTTCGGAACCCGCGCATCATCGCGCCAGCCAGGCAATCTGGCAGGCCATGGAAGCGCGCGGCGATCTCTACCTCGGGCGCTACGAGGGGTGGTACTCGGTCCGCGACGAGGCTTTCTACGATGAGAGTGAACTCATCGGCGGAGAGGGGGGCAAACAATCCCCACAAGGCACGCCGGTGGAATGGACCGTGGAGGAGAGCTGGTTCTTCCGATTGTCCGCCTATCAGCAACCGCTGCTCGACCATTATGCAGCGCATCCTGATTTCATTCAGCCCGATAGCCGTCGCAACGAAGTGCTTCGCTTCGTCGAGGGCGGACTCAACGATTTGTCGATCTCGCGCACCAGCTTCGACTGGGGGGTCAAGGTCCCGGGCAGCGCCGATCACGTCATGTACGTCTGGCTCGATGCGCTCACCAACTATTTGACCGGGCTCGGTTATCCAGACGGCGGCGAGCTGTTCGAACGCTATTGGCCGGCCAATGTCCATTTGATCGGCAAGGACGTGGTGCGGTTCCACGCGGTCTATTGGCCCGCGTTCCTGATGTCCGCGGGAATCGAGCTACCAAAGCAGATCTACGGCCACGGCTTTCTGCTCAGCCGCGGAGAAAAAATGTCGAAGAGCGTCGGCAATGTCGTCGATCCGATCGCGCTCGCGGATCGCTACGGAGTCGATGCGCTACGCTATTTCCTGCTGCGGGAAGTGACCTTCGGCCAGGACGGCAGCTACAGCCATGACGCGATCGTCAACCGGGTCAACGCCGAGTTGGCCAACAGCTTCGGCAATCTGGCGCAGCGCAGCCTGTCCATGATTCACAAGAATTTGGGCGGGCTTGTTCCGGCGCAAGGTGAGGCCGAGCAGGATCGTGCCTTGCTCGCGACCGTCTGCGCCGCCTGCCGCGAAACGCTTCCAGCCGAGTTCGAGAAATTCGCATTCGCCGCCGGGCTCGACGCTTGGATGGCCGCGGTGTTCGCCTGCAACGCCTATATCGACGCGGTCGCGCCGTGGGCGCTGCGCAGGACCGACCCGAAGCGCATGGCGGCAGTGCTGGGCACGCTGGTCGTTGCCATCCGCGAGTTGGCGCAAGCCGTAGCGCCGGTCATTCCGCTCTCGGCTGCGAAGCTGATTGCCCTGGTCGACTCCGGCGCAGACGGAACACCAATTGCCGCCCCGACACCGATCTTTCCCCGCCTGGACTTGGAGGAGGAGGCGGCATGAGGCTGATCGACAGCCACTGCCACCTCAACTATCCGGGTCTGATCGAGCGGCAGACGGAAGTCCTCAACTCGGCTCGGGCGCGCGGGATCGCCGGCTTCCTCAACATCTCGACCCGACAGAGCGAGTGGGGCGCGATCGTCGCCACGGCCGATCGCGAACCCGATGTATGGGCGAGCATCGGCGTCCACCCGCATGAGGCCGACGCTCACCCCAACCTTGGTGCCGCGGCGCTGGTCGAGGCTGCCCAGCATCCGAATGTAATCGCCATCGGCGAATGTGGGCTCGACTATTTCTACGACAAGTCCGACCGCGCCGCGCAACGCGAGCGGTTTCAAGCGCATATCGATGCCGCCCGCACAACCGGCCTTCCGCTGGTCGTCCATACGCGCGATGCCGAGGACGACACCATCGAGTTGCTCACTGCGGCTGTGAGCAAGGACGGGGTGGGCGGAGTCCTGCACTGCTTCACCGGCAGCGCGGACTTGGCTCGAAAGGTGCTCGACCTAGGCTTCTTCATTTCACTGAGCGGGATCGTCACGTTCAAGAACGCTCGGGACTTGCAGGAAACAGCCAAGATTATTCCGGCTGACCGACTGCTGATCGAAACCGACGCACCGTTCCTCGCGCCGGTGCCCAATCGGGGCAAGACGTGCGAACCGGCGTTCGTCGCGGACACGGCGGCGTTCGTTGCCGAGTTGCGCGGCGTGCCAGTCGATGAGCTGGCCGAAGCAACAACCGCTAACTTCTTCACTCTATTCACAAAAGCGGTCGCTTGAAGCTTCGCGTTCTCGGCTGCGGGACGTCGTCGGGCGTGCCGCGCATCGGGAACGACTGGGGCCGCTGCGATCCGGCCGAGCCGAAGAACCGGCGCACGCGGAGCGCCCTGCTGATCGAGAGCGGGGCGGAGCGGCTGCTGGTCGATTGCGGCCCGGATCTTCGCGAGCAGTTGCTTGTGGCGGAGGTGACGACGCTCGACGCGGTCATCGTCACGCACGATCACGCGGATCATTGTCACGGCATCGACGATCTGCGGCAGGTGGCGCAGATTGCCGGACGCGTAGTGCCGTTACGGGCGCGTGAGGACGTGCTTGAGCGGCTGACGAAGCGGTTTCGCTATACATTCGAAGGAACCGCGCTTTATCCGCCGGTGCTCTCGGCCGAGCCGCTCGATGAAGAAGCCGCCGTCGGCACGGCGCAACTTCGCTTTGTCGATCAGCCGCACGGCGGGGTCACGTCGCTCGGAATCCGCATCGACGAGAATACTCGATCGGCCGCCTATGCCATTGATTTCAAGCAGCTGACAGACGAAATGGCGGCGCTCTATCAAGGTGTCGAGCTATGGATCGCCGATTGCCTGCGACGGCGCCCACATCCGACGCACGCCCATTTGGACGTTGTGATCGGCTGGGCACGCGAGCTGGGGGTCGGACAATTGCTGCTCAGCCACCTCGACAATAGCATGGACGTCGCTGAGCTGGTGCGCGAGCTTCCCGATTGGGCCGCGCCCGCATTTGACGGGCAGGAGATTGATTTCTCGTGACTAACGACACGATGCTTGGCGGCCTGTATCTGCTGATGGCGATCATGCTCGTGCTCGGCGCGCTCATGTCGCGCCGCGAGCCGCTGGCCAAGCTGCTGACGATGATGCTTGCCTGGGTCGCGATCTTCGGCGCAGGCTTTATCCTGTTCACATTCCGCGACAATCTCGGCTGGGTTGCGCAGCGGCTCAAGGCCGAAGCCGTTGGCGCACCGGTCATCGAAGGATCGACGGTGCGCATCCCGATGGCCATCGACGGACATTTCTGGGTCGATGCGACCATCAACGGCGTGCCCGGCAAATTCCTCGTCGACAGCGGCGCGACGGTGACCACGGTGGGCGGTGTGCTGGCGGCGAAGGCCCGGCTGACCGATACGGGCGATCATGATCAGCTTGTGCGGACCGGGAACGGCATCGTCAAAGTGTCGAGCGCGCGAGCGGACACCATCTCCATTGGGACGATCGATCGCCACGGCCAGCGTGTTTATATCGCGGAGAACGACGATCTCAATGTTGTCGGCATGAGCTTCCTGTCGACGCTCAAGCGGTGGAGCGTCGAGGGGCGTTGGCTCATCCTGGAGCCGTGAGCTCCTCCTGCACAACAGGCAGACTTTACATAATGCATATTATCATACTTACGGATTGTCGTTGCATGAGAGCGCTTCCGTGCAGAGGTCCCCGCCTGTGACACTTGCCCGGCTGGTGGCGATCATGCAGCGCCTGCGCGATCCGGCTCATGGTTGCGAATGGGACCGCGCGCAGGATTTCGCATCCATCGCGCCTTATACGATTGAGGAGGCGTATGAGGTCGCCGACGCGATCGCGCGCGGCGATATGTCCGCTCTGGCGGACGAGCTGGGCGACCTTCAGCTGCAGGTCGTCTTCCACGCACAAATGGCGAGCGAAACCGGGCTGTTCACGCTTGATGAAGTGATCACGGGGATTTGTGACAAGCTCGAGCGGCGCCATCCGCACATCTTCGGCGATACGGACGCTTCCCCAGGCTGGGAAGCACTCAAGGCTGCCGAGCGCGACGGTCTGGAGGACAAGAGCGCGCTGGCGGGCGTCGCGCTGGCGCTTCCGGCGTTGGAGCGCGCGGTCAAGCTGCAGCGCCGTGCCGCACGCACCGGGTTCGACTGGCCGGATGCGAGCGGTCCGCGCGCCAAGATCGACGAGGAACTGGTGGAGATAGAGACTGCAGTGCCGGGGGACCGCGCGGAGGAGGTCGGCGACCTGCTCTTCGCCGTGACCAACTTCGCACGGCATATGAACGTCGATCCGGAAGAAGCGCTGCGGCAAGCCAATCGAAAGTTCGAGCGACGCTTCCGCTTGATCGAGAAGACTCCCGGCTTCGGCGAGCTGACCCTCGATGAAATGGAGGAGTGTTGGCAGGCGGCTAAAGCGCTTGAAAACGCGCCCAATTCTCCCGAGACAGTTTGACCGCGAGGTGCATCGCCTCGCCCTCGACTCGCTGGTCGAGCACGTCGCCGCGAGCATGAAGCCAGGCCAGGCGCGGACCGTCCCCGGCCGACAGCTTCAACCGATGGATCGCGGCACCCTCCTGCAAGCGGCGACCGATCTCGGAGCGAAGCGTCTCGACCCCTTCCCCGTTCAGCGCGGAAAGGGTGACGACGTCCTCGCTGCGTGACGCCTCGTTGAGTACCGCTTGGCGGGCCTCGCTCGCCAACAAGTCGAGCTTGTTCCACGCCTCCAGCCGTGGTGGCGAGCCTTCCTCATCGAGGCCGAGCGAGCCGAGCACGGAGGCGACGTCGGCGGCCTGCGCCTCGCTGTCCGGATGAGCGATGTCGCGGACGTGGACGATGAGGTCGGCCGACGCCACTTCTTCCAGCGTAGCGCGGAAGGCGGCGACCAATTGTGTCGGCAGGTCCGACACGAACCCCACCGTGTCCGACAGAATCGCCTTGTCGAAGCCCGGCACGCGCACTTCGCGCATCGTCGGGTCGAGAGTGGCGAACAGCAGATCCTCGGCCACGACATTGGCGTTGGTCATGCGGTTGAACAGCGTCGACTTGCCGGCATTGGTGTAGCCGACCAGCGCGACCACCGGCCACGGCGCGCGCCTGCGCCTGTCGCGGTGAAGCCCACGGGTGCGCTTGACCTGCTCCAGCTCACGACGAATCTTCGCCATGCGGTCGCGGATCAGGCGGCGGTCGGCCTCGATCTGGGTCTCGCCGGGGCCACCAAGGAAGCCAAAGCCGCCGCGCTGCCGCTCGAGGTGGGTCCAGCTGCGCACGAGCCTTCCCGCCTGATAGTCGAGGTGCGCCAGTTCGACCTGTAGTCGGCCCTCCGCTGTCGCGGCACGCTCGCCGAAAATCTCAAGGATCAGCCCGGTTCGGTCGATGACCTTGGTCTTCGTCCCCTCCTCCAGCGTCTTCTGCTGGACCGGCGTCAGCATCGAATCGATCACCAGCAATCCTGCTTCCGCATCGCGCGCAAGGGCGCCAATCTCCTCGACCTGGCCTTTGCCGAACAGCGATGCCGGGCGAACGGCCCTCAGCCGATAAGCCTTGCGACCGACGACATCGATGCCAATCGCTTGGGCAAGGCCCGAAGCCTCATCGAGCCGGGCTCGGGTCGATCGCATGACCCCTTCGCCCGGACGCTCCGGTAAAACGACCAGCGCGCGTTCACCGCGGGCCACTCCAGCATCGTCCTCCCGGTTGAAGACGCTCAGCTGCCATCTCCGGCGTCGGTGCGCGATTCGTCGTCGCCTTCCGCCTCCTCGCCCGACAGATACAGCGGACTCGCCGGCTGAAGCGTGGACATAGCGTGTTTGTAGACGAGCTGCACCTGCCCTGCCCGCTCCAGCAGCAACGAGAATTGATCGTGGCCCGCGATCGCGCCCTGAAGCATGACGCCGTTGACCAGGAAGATGGTCATCGCTTCGTGCTGCTTTTCGGCGGCCGCGAGGAAGATGTCCTGCAGCGCGCTCGGTTTGCGATTGGCAACCGCCTCACGAGTGCCACGATCGAGCCCGGCGAGAAGATCATCCGGGACATGCGCCGGCATGATGGTCGAGATCGAGTGTTTGTAGACCAGCTGGCTGATGCCTTCGCGCCGCAGGAGTAGGGAGAAGGAATCGAACCAGGTGACGATCCCCTGAAGCTTGACGCCTTTCATCAGGAAGATCGTCACCGGAACTTTGTGCCGGCGAACTCCATTGAGAAAATGGTCCTGTAGCGAGAAGGGCTTATCGGGCATTCTTATTCTTCCTCATCGCGTTTGTCGCCGAGCCCGAGAGCCTTGAGTTTCCGATGCAGCGCCGAACGCTCCATGCCGATGAACGACGCTGTTCGGGAGATGTTGCCCGAAAAGCGCCGGATCTGGATTTTGAGATATTCCCGCTCGAAGCTCTCGCGGGCTTCACGCAGCGGCGCGCCCATGATGGCGATCGACGCCGTCGAGACTCCGACCGTTCCGTGCCCGTCGACCAGCTCGGGCGGCAGCAGATCGACGTCTATCCGCTGCACCCGGTCGCCGGGCGCCATGATCAGCGTCCGCTCGATGATGTTGCGCAGCTGGCGGACATTGCCAGGCCAGTCATGCGCCTGGAGCGCCGCGACGGCCTCATCCGAAAGATTGGGCGCCGGGATACGCCGCTCGGCCGCGAAGCGCGCAAGGAAGTGGTTGACCAGTTCGGGAATGTCCTCGCGACGTTCCTTCAACGGCGGCATGCGCACCGGCACGACATTGAGCCGATAGAAGAGATCCTCGCGGAACCGCCCTGCCGCGATCTCGTCAGCGAGGTTACGCGATGTCGCCGAAAGAAAGCGGACGTCGACCTTGACCGGGCGTTGACCGCCGACCCGAGTGAAACTCTGATCCGTGAGGACGCGCAGGATCTTGCCCTGGGTCGTGATGGGCATATCGGCGATCTCATCGAGGAACAGAGTTCCGCCATGCGCCTGCTCGAGCAGGCCCGGTCGCGCGACGCCCTGCTGCTCGGTGCCGAACAACTCCTCTTCGACCCGGTCGGGACTCATCATCGCCGCGGACAGGACGGTGAAGGGTGCGGCAGCGCGCGGACTCCACATGTGGATAGTGCGCGCGGCGATCTCCTTGCCCACGCCCGCGGGGCCGGTGATCATCACCCGGCTCCCGGTCGGGGCAACCCGCTTCAGGACCGCGCGGACCGTGTTGATCGCGACCGACGATCCGTTCAGCTGATCGTCGGGACCGACCCGTTCGCGCAGGTCTGCGTTCTCTCGCCGTAAGCGCTCGGTCTCAGTCGCGCGGCTGACGAGATGCAGCAGGCGGTTCGCCTCGAACGGCTTTTCGATGAAATCGACCGCCCCTTCCCGCACCGCGGCGACAGCGGTGTCGAGATTGCCGTGACCCGAGATCATGATCACCGGCAGGGTCGGGTCGCGGCGCTTGACCTGCTCGAGGATCTGCAGCCCGTCGAGCTTTGACCCCTGCAGCCACACGTCGAGCAGCAGCAGCGAGGGCCGCCGTTCCTCGATCGCGTCGAGCGCGCTGCTGCTGTCGGCGGCCGTGCGCACCGCATATCCCTCGTCTTCGAGCACCCCGGCGACGAGCTCGCGGATGTCAGCCTCGTCATCGACCACCAGCACCTCAAGCGCCATCAGGCGGGCTCCTCATCTTCATCCAGATCGTCGGATCGCCTACCCGGAAACGATGGCGATTCTTCTTTCTGTTTATGATCATCGTCCAGCGTGGCGAGCCGATCGGCATCGAAGGCGATGCGCACATGCGTCCCGCCGCCGGCTCGGTCGAGAAAGGCGATCTCGCCGAAATGCTCCTCGACGATCTTCTTGACGATCGCCAGGCCGAGCCCAGTGCCGCGCACGCGCGTTGTCATATAGGGCTCGGTCAGCCGCTCGCGCTCCTCGGGAAGCCCGATCCCCGTGTCGGTCACATCGATGATCAACTGCTCTGCACTGCGCGATAGGCGGATCGCAATGCCGTCGCCATCGGCGTGCGGCACGCCGCGCGCACGCCGAGCCTCGATCGCCTCGACCCCGTTCTTGACGACGTTGGTCAGCGCTTGCGAAAGTTGGCGACGATCGCACACCAACCGGATGTCGCCGGTGGGTGGATCGATGGCGAACGCTACGTCGGGATGGGCCACCTCGTGCAGGAACAGCGCGCTGCGGGCGATCTCGTGAACATTCTCGTCGCGGAACACCGGCTTGGGCATGCGCGCGAAGTTGGAGAATTCATCGACCATGCGGCGGAGGTCGCCGACCTGCCGCACGATCGTCTCGGTCAGCCGGTCGAAAGTCTCCCGGTCGGTGCTGATCTGACCGCCGTAACGCCGCTGGAGCCGTTCGGCGGCGAGCGAAATCGGCGTCAACGGATTCTTGATTTCGTGCGCGATACGCCGCGCGATGTCGGACCAGGCGGCGCGCCGCTGATCGGACAATTGCTCGGTGATGTCGTCGAAGGTCAGCACCGTGCTCTCGCCATAACGCACGCGCTTGACCGCCAGCGTGCGCTGCCCGCTGCCGGCAGCGACAAGGACGTTGGCATCACGCGCGTCGCCGCTCACGAACTCGGCCAACTCCGGCGAGACCTCCGCGAGCGGGCGGCCTTCGAGACCCTCCTCGCCTGGCTGAAGCAGCGCGTGTGCGGAGCGATTGGTCAGCACCACCTGCCCCGCGCGGTCGAGAGTCACGACCCCAGCTGTCACACTCGACAACACTGCTTCGATGAACGCCCGACGCGTATCGAGCTGGCTGTTCGCGGCGCGTAGCGCACCCGTTTGTTCTTCGAGCCGACCCGTCATCCGATTGAACGCCGCGCCCAGCGTCGCAATCTCATCGGCGGGGCGGTGCACGGGCACGCGCACCGCGAAGTCCCCCTCCTCGATCCGCCCGGCAGCATCCACGAGTTCGCCCACGGGTTTGACGAGACGGTCGGCCAGCTTCAGCGCCGCGAAGATGGCGAGCGCTACAATCAATAGGGCACCAAGGTAGAGGGCGATGTTGAACTTGAGCTGGTTCGCGCGCGATCGGATGAGAAGCGTGCTGTAGTCCGCCACGATGGCATTGGACCGCCTGATCTCGGCCTCGATCCCCGGGTCCGGCAGTTTCGCGATGTAGAGATAGGTGCCCGTGCCGAACGCAATTCTGGTCAGCACCGCCACCCGGCGCGGTGTCTTGGCATCGGCAACCTGGCCAGCACGGAGCGAGTTAATCGCTGCCTTGAAGCGGCTCGGGTCGGTCATGCCCTCGTAGGGGTTCACCAGCGCGAATGTCTGAATGTCGCCGTCGGGCAGTTGGCGGAGAACGAGCGCCTCGTTCAGACCGCGGTTGTAAGCTTGGTAGGCAACGCCAAGCTGAAACCGCGGGCTGTCGAGCGGCATGGCCTTGAGGTAGCCCGCCAGATCCCCCGACATCGCAACGGCTTCGGCTCCAAGTTCGTGAAGCTCGAACCGTCTCGTTCCCTGCGCCACCTCGACCGTATTTTCCAGCATGGTCCTGGCCCGATTCGAGAACCAGAACTCAAGTCCGCTCTGCAGCAAGACCGAGGCGAAGATCGCGACCACAACCGTCGGCACCGCGGCCACGACCGAGAAGAGGGCTACCAGTCGCGTGTGCAACTGACCCGTTCCAACACCCCGTCTCTCGGCTGCCTGCCTCGCGATATCGCGAGCAATCAGCACCATCAGGCCGATGGCGGGCAGGAGATTCGCGATCAGAAGAAGGGCAATCAGGGGAGGCTTTGTCAGAGTCCCAGGTTCGGCATCGCGGCGCAACAAGGCCGTGGTCAGGAGCAGCGTCGCTGCAAGCAACACTGAACATCCAACCGTGGCCATGCGATAGAAGCGGCCGCTCTCCCGTTCGCGCGCGAGCCAGGATGCCGCTGGCGTAGGGCTTTCCAGATCAGATTCGGTGGCGCGCGCGTCCATCGACTGCACGCCTAGCATGGCCGCGTTGCATGAAAAACACAGTGTGCGGAAATTATCTTAAGCAGCCACTTTGGCGAGGAACGGCGCGTAGAAGTCGCGCAGCATGGCGGTGACGCGGGCCGGATCGTCGACCGTGTTGACGCGGTTGCGGAACTCGGCCGATCCCGGAAGCCCCTTGGTGTACCAGCCGAGATGCTTGCGCGCGATCTTAACGCCCGCCTCTGCGCCGTAGAGCGTCAGCATCGCCTCATATTGCTCAAGCAGAACGGCGAGCTGCTCATCCAGGTCCGGCGCGGGGCGACTTCCGCCCGACGCGAGATCGCTCATCACCTGCCCGAGCAGCCACGGTCGGCCGTAGGCGCCGCGGCCAATCATGACGCCATCGGCACCCGATTGCGCCAGCGCGGTGCGCGAGTCCTCGATCGAGCAGATATCACCGTTGACGATCACAGGAACCCGGACCGCGTCCTTGACGCAGCGAACGAACCCCCAGTCCGCCTCGCCCTTGTACATCTGGCAACGGGTGCGGCCGTGAACGGTGATCATCTGGACGCCGAGTTCCTCGGCAATCCGCGCCAGTTCGGGCGCATTCAGGGAGTGGTGATCCCAGCCCATGCGCATCTTGAGCGTGACCGGCACCCGCACAGCCTTGACGGTCGCCTCGACGATGGCGGCGGCGAGCGGCAGGTCCCGCATTAGCGCCGATCCGGCATCGCCGTTGACGACCTTCTTCACCGGGCAGCCCATATTGATGTCGATAATGGCCGCGCCGCGTTGCTCGTTGAGCTTGGCGGCCTCGGCCATTTCGTGGGGCGAACAGCCGGCCAACTGGAGCGAGACCGGCTCCTCGCTCGGATCCCACGCGGTCTTCTGCAGCGACTGGCGCGTCTCGCGGATCATCGCCGCCGAGGCCACCATTTCGCTGACCGTCAGCCCGGCGCCGTAGCGCTTGACCATCTTGCGGAGCGGCAGATCGGTCACGCCGGTCATCGGCGCGAGAATGACCGGCACGTCGAGGCGGAGCGTTCCGACCTGAATGGGGCCGATCGAGATGGGTGCGAGCTTCATAGGAAGCCGCGCCTCTATCTCAAGGCGACGATTGGTTCAATGAAACCGTTCGTCCTGAGCTGGTCGAAGGACTGTTCTTCCTTTTGACGGCAGCCAAGCTAAGGACAGCCCCTTCGACAAGCTCAGGGCGAACGGATTCATTTTGGCCGACAAGCCGCACGTCACCGCTCTCATCGTCGCGGCCGGCTCTGGAAGCCGCATGGGCGCGGAAATACCCAAGCAATTCCGCCTGCTCGCCGGGAAGCCGATGCTCCGGCACGCGGTCGAGGCATTGATCGGGCACCCGCGCATCGGCGCGGTGCGCGTCGTTATCGGCTCCGGGCAGGAGCAAGCAGCAGCGGCCGCGCTTGCGGGCCTCGACGTCGGTACCATGATCGAAGGTGGGCCGCAGCGCAGCGACAGCGTCGCGCATGGCTTGGCAGTGATTGACGACGGCGGCATCGTTCTCATCCACGATGCCGCCCGCCCCTTCTGCCCAGCTGCCGTCATCGACCGCTTGCTCGATGCGCTGGGCACGCATCATGGCGCGGTGCCGGTGCTTCCCGTCGCCGATACACTCGCCAGGAGCGTGGGGACGATTGATCAGATCGTCGACCGAAAGAACGTGCTGCGCGTCCAGACTCCGCAGGCCTTCTATCGCGAGGATTTGCTCTACGCTTTGGAACAATCAGGGCGGAAGAGCGCAACGGATGAATCGTCCGTGATGATCGCCGCCGGGCTCAAGGTCGCGGCCGTCCCAGGAGATATGATGCTCGACAAGCTGACGACGCACGCCGACTGGGCGCGGGCTGAGGAGCGGTTCGCTGCCCACCTCATCAGCCGCAGCGGCATCGGCTTCGACGTGCATGCTTTCGCGGGCGAAGGGCCGCTCATGCTCGGCGGCGTCAGCATCGCGCACGACCGCGGCCTTGCCGGGCACAGCGACGCTGATGTCGTTCTGCACGCGATTACCGATGCCCTGCTCGGCGCTGCGGGGCTGGGCGACATCGGCGAGCATTTCCCGCCTTCTAATGCACAGTGGAAAGGCGCCTCATCCGACCGATTCCTGCTTCATGCCGCGAGGCTCGTGCGCCAGGCCGGTGGAATCGTCGACCATGTCGATTGCACCATCATCTGCGAAGCCCCGAAGATAGGCCCCTACCGAGATGCCATCCGCGCGCGCGTCGCTGAAATCCTGGGCCTCGACCCCCAGACGGTCAGCATCAAGGCCACCACGACCGAACGGCTTGGCTTTACCGGGCGCAAAGAGGGCATCGCCGCCCAGGCGATCGCCACGGTGCGCCTCCCCTCACCTCATGCTAACGGCGCGTCATGACCCCGCTGCTGCCCGAACGCCTGATTGAAGCGGCAAGAGCCGTGATCGACGCCAACCGCGCCGCCGAACGCCGCATCGCGGTCGCGGAAAGCTGCACCGGCGGGCTCGTCTCCGCCGCCCTCACCGAAATCCCCGGCTCGTCCGATGTGTTCGAAGGCGGCTGGGTCACCTACTCGAATGAGGCGAAACGTGCCGAACTCGGCGTGTCGAACGAAGTGCTCGATACCTTCGGCGCGGTCAGCATCGCCACCGCGTGGGCGATGGCGCGTGGAGCATTGGCCGCGTCATCGGCTGACGTCGCCGTAGCGATCACGGGGATCGCCGGTCCGGGCGGTGCCACCCCCGGCAAACCCGTCGGCACCGTGGTGTTCGCCAAGGCGCTGCGCGGTGGCAATGCCGACGACATCGTTACCGACAGCCGGCTGTTCGAACATGAAGATCGCAGCGGGGTGCGCTTTCAGGCGGCGCTTTGCGCGCTTGAATTGCTGCTGCCGTAAAGCTCGGCGGCGCGTTCCTCGAACGCGCCGGTCATGCGTCGAAGCGCGCGGTCGAACATCTGCCCTGCGAGGGTCTCGAACAGCCGCGATCTGAAGGCAAAATCGACCGAGAAGAACAGATTGGTGCCCCCGTCCCCGGCCGGCTCGAAGCGCCACTCGTTCTTGAGGTACTTGAGCGGCCCCTCGATGTAGTCGACCACGATCCGGTCGGGCGCGTGCCGGGTTACCCGGCTGGTAAACCGCTCCTTGAACGCCGCGAACCCGACGACGAGGTCGGCGATGGTCTCAAGCTCGCTCGACGAACGCACCCGAACCGCGACCACCCATGGCAGGAATTCGGCATAGCGTCTGACGTCGGCGACGAGGTCGAACAGCTGGCGCGGCGTGTAGGGAAGATGCTTCGTCTCGCTGTGACGAGGCATGTTTAATCCTCCTCGAGATTTCTCGGGGAGGGGGACCGCCGAAGGCGGTGGAGGGGCATCTTCCCCTCGCCCAAGAGCCCCTCCACCAGGCTACGCCTGGTCCCCCTCCCCTCGAGATCGAGGGGAGGACTTCTTGCGCGCCGCCTGCATCGTCTTGAAGTCGTCGCCAGCGTGGTAGCTCGACCGCGTTAGCGGCGATGCAGCCACCTGCAGAAATCCCTTCGCGCGGGCAATAGACGCATAAGCTTTGAACGCGTCGGGCGTGACGAACTCTTCGACCTTGGCGTGGCGTGGGGTCGGCTGGAGATATTGGCCCATCGTCAGGAAATCGATTCCGGCCGAGCGCATGTCGTCCATCACCTGATGGACTTCGAGCCGCTGCTCGCCCAGCCCAACCATCACGCCGGATTTGGTGAACATCTGCGGCGCGTGGCGCTTGACCGTCTCAAGCAGGCGCAGCGAGGCATAATAGCGCGCGCCGGGCCGGATCGTCGGGTAAAGCCTCGGCACCGTTTCCAGATTGTGATTGTAGACGTCGGGTCCGGCGGCGACGATGGCCTCGACGGCCGCCTCGCTTTTGTTGCGAAAATCCGGCGTGAGGATCTCGATCGTGGTCGCCGGCGTCGTCCGGCGGAGCGCCTCGATCACCCTGACGAACTGGCTTGCTCCACCGTCCGGAAGATCGTCGCGATCCACCGACGTCACGACGATGTGCTCCAGCCCCAACGCTGCCGCTGCATCGGCGGTGTGCTGCGGCTCCAAAGGATCGACCGCTCGCGGCATGCCCGTCTTGACGTTGCAGAAGGCGCACGCCCGCGTGCAGGTGTCGCCCAGGATCATCACCGTGGCGTGCTTCTTGGTCCAGCACTCGCCAATGTTCGGGCACGCCGCCTCTTCGCACACCGTCGCGAGATTGAGGTCGCGCATCAGCTTGCGGGTTTGCGCATAGCCCTCGCTGGTCGGCGCCTTGACGCGGATCCAGTCGGGCTTGCGGGCGCGCGGCGCCGTGGCTGGAGCGAGGAGGGGCACAGTCATGCGGCGCAGATAGCCGCTCGTCGCCGCGCTTGCCACCCCATCCACCGAACATTAGGCGCATTGCCGCACGAGGAGGAACGATGGACGGCTTTGGTGGCTTGCTCGAAGGATACCGCCGCTTTCGCGAGGACCGTTACGCCGGCGAACGAGCGCGCTGGCGGGAACTTGCCGAAGGCCAGTCGCCAACGGCGGTGATCATCGCCTGCTGCGATAGCCGAAGCGACCCGGCGACGATCTTCGATGCCGACCCGGGGGACATTTTCGTGGTGCGCAACGTCGCGAACCTGGTTCCGCCCTATGAGACCGGCGGAGGGCGTCACGGGGTGTCATCAGCGCTCGAATTCGCCGTCACGCAGCTGAACATCCCACAGATCGTCGTCATGGGGCACGAACGCTGCGGTGGCATCGACGCCTCGCTGACCGGCCGCTTCGCCGATGCAGCGGCCGGCGAAGGCGGGCTCATTGCCCAGTGGATGAGCGTGCTCGAGGGTCCGCGCGCTCAGATCGTCGCGGAACATGGGACCGGCCCGGACGCCGCGATTCTGCTTGAAGAGGAGGCCATTCGGCAGAGTCTGGCGAACCTGCGCACTTTCCCGTTCGTCGCGCAACGAGAAGCAGCCGGGAAGCTCGCGCTCCACGGCTGCCGTTTCTCGATCTTCAAGGGTGAGCTCTACCTGCCCGCCCGAAACCGCGCCGACCACGCCACCGAGTGCCGCGCCCGCAAGCGCGCCGGTTCCGACGCTGACGCCCGGAACGATGGCGCCGAGCGCCGCGCCGGCGACGCCGCCGACGACTGCGCCGGTGACCGCGCGGCCAGCCTGACCCTGAGGATAGCCGTTGTTATAGCCATCATTGTAGCCATAACGGTCGTAACCGTAAGGATTGGTGGCGCACGCCGACAGCGACAGACCGCTCGCCAGGACTGCGCCCAAAATCATCTTGTTCATGTTCGTTCCTCCAATTCCATCCCACTGGTGAGGAAAAAGCGAGCGAGCAGGCCATTTCGTTCCGCCTGCGATGCGGTATGAGCGTCCAAACGGAGCAGGATCACGATGACCGACCGAATGTCCGAGCTGAACATCGCGCTGCTGATCGATGCCGACAACGCCTCGCCCGAGCATCTCGACGAAGTGCTGCTGGTGCTCGGCGAACTCGGCACGATCAACATTCGCCGGGCCTACGGCAACTGGTCGAAACCGAGCCTCAAGGGCTGGGGCAATCTAACCGGCCTCCACTCGATCGTGCCGGTGCAGCAGTTCGACATCGTCAAGGGCAAGAGCGCGACCGACATGCGCATGGTGATCGACGCGATGGACCTGCTTTACCGCGGCCACGTCGACGGCTTCGGGATCATGTCGAGCGACAGCGATTTCCTGCCGCTCGCCCAGCGCATTCGGGAGGACGGCCTGCCCGTCTATGGCTTCGGCACCGCCAAGACGCCGGTGAGCTTCCAGCAGGCCTGCACCCGCTTCTTCGACATCGCCGCGCTCGCCGCCGAAGAGTCGGAAGCGCTCGAGGCGCCGACCGCAGGCAAAGGCCAACGAACGATCGATGCCGAGCTGCTCAAGATTCTCGGCGCCGCCTACAAGGCATCCAAGCGCGACGAGGAGGGGTTTGCATCGCTCTCCGAAGTCGGCCAGCGCGCCACCGCGGTGTCGAGCTTCGCCGTACGCAATTACGGCTTCTCGCGGCTTAGCGACCTGATCAAGGCGGTGCCCAATTTCGAGGTCAAGACGGGCAACGATGGGCGGCTCGCGGTCAAGCGCTTGCGCTAATTGACGCGGCGCTCGCCTTGGCGCAGCCTGCCCGTCGGAACATCAGGGGACTAACATGACGATTTCTGACCGTTGGGCCGGGCCTGCCCTCAGCCTGCTGCGCATCGTCGCCGGCCTGTTGTTCCTCGAACATGGCACGTCGAAGCTGCTCGACTTCCCCCATGTCGACATGCCGATGGCGATCACGGTCGGCTCCCTGCCGTGGATCGCCGGCCTGCTCGAACTGGTCGGCGGCGCGCTGCTCGTCGTCGGCCTGTTCAGCCGCCCGGTCGCCTTCATCCTGTCGGGCGAAATGGCCGTCGGCTACTGGATGGCCCACGCGCCGCGCTCGACCTTTCCGGTGCAGAACATGGGCGACGCCGCGATCCTGTTCTGCTTCGTCTTCCTGCTGATCGCCGCCGCCGGGCCGGGTCCGTGGAGCCTGGATGCGAGCATGCGGCGAACACGCGTTACGCGCGACGATGCGGTGATGCCGGAGCGAGGCGAATAGGCGGCTAGCGCTTCGCCTGATCGGGCGCGCTGCGCAGCTCAAGCGGCGGCACGCCGACGATCTCGTAGGTCGCCGAGGCGATGCCGATCTTCGCCTCCTCGAGCGCCGCCAAAATCTCGCGGCTGATCGCGTCCTTGATATCGCGGGTGCCGTGGTCGCGCACGAGGAAGCGCATGCTGAGTTCGAGCCAATTGTCAGTCAAACGCCAGAACACGCGTGGTTCGACGTCGCCTAGACGAATGCCGTAGCGCTCCTCCAACTGCTTGGCCTCTTCCGCCGCGAGGCTGTCCTGGCG
>JAIVIZ010000160.1 GCA_020200315.1 Sphingomonadales bacterium | reverse complement strand
CCGATCTGGGCGGCGCGGCCGGTGCCCGACAGCACCGCCGACTGGAGCAGATCGGTCATTTCGGCGGCGACCCAGGGTGCGACGAGGACGCGGTCCTCACTGGCCTCGCGATTGTAGAGCAGACGGCCGTCGGCGGTGACCACCTTGCGGATCGCATAGGGCGACACGCTGATGCCGTGATTGTTGACGGCGGCGAAGGCCTTGGTCATTTCGATCAGGCGGACGTCGCTCGTGCCGAGGACCATCGAGGGATAGGTCGAGATGTTCGCCGTCAGGCCGAAGCGGCGGGCCATGTCGGCAATCGTCGAGAAGCCCAGCTTGGCGCCGATCTGTGCGCTAATCGTGTTGATCGAGCGCGAGAAGGCCTCGCGCAGCGTCACCGTACCGGCATAGCCGCGGGTCGAGTTGCGCGGCCGCCAGCCCTCGATCTCGACCGGCTGGTCGACCATCGTGTCGGTCGGCTTCATCCCGCTTTCGAGCGCGGCGAGGTAGACGAACAGCTTGAACGACGAGCCGGGCTGACGCTCTGCCTGGGTGGCGCGGTTGTAGATCGAGCTGACATAGTCGCGCCCGCCGACCATCGCCCGAACCGCGCCGTCGCGATCGAGGCTGACCAGCGCCCCCTGCGCCCCGTTGGGTGCATTGGCGTTGATCGCCCGGTCGCCGGCGACCTGCATGCGCGGGTCGAGCGTGGTCCACACGTCGATCGGGTCGTGGGTCTCATCGATCAGCGTGTCGAGTTGCGGCAGCGCCCAGTCGGTGAAGTAGCGAACGCTGTTCTGGCGCGGCGAGGCCTGGAGGCGGACCGCTGCGGGGTCGACCTTCGCCGCCGCCTCGCTGCTGATGAAGCCGTTCTCGACCATTGAATTGAGGACGACGCCCGCCCGGCCCTTGGCGGCCTCGGCATCGGCCGTCGGGGAGTAGTTGGACGGCGCCTTGACCAGCCCCGCGATGATCGCCGCTTCCCCGAGGCTGAGCTGATCGGCGCCGTGTCCGAAGAAGGTGCGGCTGGCGGCATCGATGCCGTAGGAGCCGCCGCCGAAATAGACCCGGTTGAGATAGAGTTCGAGGATCTCGTCCTTGGTGAATTTGAGCTCGAGCGCGAGCGCGAGAACGCCTTCCTGAACCTTGCGCGCGAAGGTGCGGTTGTTGTTGAGGAAGATGTTGCGCGCGAGCTGCTGGGTGATGGTCGACCCGCCTTGGCGCCAGTGGCCGGACTTTATCCGCACCTCGACCGAGCGGGCGATGCCGATCGGATCGACGCCGGGATGCTGGCGGAAGCGCTTGTCCTCGACGCTGATCATCGCCGTGCGCATAGTCGCCGGGATCTGATCGTAGGGAAGCCAACGGCCGAAGCTCGGGCCGAGGGACACCAGCACCGTGCCGTCGGCGGCACGCATGCGGATCATCTGGCCAAGGTCGCTGCGCTTGCGCAGCTGCTCGTAGTCCGGCAACTGGGATTCCGCGACCGCGACGGCGATGCCGAGAACGACCGCGAGCAGGATGACGATGCCGCCAAGCCAGAGCAGCGCGCTCTTCACCCGCGAGCGACCAGATCCAGCGACAGCCATCGGCGAGCAGCGTTAGAGGGCAGCGGGCCGTAAGCCAAGCGGCCGCTCAACTGTCCGTCGAACCCTCCTCCTTCGGCGCGAAGTCGAGCGACGCGGAGTTGATGCAGTAGCGCAGGCCTGCTGGACCCGGGCCGTCGGGGAAGACGTGGCCGAGGTGGCTTTCGCAGGCCGCGCAGCGGACCTCGGTACGGGCCATGCCGTGGCTGCTGTCGCGATGTTCGGCGACCGCTTCGGCGCCGGCCGGGGCGGTGAAGCTCGGCCAGCCGGAGCCGCTGTCGAATTTGGTGTCGCTGGCAAACAAGGGCTCACCGCATGCACCGCAGACGTAAGCACCCTTGGCCTTGTTGCCGAGCAGCGCGCCGGTGAACGGCGCCTCGGTGCCCGCCTTGCGCAGGATGCGGTAGCGCTCATTGCCGAGCTCCTCGCGCCACTGGGCTTCGCTCTTTTCGATCTTGGGCATTGGGCATCTCCGGCAGCTGTCGTGTTTAGTTATGGCGGCGTTAACCTCGTTTCAACGCTGGAGGCGTAGCGAGCGATGCATGATGGTCCGCATTCCGTCTGTGTCGATGGCGCTGCTGCTCGCGGTGATGGACCTTTATTCACCCATGCCGGCCGTCGCGCAGTGCCGGTTGTGCGTGACCCCGTCGACCGGACCCGAGGCCGAAACGGCCCCCCCGGTAAAGCTCGACGTCGAGACGAACCTCGATTTCGACCGGCTGGTACTTGGCGGAAGCGGCAGCGGGTCGGCGGTCCTTGCCCCCGATGGATCGCGGAGCACGTCAGGCGCGATCATGACGCTCGGCGGCCGCGCGATGGTCGGAACCGTGATCGTGCACGGCGAGCCCGGACGCGCGGTGCGCGTCAGCCTGCCGGGCGCGATCACCCTTTATGGGCCCACCGGCAGCGAAGTGCGGATCGACTCGATTCGCAGCGACCTGCCGAGTCTGCCGCGAATCGGGTCGAACGGATCGCTAAGCTTTCGGTTTGGCGGCGAGCTCCACGTCAGCGGCGGCGCCGACGGCAATTTCCGCGGCGATTTCCAGGTCGACGTCGACTATCTGTAAACGCCCTCGCGCAAGCGTTCGCCGCGGCAGGAAATCATCTCCATTTCGGATTCATGATTAACCCGGCGGCAACCTTACTGTTGAGGAAAACCGAAAGCCGGCAAGGTTAATTGCTCATCCCACGGATGGCCGGTTGTTCCCGGGCAACCGCCGATTTTGCAACTAGTGAGGAATCAAAATGGACAAGTTCACTCGTACACTATCGCTGCTCGGCGCTGGCGCCGCGTTCGTCGTCGCCGCTCCGGCTCTGGCCGCTCCGCCCTCGACGACCGCCGTCGTCGCGAGTCCGGCCGCCACCGCTCGTGCCCAGATCGTCGATCCGCTGACGCTGACGAAGACCTCTGACCTCGATTTCGGCACGCTGGTCAAGAAGACGACGCTCGGAGCCGCCGAAACCGTCGTGATCGACGAATCGGGTGTGGTGACCTGCACGACGAACCTGCTGTGCAGCGGCACGCCGACCGCGGCATCGTTCGATGTCGCCGGATCGGCTGATCAGGTGGTCAAAGTGTATATCGCCGCCTCGACGCTGACGGCGCCCGGCGGCGCGACGCTGACGTTCACGCCGAGCAGCAGCGCCGTGACGACTTCGCCCGTTCTCGACGGCAGCGGCAATGCCAGCTTCAAGGTCGCGGGCTCGATCGATGTGGCCTCGACCACCGCGTCGGGCATTTACGTCGGCAACATGGACGTGACCGTCGATTACAACTGAGCGACCGATCGGATCGGGATTGGGGCTGCCGGCGACGGCGGCCCCTTTTTCGTTGGGCGAAGGCGCCTGCCGACAATCGCATCCATTTTCGCGGAAAAGCTTAATGGGGCGGAAACCATGTTGTTGAGCGAAGCCTCAATCGGCGTTGGTTAATAGGCTCCTCACCAAGGCCCGTCGGTTCGGGCCGTGACCAGTGGGGATTTCCATGACCAACTTCGCTCGTACGCTGACGGCCGCTGCCGTCGCCGCTGCGGCCCTCGCCGCCACCCCGGCTCTCGCCGCCACCTCCGCCACCACTCCAGCGACGGCAACGGCCCAGATCGTCAAGCCGCTGGTTTTGACGGCCAAGCAGAACCTCGACTTCGGCACGATTGTTCTCGCTAACGTCACGGCGAACACCAATGTGTCGATGAGCCTAGCCGGCGTCGTTACCTGCGGCACCGGCCTGACCTGCTCGGGCGCGCCCAAGCAGGCGATCTTCAATGTTCAGGGATCGAACAATCAGGTCGTGCACATCTATTCGGCGACCTCAACCCTGACCGGGTCGGCCGGCGGCACGCTGACCTTCACGCCGACCCTTCCGGCCGGCGCGACCGTCACGCTGACGACCTCGGGCGTTCCGGGCAACGACTTCAACGTCGGCGGATCGTTCGTGATCGGCACCGCGACCCTCGATGGTGTTTACACCGGCAACATCAACGTCACGGTCGACTACAACTAGGCTTCCATCCGGCTTCGCCGGACCGTGGACCAGCGAAGGGGCTGCCGGCGACGGCGGCCCCTTTTGCATGGGCCGACAACAGGGCGTGGTTAGCGATAAAGTAACCAGTCCGGATGCAGAGAATATCCATAATGGATGGAGACCTGCCCGTGACCTTTTTGCCCAGCGCCGTGCGAACGGCCTTCCTTGCTCCCATCGCCCTCGCCGCCTTCTCCGCCCCGGCATCCGCCGGCGTCGGCGACCTGCTCGTTGCGCCGACCCGGATCGTGCTCAACGGCAGTCGCGGCACGCAGATCATCCTCAACAATATCGGCGATGACGTCGCCACTTATCGCGTCAGCCTCGAGCTGAGGCGGATGACCGCCGATGGCTCACTGGTCGACGTTGCGGCGCCGAGCGATGCGGAAAAGGCGGCCGAGGACATGGTTCTTTACGCGCCGCGCAAGGTCACGCTGCCG
>JAIVIZ010000159.1 GCA_020200315.1 Sphingomonadales bacterium | reverse complement strand
CATAATCATAGATCGGCTTGGGCAAGCGCCGCCGTGCCGTTCGCCGCAGATCGTCGATGTTGACCGCCTTCATGCCGCAGTCCCCCCGATTTTGGCAGCGAAGTCGCGGATCAGCCGGGCGACGCGCTCCGGATGCTCCAGCGGCACCATATGCCCGGCGTCGGCAATGGTCCGGAGCGTTGCATTGGGAAGACCGCGCTGGATTTGCGCGGCGGTGTCGGAACCCAGCACGCGGTCATCGTCGCCCGTAATAATCAGCACGGGAAGCTGCAGGCCATGAGTGCGCCCCGAAATGTCGGCGCGGCTGCCTTGTTCCAGCCACCAGCGCCATGCCGGCCACGCGACTCGCAGTTCATCCTCGACGCAAATTTCGAGCAGCGCCGGCGGCAGGCGCCCGGCGATGCTGGTGAGTTGCCGACGCGCGCTCTGCCGGTTGCCGAACGCTTCGATGCTGGCCCGGCGATCGTCATCGGACATCGGCTGGGGCGTGGGCGGCGATGCCGCGATCAGGACCAGACCAACAAGGTTGGACGGCCGTCTCGCCGCGCACGCAAGCGCGATCTTGCCGCCCATCGAATGCCCGACTGCGATCCACGGGCGAACACCCGCGCGATCGGCGAGATAATCGGCGTAGGTATCGAGCGTGAGGGTCATGGGCGGAGCGGTGCCGCCAAAGCCGGGCAGGTCGGGCACGATCTGTTCCCCGCTGCCGCCGAGCGCATGGAGGAGCGGTGTCCAGGATCGGGCGGACCCGCCGAAATAATGAGCGAACACCAGCGTTGGCGGATCTGCCGCCACCGATCAGGCCTTGTCGCCGGGCAGAACGCTGCTCAGCACCTGGCGCATGGACTCGACCAACAGGTGCGTGCCCCCACTATCGCCCTTGAGCATGGTCTGCATGAACTTGCGGGCTTGCTCCACATTGATGTGCGGAGGCAGCGGCGGTACTTCGGGATCGGTCTTCACCTCGATCAACGTCGGCTTGTCGGCGGCGAGCGCCGCGTCCCAGGCGCTTCCCAACTCCTCGGGATCGTCGACGTAGATCGCGTTGAGCCCGATCGACTCCGCGAATTTCGCATAAGGGACGTTGGGAATCTGCTGCGTTGCGTCGAAGCGGGGCTCGCCGAGCATGACGCGCTGCTCCCAGGTGACTTGATTGAGATCCTCGTTGTTGAAGACGCAGCAGATCCAGATTGGGTTCGCCCATTGGCGCCAATATTTCTGGACGGTGATGAGCTCCGCCATATTGTTCATCTGCATCGCACCGTCGCCGACCAGCGCGATGACGGGTCGCGCCGGGTGCGCGAACTTGGCGGCGATCGCGTAGGGCACTGCGGCGCCCATCGAAGCCAACCCTCCCGACAGCGACGCCATCTGACCGCGCTGGATGCGCAGATCGCGCGCGAACCAGTTGGCGCAACTTCCCGAATCGCTGGTGATGATCGCGTCGGCCGGCAGGCGCGGCGACATTTCCCACACAACCCGTTGCGGGTTGACCGGGTCGGCCTTGGCCAGCGCGCGGCTTTCGATCGTCTGCCACCAGCCGAGGACGTCGTCCTCGATCTTGTTGCGCCAGCTGCGCTCGGTTTTTCGGTCGAGCAGCGGCAGCAGCGCCGCCAGCGTCGCCGCGCTGTCGCCGTGGAGGTTGACTTCGCAGGGATAGCGCAAGCCCAGCGACTGCGCCTTGATGTCGATCTGGACGCAGCGCGCCTGGCCATCCGCAGGCAGGAACTCGGCCCATGGAAAGCTCGTCCCGACCATCAGCAGCGTGTCGCATCCGTCCATCATGTTCGACGAAGGCTCAGTGCCGAGCAGGCCGATGGTTCCGGTCACGAACGGCAGATCGTCGGGCAACGCCGCTTTTCCGAGCAGGGCTTTGGCGACACCCGCGCCGAGCGTCTCGGCAACGGCGACCACCTCATCATGAGCGTGAATCGCGCCGGCGCCGATCAGCATGGCGACCCGCTCTCCGGCATTGAGCACATCGGCGGCGCGCATGAGGTCGCTTGCGGCGGGGACGACCGTGGGACGCGTGTAGCCGACGCCCGAACGAACGAAGCCGTGCGCACGCGCGGGCTGCTCCATCGGCTCCAACTGCAGGTCGGCCGGCAGGATCACGACGCAGGGAGCGCGGGTGGCCTGCGCCACGCGACACGCCTGGTCGATGACGTGACGCGCCTGGGCCGGCGCCACAACCTCCTGCACATAGTCGGCGACATCGGCGAACAGCCGATCGAGGTTGAGCTCCTGCTGATAATGCGCGCCGCGCACGGTTTGCGCGGCCTGACCGGTAATCGCGAGCACCGATTGGTGATCGAGCCTGGCGTCGTAAAGACCTGTGACCATGTGCGTCGCGCCTGGACCGCCGGTTGAAATGCAGACGCCCATTTCGCCACTGAACTTCGCGTAAGCCGAGGCCATGAAGGCGGCCATTTCCTCGTGCCGAACCTGAACGTAAGCGATGCGGCCTTCGACGCGTTGAAGCGCCGCGAAGGTGCCGTTGATGCCGTCGCCGGGATAGCCGAACATCAGTTTGACGCCCCATTGGTGGAGGCGCTCGATGATGAAGTCGCCGACGGTTTCGGTCATAAACCCCCCTCCCTCGCGATGCCGCCACGCCCCAGCGTCTGCGGTGCGGCGCTCGACCGGGCAATCGGTCGCACGACGCCTGACAACGAGCTACACATCGATTTTCAACGTCGCGGGCATGGATGTCGTTTCGAACATCTCGCCGTGGGGAACGATAGTGATCTGGCCGAATTCTTCGAGCAGCATGCGGTATGTGTCGGCCACCGGACGCGGCTTACGATCGAGATCGTAAAGACCGGTACCAAGTGAAGCCCAGAACCGGCACATTGTCGCGGCGCATCTTGAGGACATTCATCCACTGCTTCCACAGCCAGGTCGGCGCGGCGTCATTGTCGGCGACATTGGTTTCGGTGTGCATCACCGGCTTGCGGTAGCGATCGTAATAGGCGCGCGTGATGTTATACCAGCCGAGCACGTCCTCGGCCGGGCACATGCCGCCGTCTGGCTTCAGGATCATCTCGTTGCGGCCGTAATAATCGTTGCCCATGATCTGATAGCCAGGCGGCTCGCCGGCCATGAACCAGTCATACTGCTCGCGGGTCAGGCCATTGTCGGCCGCCCAATGGTCGACCTCGGCGTCGAACGGATAGGCATAGAGCAGGTCGAGCGGGATGAAGCGCTGCTTGTTCTTGAGCCTGATCTCGTCCGACACGGTGGCGTGCGCTTCATGGGTGTATTCGGCGCTTTCGGACTGGATGATGATGCAGTCCGGGCGACGCTCGGCGATTGCCTGATTGCCAAGAATGCTGGCGGCCGCGCAATGCTTGATCGCCGTGAGATAGCTGCGGTCGTCCTTGGCCTGCTCATTCCAGATGCCGTCCTTCGCCGATAACCGCGCGGTGACGTAGATTTCGTTGACCGGCGTATAAAAGCGCACCCACGGGTAGCGCTCGGCGACCGCGTCGCAATAGCCGCGGAAAAGCAATGGGAATTCCGGGTTTTGGAAATTCCCGATCCAGTCCGGCACGCCGAAGTGGCACAGGTCGAGAATCGGAACGATACCGAGCCGCTGCATCTCCGCGAGCACCAGATCGGCGAACTCCCAATCATATTTTTGCGGACCCAACCACGTGACATGGATCGGCAGGCCGTAGCGCAGCACCTTGAGGCCGAGATCGACCGTCAGCCGCAGGTCTTCCCGCCAGCGCTGGTAATGGCCGCATTCGAGCAATTGGTCGCGGCGCGTTCGGCCATGGTCAATGGTCGGGTTCGAACATTCGATGCCGGTCGCGAACATGAAGTTGCTTGGCTTTCCGGTCGGTAGCCCCTTGCCGTCCGTTCCGCCGGCGCCGCCGTGCTGATCGCCGGCGTAGCCGCCGTCCCCGAGCGCGCGTTTAACGATGCTGAGGAAGTCTTGAGCCATCAGGCGTCTCCTTGAGCGGCGCGGGCGAGAAAACGATCGGCCGTGCGAAGCGCCAGCGCCATGATCGTAAGTGCCGGATTGGCGGCCAATGCGCTGGGAAAGACCGAATTGTCGCAAATCGTCAGATTGGCCACGTCGTGCGCCCGACCGTCGGCGTCGACGACGGACGTGCCTGGATCGTCGCCCATTCGCGCGGTGCCGATGGTGTGCGCGAAACGCTGGTAGGCCCAGACATCCTCGGCGCCGGCCGCGCCCCAGATCTGCCGCATCAGGCGGTCGGCATGCGCCGTCATGCGCAGTTCATTATCCTGCGCCGTGAAACGGACCAGAGGCTTGGGCAGTCCGCGCCCGTCGCATTCGTCGGACAGCAGCAGCTCATTGTCTTCGTGCGGCAAACAGTCGCCCAAAATGTTGATTCCCGCGACCTGATTGTAATTTCGCATGTGGCGGAGAAGCGCATCGCCCCACAGGCCGCGGCCCCGCGCCACCTGCCCGGCATAGGTCAGCGGCATCACTCCGATCGACTGAAGCAGATAACCGCCGGCGAAGTCGGCATCGGGAGGGCGATGCGTCTCCTCAGAAATCAAACCTCCCGGGATGCCCTTGTACGGCCGCGTCATTTCGTCGAACGTCCCCCAGATCTGCAAACCGGTATGGGCCATGAAGTTCTTGCCCACCTGCTTGCTCGAATTGGCGATCTCATTGATCAACAACAGACGCGGCGTCTCGATCGCTCCGGCGCACAGGAAGACGTGACGGCAGCGTTGCACTTCACGCTGCCCGTCGCGCACATAAACCACCCCGCTGATCTTGCCGGAACGGCCCAGGGGGAGCTCGGTGACGAAGCAGCTGGGCCGCAGCTCGGCCCCGCGTGCCAGCGCGCGCGGAATATAGGTGACGTCCATGCTTGCCTTCGCGCCAGTCGAGCAGCCAGCCTGGCAAAAGCCACGGTTGGTGCACGCCTGGCGCCGGCCATAAGCGGGGTGAAAATAGGGAGCGGACAAGGCTGCGTTCGGTGCCGGCGAAGTGGCGATGCCAAGCTTTGCGCAGGCGCGGTCCATCAATTGCGCGGCTGCATTCAGCGGCAGAGGGCTGAGCGGATAGGGCGGCCGCGACGGCCCCCAAGGATAGGATTGCGGCCCCGAAACGCCGAGAAACAGCTCCAGTTCGTCGTAATAGGGAGCAAGATCGTCATATCCGATCGGCCAATCTGCGCCGACGCCGAATTCGCGGTGAAGCTTGAAATCGTCGGGTTGGGGTCGTGGTACATAGGCAGTGTAATGGAGGGTCGAGCCGCCCACTCCGATCCCGCTATTATTCTTGCCGAACTCGATCGGGTTGGCGCCTGCGCTCAGGCGCTCGTCCATCCAGAACAGCTTGTTTTGCTCTTCCTCGTCGGTGGCGAAATCCTGTTGCGGTTGCCAGTGGCGCCCAGCCTCCAGTGCGACGACCTTCAGTCCGGCTTCGGCCAGGCGCGACAGGAGCGGCGCGCCTCCGGCCCCGGTGCCGATGACGACGGCGTCCACCATTTCGTCCAGCGCGTGCATCGCCGTCATGCCCCGAGCTGCTCGCCAGGCACGGGTTCCGGTTCGTAGACTTCGCGCGCGCCGAGCCCGACATCGGGCCAACCGTGCGCGTCGGCCATGCCGGCAAAGCCGATGTCGTCCTGCGCCAGCGGGTGCGCATAAAATATGTCGACGAGGGTCGCGAGGAGTTCCTCGAACCACATCGCCGGATCGATTCCGCGCCATGCGACTGGCCATGTTTTGCCGCTTTGAACCGTGCGCAGCAGTTCGTCCTGTTGTGCGGCCTGCAACTCGACAAACTCGCTGCCGAAGGCCGCAGCTGCGCTCGCGTTCAGGGCCGCCAGCCCGGTTCGGTGCATCACCGCAGCGGCGGGCAGCTCGGCGTAGCGCCACCCGACGCCGGTGCCCTCGACAAGGCGGCGGTGGAACGATCCGACGAGGTCGATGGCGGCGGTGCGCTCGGTTTGCGGCACGAGGCGCGCCGCGACCGCGGCCAGCAGCGCCAGTTGCCGTTCGTCCAGGATCGTCGAATGCGCTCCGTCGGATACGGGAGCGAGCCGCCTGAGAAGCGCTGCCGTGGTCGGCTCGGTCATGAGGTCGCTGCCGATCAGCCGCACGATCGCGCCCGAAGCATAAGTGACTGACGGGGGATGGCTCATGCGGCCGACAGTCTGCCGCCAGTGACTTCGATCAATGCCCCGGTCATGAAGCTGCCGTCGGACGAGGCGAGCAGGACGTAGGCGGGAGCCAGTTCTTCCGGCTGCCCCGGTCGCCCGAGCGCAACCTCGTGACCGAAATTCTCGACCTCGTTCGGCGGCATCGTGCCCGGGATGTTGGGAGTCCACACGGGCCCGGGAACGACGCAGTTGACGCGGATACCGCGCTCGCCAAGGCTCAGCGCCAGGCTTTTCGTGAATGCATGGATGGCGCCCTTCGACGCTGTGTAGTCGATCAGGATGGCGAGGCCCGTCATGCCGACGATGCTGCCGGTATTGACGATCGCATCGCCTGGTTTGAGGTGCGGCAGCGCCGCCTGCGCCATGAAAACATAGCCGAAGATGTTGGTCTCGAAAGTCCGGCGGAGATTGGCTTCGGTCAGGTCTTCGAACCGCTCGGCAACATGCTGAAAGGCCGCATTATTGACCAGGATATTGAGGCTGCCGAAGCGCTCGACGGTCGCGGAAACCGCGGCCTTGCACTCACTTGCCGAACGCACATCATGTTTCAGCACGAGGCATTCCCCGCCCTTCGCCGCAACCATCAGGCGCGTGTCTTCAGCGTCGCGATCGTTGACGTTGTACACGATCGCGACCTTGGCGCCTTCCATCGCGAAGGCGATCGCGACCGCGCGGCCGATGCCGGAATCGGCACCGGTGATCAGGGCAACCTTGCCTTCCAGCTTGGCGGCTGGACGGTAGTTGGAGAGATCGGTGTCGGGCTGGGGGTCCATGTCGCCTTGACGAGCCGGATAGGGCAGGGTCTGGGCCTTGAACTCGCTTGCGCGAGGGCGATGTTCGTTGGACATTGGCTCGCTTCCGCGTCTGAATGCGTCGATGGTCTTGCGACCTCTCTGATGAGTCGACGAACCACGAAAGCCTTGGGCTACTAACCCGTTCCAGTGCTGCGGGAGCGAAGCGGGCCTGGCCAGCGGTTCCGAGCAAGATGCGTCAAAAGGACGCATGCCGCTACAAATACACCTGTTAGCCTCGTTCCAACTCTTAAAATTTGATTATTCATGCGGACGATTGCCCAAGCTTGCTGCCATCGGCAAGTCCCTCGCCTATGAACGACACGGAGTTGAGATCGGGGCGTTACATGGCCGCCCGATAGTAACAATGGCCGCAGAACTACCAGGGTTCGCAGAGCTTTGCTGAATTGCGCGCCGATGATGATCTCAATCGTGCTGGCCGCCACGGCCGGGCCGGCGATGGCCTCCGACCATATCGATTCGCCGCGGATCGCCCAAGATCGCGGTTCCGATCTTGCGGATACCTACGCGTTTGTCGATCCCAACGATCGGTCGAAAGTCGTGTTGATGATGAGCACTCAAGACTTCATCGTCTCGGGCGAGCATTTCGGCATGCCGATCTTCGACAGCAACATTCGCTATCGCTTCGAAATCGAAAATAGCGGCGATGCCAAACCCGATACATACGTCGATGTCTATTTCGCGCCCGGTCTCGGACGAGAAATGCCGCAAAAGGCTCGGATCCAGTTGCCCAACGGGCAAAGCTTCGAGGCGTGGACGACTCCATCAACCCAGGAATATCGGGCTCCCGAATTCGTCGTCACCACCGATCCGAAATCGGGCGTGAGCTTCTATGCCGGCAATGCCGACGATCCTTTCTTTCTTGATGACACTGGAGCGAACCGGCTGGTCGGCTCGATCGTGAAAGGCCGTCCGAACAAGAGCCTTCTGGGAGAACGCGGCGGACGCGATACTTACGCGGGGTTCAATACGCTGATCACGGCTGTAGAGATACCTGCCGCGATGCTGCTCGGGCGCAACGGAACCACGATCGGCGTCAATGCGGTGACTCAGCGCCGCCGAGCGCAGACGATCGGCGACAACGGGCGCCTGGAGACGAGCGGCGATTGGGTGACGATCGACCGGGACGGCAATCCGCTGGTCAACAATGGGCTGATCCCGGCAGCGCGAAAAGATGAGTACAACAGTGCTTCGACGGAGGATGATGCGCGCGGTCGCTTCCGTGACGATATCGTCAAATCTCTACGGACCGCTGGAACGGATGAGCCGCATATTGCCATGCTGCTCGATGCTGTCGCCAATAAGGGCGACATTCTGCGGCTGAACGTCGCCATACCCAATCGTGGACCTGGCGGGGGCAACAATCCCGATGGCGGCTTCGGCAAGATGGGCGGCCGTCGCCTTCAGGACGATGTCGTCGATATGACGTTCAAGATCATCAACAACGGTCGTCCGCTGAGCGACCACGTCGACCGCAATGAGGTAGCGTTCGGGAATGTCTTCCCATTCGTTGCGAAGCCGCATCAGCCGTTTCCGCCACGGTCAGGTCCGGACGACCTCACTCGTCAGTAGGCGTTTCGACGAAGCAGCGTGGGCGCTCCCGCATTCTTTCGACCGGGAGGCTCGCGCTGTTGAGTCATGTTCAATATAGGGGCACATATGCGACCCTTCATCGCCGCTGCCCTGGCTCTAGCATTCAGCGGCATCGCAGCAGCGCACGACTTCTGGATCCAGCCCCAAAGCTTCTGGCTTATGCCCAAGGCACAGACATCGCTGGCGATTCTCGTCGGTCACGGACCCGCGCGTCAGCATTGGGTCTTGCGATTGAACCGCGTCGTCCGCTTGATCAGCATCGGCCCCGGAGGACGGCGGACCGATCACAGCGGCGCGCTTCAGCAGGGCACCTACGCGCCCGATGCGCAAATTGGGTTCGCCACGCCTGGAACCTACGTCGTTGCCTTCGAGAACACGTCATCGATCAACAGCCTGCCAGCTGATCGCTTCAACGATTATCTACGCAGTGAAGGGATTCGACCGGCGATCGAGTGGCGCCAACGAACGAACGCTTCCGGTCAGCCCGGGCGCGAGAGCTACAGCAGGCGCGCCAAGGCGCTGGTGCAAGTGGCCGCTGCGGGGCGCGTGGCGCAGCCGCAGGTCATTCGTCCGCTCGGGCTGACGCTGGAGATCGTGCCCGAGATCAACCCTTACCAGCCGGGAACCGCTCGTTCGCTTCCCGTCCGCGTTATTTACCAAGGACACCCTCTCGCCGGTGCGTTCGTCAAACTGAACGACCTGCAGCACGATGAGAAGCCGATTGAGACGCACATCACGGACGGATCCGGCCGGGCCTTGTTTCAATTGCCGCGCAGCGGCCAGTGGCAGATGAACGTCGTTTGGACCCGGCCGGTGCATACGGACCCGGACTTCGACTTCGAGACGGTATTTTCCAGTCTCAGCTTCGGCTTTCCCAGTGCGCCCATCGCCTCTTGACGTTCGTTCGATGCGAATAGTCAGGAACATGGTGTTGGCAATGGCCGCAGCCCTGACCGCAAGTCCGGTATCGGCGCACACGGGTTCGGGCGTGCTC
>JAIVIZ010000158.1 GCA_020200315.1 Sphingomonadales bacterium | reverse complement strand
CTTATATACCTTGCAAACACGAACCGACTAAGCTATTGAGGCTCCACAAGGAGTCGAAGCAATGTCCGTTCTGTCCCGCCCCTATTTTCACGACGAGGAAAAGGCTTTCGAGTATCTTGAAAGCGTGATCTGGGCGGACGGTAAAGTCTGTCCGCATTGCGGCGGACTGGACCGGCTGACGAAGGTGAGGGCTAACCCGGCCAAGCGCATCCGTTTTGGCCTGTGGCGGTGTGGCGACTGCAAGAGGCAGTTTACGGTCAAGGTAGGCATGGTGTTCGAACACGCCCGCGTCCCCCTGAACAAAATGCTCCAAGCGGTCTATCTGCTAACCAGCAGCAAGAAGGGCTTCTCGGCTCACCAACTCCACCGCGCCCTTGAAGTGACCTACAAGACAGCGTGGTTCATCGCTCACCGCGTCCGTGAAGCCTTGCGCACTGGGGATCTTGGTCCGCTTGGTGGCGAGGGTGGCGTTGTCGAGATCGACGAAACCTACATCGGCAAGAAGCCCGGCGTCGAAGTGCGCCGTGGTTGGGTTCACATGATGCCGGTGCTGGCGCTCGTTCACCGTGAAAGCGGCAAGGCTCGTTCGTTCGTGCTCGACAACTGCGACCGCAAGGAAATCCTGCCGCTCGTCGCGTCGAACGTTGACCGCGAAACCTATGTCATGACCGACGATGCGGTTGTCTATCGCCGCCAGCTTCGCCCGATCTTTCTCGGCCACGGCACGGTCATTCACAGCAAGGGCGAATACGGTCGCGGTCGCGTCCACACGAACACCGTTGAGGGCTATTTCAGCATCTTCAAGCGCGGCATGAAAGGCGTCTATCAGCACTGCAGTTCGAAGCATTTGCACCGCTACGTTGCCGAGTTCGAGTTCCGCTACAACAATCGTGAAGCACACGGCGTCAATGACGTGGAGCGGTCGGTTCAGGCGCTCCGTGGCATCGTCGGCCGGCGCCTAACCTATAAGTCACCTGACCGCCAAACCCGCTAAGTCTTTGATACGATTCAATGATATGCAGCTTGCGTTTAAATTCATGGAATCCCTCGAAGAATCTTGACGATTCTGAGGTTCTCTGCCATATTGTGTAGCAATCCGGCTGCGGTCGGAGGGAGAACGTGTTTCGCGTTCAGCGGGGGCCTTGGGCCCCCGTTTTCATTCCGGCAGCCATTTGAGCCCCCATCCTTGGATCAATTGGGTTTTCGGCTGCCGCGCAAACTTAGACGCAAGCAGAATATCAACTAGCCGCCCGCCGAAGCCAACGGCTGGTGCTTCGCCAAGGTGGGCGGTTTTCAAATACCGTAAAACGGGGTGCGCCAAGGAATCAGCCAGCTGCAGCGCGGCAACGTCGTCATGCTTGCTGGCGAACTTGATTTCTTTCGATGTTAGGCGCTTTTGCGCCAACTCCGCCGTCACCGCATTATTCCCGTTGGCGTAGAGCCGCGCATACGCATTCTTGAGCCGTTTATCGGCGAACTTTGAACGGGATTCGATAATTACGTCACCTTGGAAGCTATGCCGGTTGAGCCACTTCACAAAGCGCTCAACTAAGATTTCGAGGCAGTAGTGATAGGGGTCGTGCTGCCAAACCACATACTTTTTCACGTGCGCGTCCTTGTCGATTGCGCCTGCGATCGCGAGGAACTGCGTCTCTTGCACGAGCTTGGACCAACGTTGCTCGAAGGCCATGCCGAAAAAGGGATCGTCTCTCAGGACCTGAAACGGTGCCTCTCCCCGCACCATTTCACGGCGATGTAAGATTACCGGCTGCTCAGCCGTGTGGCCGAACATGTCCGCTTTCAACTGCTGAACTGCGTCTGTGAACGTGGTATCATGCGTCTGCTGGAGCATGATGATGCCCATGAGGCACAGGAAGCGGTCATCATGCGCTTTCTTGAGCGTTTGGGTGCCGGTCTCGTCTATGTAGAGCCGGTAGCGTTTGGAAGGATGGACGAACACTTGCGGAGGATCAATTGACCAAAGCCCTAAGTCAATCAGACAAGTTCAAAGCCGCCGCTCGCGAAGCCGAGTGCGACGAGGATGAGGCGCGGTGGACGGAGCGGCTAAAGAAGGTGGCGAAGCCTGGCCCGAAAAAAAGCTAGGCGTCTGCCGGCGCGATCGAGACAATCTCACAATTGTCGGCCTTGAACGAAAGTGAGTCGATTTCCTTTATCTGGCCGTCTGCAACGAAGCGTTCGCCGCCTTGCAGCATTTCCAGGCGGTCAAAATCCGAACGGAAGTATAGCTTCGCGCTATTGACCTCGCGGAGCGCCATGTCGCCCAAGACCGCAGTGGTGGCACTTTGCAAAAATACCGCGCCCCAGTCCTCAGACAGCATCATGAAATCTCGGACGATTCCGGAGACCCTGATCCACTTGCCAATGAAGGGCTTAATCGAGACCTGCGCCTGATGGCTCGTCTTTCCCTCGCACATTGCCATGAGCTTACGCGGCGTTAGGCCATCAGGCACAAATACTCGCTCCGCAGAACCCCCCTGAGGCTGTGGCGGTGCCGCCTCTTGCGAGGAGGCGATCGGCGGCGCTTGCCGGGGCGCTACCAGCGCACGGAGCGCTGGTAGCGTCGGCACGGGCGGGCGGAGCTGCCGGTAGATGAATATCAGCAAGGCGAAGCTCACCAAGACAACCGGCATAAAGTTCCAAAACGTGGCCGCAAAGATCACGGGCGCGCCCGGTAAAAGCGGCGCACCGGCGGACTTGAAGGCGAGCACAATCGCGCCAATCCAAAGGCCGACGACACCCAACCAATCCAGCGAAGACTTCGGCACACGGCCCCCTGCAGCGAGTGAAGCCTTCTCACCTTAAGTCTCCGTGTTTGCAATGTATAGATATGCCTTAAATCGGGACAGCTGCGCGCGACAGGGGGCCTTGCACTTCGGCGCGGTGCTGCCACATTCGGGAGATGCGCAAGCAGGGCGACGGGCTCGCTCGAGCCATCCTCGGGCCGACCAACACCGGCAAGACCTATCTCGCGATCGAGCGGATGTGCGCGCATTCGAGCGGGGTGATCGGCTTTCCGCTGCGGCTGCTGGCGCGCGAGGTGTACGACCGGGTGGTGACGCTGAAGGGCGCGGGATCGGTCGCGTTGCTGACCGGCGAGGAGCGGATCGTTCCGCCGAACGCGCGTTACGTGCTATGCACCGCGGAGAGCATGCCCGTCCCGAGCGGAATCGAGGAGCCGGCGCGGGACGGGCTGCCCCGCGACTTCGCCTTCGCCGCGATCGACGAAGCGCAGCTCGGCATCGATCCGGAGCGCGGCCATGTCTTCACCGACCGGATGTTGCGCGTGCGCGGGCGCGAGGAGACGCTGATCCTGGGGTCGGAGAGCCTGCGGCCGCTAGTGCGCAAGCTGCTGCCCGAAGCCGAAGTGATCACCCGACCGCGTTTCTCGACGCTGCGCTACGGCGGATCGGCCAAGCTGACGCGCCTGCCGCCGCGCTCGGCGATCGTCGCCTTCTCGGCCGAGCAGGTCTATGCGCTGGCCGAGATGCTGCGCCGGTTCAAGGGCGGCGCCGCCGTGGTGATGGGCGCGCTGTCGCCGGCGACGCGCAATGCGCAGGTCGATCTCTTTCAGCGCGGCGAGGTCGACTATCTCGTCGCCACCGACGCGATCGGCATGGGGCTCAACATGGACGTGACCCATGTCGCCTTCGCCGGCCTGGAAAAGTTCGACGGCAAGCGCGACCGGCGGCTGACGATCGCCGAAATGGCGCAGATCGCGGGCCGTGCGGGACGGCACCAGAAGGACGGCAGTTTCGGGGCGCTCGGGCTTGGCGGCGAAAGCGGGCCGGCGTTCAGCGAGGAGGAGATCGACGCGATCGAGGAGCATCGTTTTCGCCCGCTCGACCATCTCTACTGGCGCGGCGCCGAGCTCGACTTCAGCGACGTCGGCGCGCTGATCGCGAGCCTCGAAAGGCCGAGCGGCGACCCGCTGCTGCGGCCCGCTCCGTTGGCGATGGATTTGGCGGTGCTAAAGGCGATTGCCGAGGATCCCGCCGTGGTCGTCCGCAAGGGCCGCGTTGCGCGGGCGCTGTGGGCGGCGTGCGGCCTGCCCGACTTCCGCAAGGTCGGGCCGATGCACCATGCCCGGATGGTCCGGCGGATTTTCAGCTATATCGGCGAAAGCGGGCATATCCCGCACGAGTGGTTCGCCGCCGAAGTCACGCGGCTCGACAATGTCGCGGGCGATATCGAGGCGCTGGCCGACCGGCTCGCGGGCATCCGCAGCTGGGCCTATATCGCGCAGCGCAGCGACTGGCTCGCCGACCCGGCGCGCTGGGCGGCGCGGACGCGGGACGTCGAAGCGCGGTTGAGCGACGCGCTGCACGAACGGCTCACCCAGCGCTTCGTCGATCGGCGGACCGCGGTGCTGGTGCGCGATATCGGCGCGCGCGGGGCGGATGCGCTGCCGGTGACGGTCGCGGCCGATGGCGAGGTCAGCGTCGGGCCGGAGCCGATCGGGCATCTGGCGGGATTCTCCTTCAGCGTCGATCCGATGGCGCGACTGGCGGACAAGCGGCTGCTGCTGGCGGCGGCGGAGCGGCGGCTGGGCGACGAACTCGACCGGCGCGCCAAGGCGCTCTGCGCGGCGGAGGAT
>JAIVIZ010000157.1 GCA_020200315.1 Sphingomonadales bacterium | reverse complement strand
GAGTCGCGCCGTTGCTGCGGGACCAGTTCCGCCTCGTGATGCCGGACCAGCGCGGGTTCGGCGCGTCGGACCAGCCGCAGGATGTGGACGCCTATCGCACGGACCAGGTGGTAGCCGACCTGTTCGCGCTGGCCGATGCGCTGGGCGTCGCGACGTTCGCGCTGGTCGGGCACGACTGGGGCGGGGCGGTGGCGTGGGCGGCGGCGATCCGGGGGCCTGAGAT
Source organism: Sphingomonadales bacterium (assembly GCA_020200315.1). Lineage (GTDB taxonomy): Bacteria > Pseudomonadota > Alphaproteobacteria > Sphingomonadales > Sphingomonadaceae > Sphingomicrobium. The sequence continues at coordinate 6,045 of JAIVIZ010000157.1, read as the reverse complement.
CAAGGGCGGGCCGCGCATCGAGCGGCTGGCAATCGTCAACGCACCGCATCCGGTGATCTTCCAGAAAAGCTTGGTCGAGGACGCCGGGCAGCGCGCCGCCTCGCAGTATATCACGGCGTTCCGAACGCCGGGATTCGAGAAGGCAGTCGAGGCGATGGGATTCAAGCGGTTCTTCGACAAGAGTTTTGCGCCGCATGTCGATCTCGCCACCATTCCGGCGGCGGAACGGGCGCAGTATATCGCCGAATGGAGGCAGCCGGGCGCGCTGACCGCGATGCTCAACTGGTATCGGGCGTCGCACCTGATCGTCCCGCCGCCGGTCGTGACCATTCCCATCCCAGACTGGGTGCTCGGCGCCTTTCCGAAGGTCCGAATCCCGGTGCGGGTGATCTGGGGGATGGAGGATAGGGCGCTGCTGCCGCTGCAGCTGGAGGGGCTGGAGCGTCTGGTCGAGCAACTCGAGATCGTGCGGCTGCCGGGCGTCGGCCACTTCGCGCCGTGGACGGCGGCGGAGCAGGTCGCGGCGGCGCTCGGGCCCTTCCTTGCGGGCGAGAGCGAAGCTAAGCGCGGGCCATGACCCGTTCGCAATCGCGCTCCGCCGCCCGGCTCGCCGCCGTGCAGGCGCTCTATCAGCTGGAGATGGAAGCGATCGCCGTGGCACCGCTGCTCCACCAGTTCCACGAGCACCGGCTTGGAGCGACGATCGAGGGGGCGACCTATGCCGACGCCGAGCAGGGCTTCTTCGACGATGTGGTGAAGGGGGTCGATGCGCGGCGCGGCGAGATCGATGCGCTGATTGCCGGCAAGCTGGCGAAGGACTGGAGCCTCGAACGGCTCGACCGGCCGATGCGCGCGATCCTGCGCGCCGGCACCTATGAGCTGATCGCCCGGCCCGACGTGCCGGTGGCGAGCGTCATCAGCGAATATGTCGATGTCGCCCATGCCTTCTACGACAAAAAGGAAAGCGGGTTCGTCAACGGTCTGCTCGACGCCGTGGCGAAGGGTGCGCGGAGATCGGCATAAGCGGCGAGCTGGACTTCGTCGCCGCCCTGCGCGCGATCGCCACCGCTCCCGAAGCGCGCGGGCTGCGCGATGATGTCGCGCTGCTCGGCGGTCTTGTGCTGACCCACGACATGATCGCCGAGGGGGTGCATTATCTTCCCGCCGATCCGCCCGAGAGCGTTGCCGCGAAGCTGGTCGGCGTGACGCTGTCCGACCTTGCCGGCAAAGGAGCGAAGCCGGTCGGCGCGCTGCTCGGTTACTGCCTAGGCGAGGGGGATTGGGACCGGCGCTTTGTGAGGGGATTGGGCGAGGCGTTGCGCGGCTATGGCTGCCCGCTGCTCGGCGGGGACACGATCGCACTCCCGGCGGCGCGCGCGCGGGTGCTCGGGCTGACCGCGATCGGGCGAGCGGGGCCGCGCGTGCCGGGCGCTGGCGAGCGGATGCGTCGCGCGGATCGCGCTCGACGCCTTACCGCTGTCGCCGGCATTCGTTGCCGCTCGTGGAGGCGATGTTGAGGCGCGGTTGTTCGCGGCCACGGGCGGCGACGATTATGCGCTGTTGGCGGCGCTGCCGCCGGGAGGGGAACAGGCGGTAAGCATTTCTTTACCTGCGGGCGCGCAGATGGTGCGCATCGGTAGCCTTGCGGCCGGCTCGGGCACTTCGCTCAGCTTCGCAGGCGCGCCGATGCCGCTGCCGGAGCATCTCGGTTATGAACATCGCTCTTGATCTTCGCCGCCTGACGATTGCGTTGGCGGGCCTGGCTTGCGGCATGGGCAGCGCGCTACTCCTTCTGCATTAATTGGTGTTGGCCGGGGTCGTCCCGCCCCGCTTGCCACCTTCTCCGCATCCCCCTAGAAACCCCCGCAAATCCGAGCCGCCAGCAGGCGGTCCGGCGCCAAAGGGGGATTTGAATGAACCTGCTTTTCGTCGCCATCGCCTGCGGAATCGTGGCGCTGCTCTACGGCCTGTTCACCAGCCAGCAGGTGCTTCGCTCGCCCGCCGGCAACGCGCGCATGGTCGAGGTCGCCACCGCGATCCAGGAAGGCGCGTCGGCCTATCTCCGCCGCCAGTACACCACCATCGGGGTCGTCGGATTGGTCGTGGCCGTGCTGGTGTTCGTGTTCCTCGGCGGACTGAGCGCCGGCGGCTTCGTGCTCGGCGCCGTGCTGTCGGGCGCAGCCGGGTTCATCGGCATGAACATTTCGGTCCGCGCCAACGTTCGCACCGCCGAAGCCGCACGCTCGTCGCTGCAAAAGGGGCTGACCGTCGCCTTCCGCTCGGGCGCGGTGACCGGGCTGCTGGTGGCCGGCCTCGCGCTGCTCGCGATCGCCGGGCTGTTCTGGGTGCTGACCGGGCCGCTCGGCCTTGCCCCGGATTCGCGCGAGGTCGTCACCGCGCTGACCGCGCTGGCGCTGGGCGCGAGCCTGGTGTCGATCTTCGCCCGGCTCGGCGGCGGCATCTTCACCAAGGCGGCGGACGTCGGCGCCGATCTCGTCGGCAAGGTCGAGGCGGGCATTCCCGAGGACGACCCCCGCAACCCGGCCGTCATCGCCGACAACGTCGGCGACAATGTCGGCGACTGCGCCGGCATGGCCGCCGACCTGTTCGAAACCTATGTCGTCACCGTCGGCATCACGATGGTGTCGATCGCGCTGGCGCTCAAAGGCTCGCCGCTGCTGCTCCCGCTGATGATCCTGCCGTTGCTGATCGGCGGGGTGTGCATCATCACCTCGATACTCGGCACGTACATGGTCAAGCTGGGCGCCAAGGAGTCGATCATGGGCGCCCTCTACAAGGGCTTCTGGACGACGACGCTGCTGGCGGTGCCGGCGATCTTCGGCGCCTTTTACTTCTCCTTGGGCGGCGATCTCGGTCAGAGGATAACCACCGGGGCTGGCTTGAGTTTCCCGGCGATGAGCCTCGTGTGGGCGAGCTACGTCGGGCTCGTGGTCACCGCGCTGATCGTCTGGATCACCGAATATTACACCGGCACCAACTATCGGCCCGTGAAGTCGATCGCCGCGGCGTCGCAGACCGGACATGGCACGAACGTCATTCAGGGCTTGGCGATCAGCCTCGAATCGACTGCGTTGCCGACGCTGGTGATCGTCGTTGGCGTGATCGTCAGCTTCAAGCTGGCAGGGCCGCTTGGCGTGGCGTTCGCGGCGTCGGCCATGCTCGCGCTGGCCGGGATGGTGGTCGCGCTCGACGCTTACGGGCCGGTCACCGACAACGCCGGCGGCATCGCCGAGATGGCGGGGCTGGAAGCGGGCGTGCGCGTCCGCACCGACGCGCTCGACGCCGTGGGCAACACGACCAAGGCCGTGACCAAGGGCTATGCCATCGGCTCGGCCGGCCTTGCCGCGCTGGTGCTGTTCGGCGCCTACACGGCGGATCTGAAGGAGTTTGCCGGGCCGCTCGGGATCACGGCGCCGCTCGATTCCCTGTTCAGCCTGTCAAACCCGTACGTCATCGTCGGACTGCTGCTGGGCGCGCTGTTGCCGAACCTGTTCGGCGCGATGGGGCTGACCGCGGTCGGCCGCGCGGCCGGTGCTGTGGTCGAGGAAGTGCGCGGCCAGTTCCGCGACAATCCCGGCATCATGGATGGCTCGTCGCGGCCGAACTATGCGCGCACGGTCGACCTCGTCACCAAGGCGGCGATCCGCGAGATGATCCTGCCGTCGCTGCTCCCGGTGCTGGCGCCGCTGGTGGTGTTCTTCGCGATCGGCGCGGTCGCCGGCCGCGACAACGGCTTCGCGGCGCTCGGCGCGCTGCTGCTGGGCGTGATCGTTTCCGGCCTGTTCATCGCCATTTCGATGACTTCCGGGGGCGGCGCGTGGGACAATGCCAAGAAATATATCGAGGACGGCAATTACGGCGGCAAGGGCAGCGAGGCGCACAAGGCCGCGGTGACCGGCGACACCGTCGGCGACCCGTACAAGGATACGGCGGGCCCGGCGGTCAATCCGATGATCAAGATCACCAACATCGTCGCCCTCCTGCTGCTGGCGGCGCTGGCGGGAGGACGAGCCGCGGGGATCTAAGCTGCGCCTTTATTACGAAGAACGGCTCCGGCCCACACCCCCCACCCGGCCAACCCACACGGTACACTGAATGGGTTGGCCGGCCACCTTTCGCTGAATGTCTCCCAGACATTCAGCGGCACGGCGCGGGGCGGGCCGGCACAGTTTTCAAAGCAACGCAGGCGAGGCAACTCTCCGCCCGCCTTTCATTTGAGACCCTCTGCGGCTAAGGAGCCGCGACTTTCACATCAGCATCAGGAATTGCATGGCCAAGGAAGAACTTCTCGAGATGCGCGGGCGGGTGGTCGAACTGCTGCCCAATGCCATGTTTCGCGTCGAACTCGAGAATGGCCACGAAATTCTGGGGCACACCGCCGGCAAGATGCGCAAGAACCGCATTCGCGTTCTCACCGGCGATGAAGTGCTGGTCGAGCTGACGCCCTACGATCTGACCAAGGGGCGGATTACGTACCGCTTCATGCCCGGGCGCGGAGGCCCAGGCCCCGGCGCCGCTTGATCGCGCCGACCCCGCGAACAACGTCCACCTGATGCGGCTGGTGCTCGCCTCGGGTAGCCCGCGGCGCCGCGATCTCCTCGCCCGCATCGGCGTCGTGCCCGACGCCATCGATCCGGCCGATCTCGACGAGAGCGTTCGCAAGGGCGAATTGCCGCGACCGCACGCGCTGCGGCTGGCGATCGAGAAGGCCGAGGCGGTCGTCGCCCGCCACCCCGGCGCGCTGGTGCTAGGCGCGGACACGGTGGTTGCGGTGGGGCGGCGGATCCTGCCCAAGGCCGAGGACGAAGCGACCGAACGCGAGTGCCTCGCTCTGCTGTCGGGCCGGCGGCACCGCGTGCTGACCGCCGTCGCGCTGGCCATTCAGGGCGCCAAGCCGCGGACGCGAGTGGTTGAGACGGTGCTCGCGCTGAAGCGATTGTCCGTAGAGGAAATCGACTTCTACGTCGCGCACGGCGAGTGGCGCGGCAAGGCCGGCGGCTATGCGCTGCAGGGCTATGGCGAAGTGTTCGTGCGCCACATGGCGGGGAGCCATTCGGCGGTGGTCGGGCTCCCGCTGGCGGAGACGCGGCACCTGCTCAAGAGCGCGGGCTACCCTGTTGGCTGAGTGGCTGGTCGAGCGCGGCATCGGTGAGACCCGCGAGGTGCGCGTCGAACAGGGCGCCATCGCCGAAGCGCGGATAATGATCGATGGCGTGGTTCGCGCCGGCACGGTGATGCGAGCGGTGCTCAAACGCGGCGGGCGTCCCGCCATTGCGGTGGCCGACGATTGCGAATATCTTTTGCCGAAAGGCGCGCCCGGCGTGACCGAAGGCGTGGCGCTGACAATCGAAGTGAAGCGCGAGGCGATCCCCGGAGGAGAGCCATGGAAGCGGCCGCTGGCGCGGGTCGCGGAGGGCGCGCAAGAGCCGGAGCCGCACAAAGCCGAAACCTTGGCCTTCCCCGCGCCGTTCGACCGACTTGAGACGCTCGGCTGGTCCGACCTGCTCGATGAGGCGCGGAGCGGCATCGTGCGCTTCGCCGGCGGCGAGCTACGCGTCTCACCGACCCCGGCGATGACGCTGATCGATGTCGACGGGACGCTTGCGCCTATTGAGTTGGCGAAGGCCGGCGCGAAGGCAGCCGCGCGCGCGATCCTTCGCCACGGGATCGGCGGCTCGATCGGTCTCGACCTGCCGACCGTCGCCGGCAAGGCGGAACGGCTGGCGATCGCCGCCGAAGTCGACACGGCCCTGCCGCAGCCGTTTGAGCGCACCGCAGTCAACGGCTTCGGCTTCCTCCAGATCGTTCGCCCGCGCCGCCATGCCTCGCTGTTCGAGCTTGCCGCCGATCGTGCGGCGTTCGAAGCCCGCGCCTTGCTGCGGCGCACCGCCTTCAGCGGTGCGGGCGCGAAACGGCTCGTCGCCCATTCCGCCATAGCGGCTCTACTCGAAGATCGACCTGCTTGGTTGGAGGCAATTTGCCGCCAGATCGGCGGTGCGGTCACCTTGCGCGCCGACCCCCGCC
>JAIVIZ010000202.1 GCA_020200315.1 Sphingomonadales bacterium | reverse complement strand
GTGCTTAGCGGCGCAATGAGCGACAACATCTCCGACCGGCTCGAGGCGCTCGGCATCACGCTTCCGACGCCCGCGGCGCCGGTCGCCGCTTATGTGCCGGCCGTGGAAGCGAACGGACTGCTCCATATTTCGGGTCAGGTGTCGTTCGCGCCCGACGGCAGGCTGATCACCGGCAGGCTCGGCGAGGATCTCGACCTCGACCAGGGCCGCGCCGCGGCGGAACGCTGCGGCATCATGCTGGTCGCGCAGATCAAGGCGGCTTTGGGCTCGCTCGACCGGGTCGAGCGGATCGTCAAGCTCGGCGTGTTCGTCAACAGCGCCGCCGACTTCACCGACCAGCCCAAGGTCGCCAACGGCGCGTCGGAGCTGATGGAGCGGGTGTTCGGCGAAGCCGGCCGCCACGCCCGCAGCGCGGTCGGCGTGCCGGTCTTGCCGCTCGGCGCGGCGGTCGAGGTAGATGCAATTGTTGCAGTCAAAGCAGGATAGGCTCGCCGCGCTGATCGCCAAGCCCTTCGCCCATCGCGGCATGCATAAGCGTGGCGTCCCGGAGAACAGCCGCGCCGCGTTCGAGGCGGCGATCGCCGCCGGCCACGGCATCGAGCTCGACGTCCAGGCCAGTCGCGACGCGCAGGTGCTGGTCATCCACGATGACGAGCTCGACCGGCTGACCGAGGGCGTCGGCCCGGTCTGCGGCATGGTCGCGGCCGAGCTGGAGAAGATCCGGCTGCGCGGCTGCGACGAGACCATTCCGACTCTGACCGAGGCGCTGGCGCTGATCGCGGGCCGCGGGCCGCTGCTGATCGAGGTCAAATCGCCGGGCCACAAGCCCCTCCACCACCCTTCGGGTGGTCCCCCTCCCCATCGCTTCGCGATAGGGCGGAATGTCGCCGCGCTGAGCGGAGCCGTGCTCGCCGCCGTGACCGGCTATACCGGTCCGGTGGCGGTAATGTCGTTCAATCCGGAGATCGGGCGCTGGTTCGCGCGCAATGCGCCCTGGGTGCTACGCGGCCTGGTCGTCACCGAGGCCAAGCGGCGCTGGCGCGGCGTGCTGGCGCGTCGTCTGGCGCTGTGGCGGGCCAGGCCCGATTTCCTCGCTTATGACGTTCGCGACCTGCCCTCGCG
>JAIVIZ010000201.1 GCA_020200315.1 Sphingomonadales bacterium | reverse complement strand
CATGTGCGCGCCGAGCAATTCGCCGGTTTTGGCGTCGAACACTGTCTTCACGAACCCTTCGACCTCGCCCAGCGCGATCGCCTTGCCGTTGCCGATGAACGGGAATTTGCCGACGCGTACTTCGTGTCCGGCTTCCTTGGCTCTCGCCTCGGTCAGGCCCACGCTGGCGACCTGAGGGTGGCAGTAGGTGCAGCCGGGAATGTTGAGCGGGTCCATCGCGTGGGGGTGGGCGTCCTTGTTGCCGAGCGCCTTGGCAATCGCTTCCGCGGCGATGACGCCTTCGTGGCTCGCCTTGTGCGCCAGCCAGGGCGGCGCGGTGATGTCGCCGATCGCCCAGATCCCGGGAACGTTGGTGCGGCACATGTCGTCGGTCTTGAGGAAGCCGCGGTCCATCGTCACGCCCAATTTCTCGAGCCCGATATTTTCGGTGTTGGGGACGATCCCGACCGCGACGATAGCGTGGCTGAAGCGGTGTTCCGCACTCTTGCCGTCGGCGGTCTTGATGGTGGCGGCGACGCCCTTGGCATCGGCTGTGAGACTCTCGACCCCGGCGCCGGTAAGGATCGTCATGCCCTGCTTGGCGAGCGACTTGGCGAGCGCGTCGGATACGTCCTTGTCCTCGACCGGGACGATGCGATCGAGCATTTCGACCACGGTCACCTTGGCGCCGAGATCGTTGTAGAAGCTGGCGAACTCGATCCCGATCGCGCCCGACCCGATGACCAGCAATTCGGTCGGCATTTCCCTGGGCACCATCGCGTGGCGATAGGTCCAGATGCGCTTGCCGTCGCTCTGCGCGAACGGCAGCTCGCGCGCGCGGGCGCCGGTGGCGATGATGATGTGCTTGGCGGTCAGTTCGGTAATCTTTCCGTCTTTCGTTACGCTCACCTTGCCCGCGGCGGTCAGCGCGCCGTTGCCCATGTGCACGGTGATCTTGTTTTTCTTCATCAGCCCGGTGACGCCCTGGTTGAGCTGCTTGGCGACGCCACGCGAGCGGGCCACGACCTTAGCGAGATTGAAGCCGGGCGTCCCTGCGGTCAGGCCATAAGCGTCGGCTTGCTTCATGTGGTGCAACAGTTCTGCCGAGCGGAGTAGCGCCTTGGTCGGAATGCACCCCCAGTTGAGGCA
>JAIVIZ010000051.1 GCA_020200315.1 Sphingomonadales bacterium | reverse complement strand
CCGCCGCCCAAGCCGATGCCGCAGCAGCTCGCTCGGCGCCGCCCGTGATCGTCCAGACGCCCGCGGCCGCGCCGCCGCCAGTGATCGTCCAAACGCCCGCGCCGGCGCCCGAGCCGACCTCGACCACCGTTACCACTACGCAGACCGACCGCGATGCGACCGCAGCCCCACCGGTCGTCAAGCACCGCGTCGTCCACCACCGCGTCGCCCACCGTCGTCCCGCGGCCCACACGACCAAAACCACCACGACGGTGACGACCGGGGAGCACTGATCCGCCTGGTTGCGCCGCAAGGCAATTGCTGGCATCCGCTTTCGACCCAAAGCGGACCTTAGAGCAGGTGCGCGCCCAATGCTGAAAGGCCGGTCGCTCCCGCGGAAGCAAGACGAAATATTCGCGCCGCATTACTGTGATAGACTTTGGCTTTCACCGCGTCCGCGATCGGCGCGGTGTCCATGAATGCGACGGCCGGGGCGGTCGGCTGGTAGGGATAATCGATCGCCCACATGACATTGTCGGCCCCCAGGACCCGAAGGACATAGTTGAGCACGTCATGGGACTCGACGCCGCTCGTGGTCACCGCAAAGTTCCGCAGGAAATATTCGCTAGGCTTGAGAGCGAGTTTCTTGACCTGTCCCTGGCTCGTCCGGCGCGCGTGCATATAATCGAGGCGCCACAGCCAATAGGGAACGTCCTCGCCCATGTGCCCAAGGACGATCTTGAGCTTGGGAAAACGATCGAAGACGCCACTCATGATCAGCCGCACCGCGTGCGTGCCCGCTTCAATGGCATAGCCCCACATCGACCCGCCGAGCTGGTAGTCGCGGAATGGCTCGGCCATTCCATCGGAGGGCGATCTGGGATGAAGATAGATCGGCCGGTCGAGGGCCTCCGCTGCCTCGAAAATCTCCCAATATTTCTCGTTGTCGAGATACTCGTTGTTGGTGTGCGAGTTGATGATGAACCCGTTGAGGCGAAGCGATGCGATCGCGCGCTGCATTTCGCGGGCCGAGCGGGTCGGATCCTGCGGCGCAAAAGCCGCAAGGCCGGCGAAGCGGGTAGGATGGCGCCGCACGACATCCGCCAGATAATCGTTCGAAGTGCCCGTCGCCGCGATCGCGGCGTCACGCTCGAACATCTGCACGCCGGGGATCGTCAACGACAGCAGATGCATGTCCACCCCGTTTTGATCCATGATATGAAGACGCTCATCCATGTTCAGCAGCTGTCGCCGGAATTGCTCTCCCAACGAACCCATTGGAGGATCGTTGAAGATGGTGCGCATCAAGATGAGGTCCAGGCTCTTGCTTGAACCCGACTGCGCGATGCGGCGGTATTCGTTCGCGAGCTCCGGCGTCGTGAACGCCTCCTCCGTCGCGATTCGATAATGGCGGCCGAGCGGCTGAATCGGCGCTGCTGAAAGGGCCGAGGACGTCAACTCGGCGCCGGACAGCGCCATTGCTCCGCCGCCGAGGAAGCTCCGTCGATCTACTCTCATGCCGAGGCTCCCCGCATCCGATGAGCAAACGTGACCGAGTCGCTATAGTTGAGTGTTGCCCTCGCCGCTAATCCGGCGTTCAATTGGTCGCTCTCCAGCGCCAGTCCGGGGGACCGGCGTTTACGACCGATGGCGCAACTAAAAATGCTCCCCGACGATCTTGTGGATGGCGGCAATCGCGTCGGCCGGGACGCGGAAGCGAAGGTCGGGATTGAACTGGCGGAGTTCGACGAACGCGGCGGTGCGGCGCACATATTCCTTGATCAGCACGCTAACCGTCGGACGCTCACCGTCCTCGCCTGAACCAACGAGCTGCACGACGACGTCATCGCCGATGGCGACCGGCGATCGGGGCGAGACGATGACGCGGCGGCTCGGCCGAAAACGCGGCCACATCGAATCGCCGACGATGGTCATGGCATAGGCTTCCCGGTCGCCCGCCAGGCTCGGCGGCCGGGGCAGATGATCGAGGATTTCGCTCCGTCCCAGCTCCGTCAGTTCGATCTGCCTCGCCGGATCGTCCCATTCGCCGGCCATCGCGGTGGACAGCAGCGGCAGCGGCGGCAGAGCGGCCGAGCCCCACTGCGCCGCCCGCACGTCGCGGAGCCCGCGCTGCACAGCCGCCCCGGCCGCAGGACGCGGCACTTCGCCGATGCGCAGCGCCTCGAACTCGGCGAGCGACGATCCGGCGACGCTGAGCAGCTTGTCCAGGGTGCGCCGCGACGGATTGCCGTGACGGCGCATGTCGGTCCACACCGTGCGACTGACACCGGCCTTCACCGCCCACCCGTTCGGCGTCACATCTTCGGGCTTCAGCCGCATCAGATCGCGATAAAGCTGAGAATTCTCGGTAGCCGCCATGTGCGGTGTATCGAACAGCGCACCTTGTAGCCGCAATGTGAGACTTATTGGACACGCCTTGACTGTGTTCGATATCTCTGACACTGCGCTATCATGAGATCAGGCTGCCATCCGGCCCACCTCGGCGAAGTAGCGGCGCATCGCGCTCGAAGTGTTCGGCGCCATCTCGACGAATACGCGGCGGCCGTCGTGCGGGTCGGGGCGTCGGACGAAGACGCCGTTGTCGGTCAGCGTCTTGATCCAGCGCAGGGCGGTCGTCGCCGGCACTGCGGCGGCGATGCACAAGCTGGAGACCGGCACCCGAATTTGCGCGATCTCCGCCTGGGTGAGGTCGAGCAACATGTCCCAGGCGGGATCGGCGAACAGATCCTCCGGGAAGAAGCGCGCGCGCAGCCGGCGGCGGCGGATGACCGCGCGCACCTCCTCGCGCGTCACTTCGGGCGTGGGGGCACCGGCCGATACGGATCGCTCGGCGGGAAGCGCGGCTGGCGCGTCGGGCCCGGCCGACAGCCGCGCCAGGGTCGCGGCAATTCGCCCGACATCTTCGCTCAATTGCCGCAATCGGGCAGCGCCGTTGTCCGCGGCGACATCGGACAGGCGCTTGCCGCCCGGGGGAAGCGAACAGGCCAGCCCCAGCGCGGCGACTCGCTCGCTCGGCGCGCCGCCGACCAGCAGTTCCACACGCGAGCTGGTGAGACGCGCCGCCACCGGGTCGAGCAGCGCCAATTCGGTGCTGACGATCGCGGCATAGGCACCCGCATCGGCATCGCGGTCGACCCGCTCCAGCAGCGCATCCAGTGCGCCGCCCTGATCGCGGTCAAGCTCGATCCACAGGGCGCTCGCCGCCGCCTGCTGGTCGATCCGCTCGATCGCTTCCTCGACCGGGACCGCCGCCGCCAGCCGCAGCCCGGCCGCTTCGATCTCCGCCACCCCGCGCGCTCGGGCCGCCGCACTGCTGCCGATAACTAGGGCCGGAGGGAGATGCGCGCGCGGTGACCCCATCGCCGGATCGGCGAGCCGGGCTGCATAGATCATAGAAAGCACCTTTTTCGTGGAAGGTACCGAGCAAAACGGAGCATAGCGGAAACGGCCTCCAAGTCTCGAAGGAAACTTCTCCATTATGGAGCAGAGTTTCGTCGAATTTAACGCCGCTCGCTCTATAAAGATCAGGGAAGGGGCGGGCGTTGCGTCGGACTCGGGATGAAGGTGCGGCCGTACGGCGTGCAGCGTGGCTCGCTGCCCTGGCGCAGGCGTTGAGCCTCGGTTGAGAAAAGCGCGCTTGCCGTAACGCAGCGGCTGCCCGTCGACGCCGTCGACGCGCCCGCCGGCGGCGAGCAGCACGGCGTGGCCCGCCGCCGTGTCCCATTCGCTGGTCGGCGAGAGGCGCGGATAGAGATCGGCGCGTCCCTCGGCGAGGACGCAGAATTTAAGGCTCGACCCGACCGAAACATGGCTGCAGACGCCGACCGCCGCCTCGAGATAATCGGCGGTCGCCTGAGTGAAGTGCGACTTGGAAGCGACCGCCGCGACCTCGGCGCCGCGCGGTCGCGTGTGGAGTACGGCGCGATTGCCGAGCCCGTCCTCGGTCCACGCGCCGCTTCCCACCAGACCGGCGTGAATCCGCCCGGCGGCGGGGGTGAATACCGCGCCGAGCCGCGGGCGGCCGTCGACGATCAGGCCGATGTTGACCGTGTAGTCGTCGCCGCCGCGGACGAATTCCTTGGTTCCGTCGAGCGGATCGACGAGAAAATAGGTGTCGCCGTGGTCAGGGATGCGCCCGGCGGTCACTTCCTCCTCGGCGATGACCGGCACTCCGGGCGCGGCCCGTGCCAGCGCGGCGAGGATGATCGCTTCGGCGGCGCGATCCGCTTCCGTCACCGGTGAGAAATCGGACTTGGTCTCGACGTCGAACCCGCGCGCGACGATGGCGAGAATCGCTTCGCCTGCTTCGCGAGCGGCCACTGCGACGGCTTCCAGAAGTGCGGCTTCGTCCATCCTCTAATCCGTTCGTGTCGAGCGAAGTCGAGACACGCTATACGATCCCTCGATCCTTCGATTTCGCTCAGGAGAGCCTTCGCTCGGAACGAACGGGAGATTTCGAGATGATCACCGGGGCGCCATCCGGATTCCACCATCCAGCCGGATGCTCTCGGCGTTGAGATAGGGCGTTTCGACGATAAAGCAGGCGAGCCTGGCATATTCGTCGGCCTGCCCGAGCCGCTTGGGGAACGGCACCTGCGCGCCAAGCGCCTCCTGCACATTGGCCGGCATCATCGCCACCATCGGCGTCTTGAATACGCCGGGGAGGATGGTGTTGACCCGCACCCCATCGTTCATCACGTCGCGCGCGATCGGCAGGGTCATCGCCAGCACGCCGCCCTTCGACGCCGAATAGGCGGCCTGCCCGATCTGTCCGTCCTCGGCCGCGACCGAGGCGGTATTGACGATCGCGCCGCGCTCGCCGTCCGGCCCGAGCGGATCGAGCGTCACCACCCCCGCCGCGCTGTGCGCGATGCAGCGGAACGAGCCCACGAGGTTGATCGCGATCGCCAGTTCGAACTGATGCATCGGGTAGAATTTGATCTCGCCGGTGGCCTTGTCGCGGCCGACGGTCTTCACCGCATTGGCAACGCCGGCGCAGTTGACGAGCACCCGCTCTTGGCCGTGCGCCGCGCGCGCCTTGGCGAAGGCGGCCGCGACCTTCTCGTCGCTGGTGACGTCGCATTCGCAGAAAATGCCGCCGATCTCGGAGGCGACCTTTTCGCCCTTGTCGGCGTCGCGATCGAACACGGCGACCTTCGCGCCCTTGGCGGCGAGCGCCCGCGCGGTCGCTTCGCCGAGGCCCGAGGCGGCGCCGGTGACGACGGCGGCGATCCCTTCGATGTTCATTCGACGGTCACTCCAGATTGGTTGGGCTTTCGGATGGCGGTCAGTTCACGGTGGGAAGTTGACCAGCTTGACCTGGAAGCCGGTTTTTTGCCCCTCCTTGGGCCAAAGTCGTGACCTTTGTGACCCTGACTGCGCGCGGATTGGCCGCTTCACGTGCGATGAGGTGGGTCCGGGTCATCGCCGAGCCATAGGCAAATCGAGGCGCTGTAGGACAGGAAAATCGACCTGCCAGGTCGAAGGGGCGGCGAGGGTGATGCGCGCCGAACGATTTTGTTGCCGTGGAGGCGGGATGCCGGTTTTTCACACGAAGGCGCGAAGGCGCGAAGGAAGAGAAATAGGAGGCGCTCCGCGCCAAGCGCATTGCTCACTTTCCTTCGCTTCGCGCCTTCGTGCCTTCGTGTGAATCCTTCTGGCCTTCGGCCTCGATCCGCACCAGCAGCGCGTCGACCTGCACCTGCGCGCCGGCGACGGCGTTCAGTTCGGCGACGATGCCGTCGAACGGGGCGACGAGGCCATGCTCCATCTTCATCGCTTCGAGGGTGAGCAGGCGCTGGCCTTTGGTGACGGTGTCGCCGGGGGCGACGTCGACCGCTGTGACCTTGCCGGGCATGGGGGAGAGGATCGTGCCGGAGGATGTGGTGCCGGCAAAAGCTGAAGGCTCCCCCCGTGCCTCACGAAGCATGAAGGTCGAGCCGTCGCGGTCGACGAGATAACCATTGGCTACTCTTTCAACCCATGGCAGCGTCGAGATGCTCGGTTCAGTAAAGGCAACTTCGTAGTCATCCTGCCCGTCGTTCAGCCGTACGATCGTCGGTCGAGTAGCGGAATTCAATCGAAAACCACGGACCCAGCTCCAAGCGGACGCGGGGCGATTGATGTAGGTCTCGCGGATGTCACCGGCTCTACCCCCCATAGTATCGTCCACAACCATCATTGCAACGGCTTGGAGCACCTCTTCCGGCGGCGTTTCGCTCGGTAGAAACTCATCGAGCTGACGAGCAAGGAGTCCAGTGTCGACTTTACCTTCCTCGAAACCGCCGTCCCAAAGAACGAGAGCAAGGAATGCTGCGTTGGTCTTCACCGGCCAGCAGCGGACGCGCTCGCATGTAGTTCGGAGGCCAGCGATCGCTTGGTCTCGACTAACGGCGTGAACGACCAGCTTCGCTATCATGGGATCATAAGAGGTCGACAGCTCGTCACCTTCCATCACGCCCGTTTCGATGCGGCCTTCAACCCGATGCGGGATGGATAGAGCAAAGTGATCCAAGCGGCCTACACTCGGCAAGAACCCATTGGCGGGGTCCTCGGCATAGAGCCGCGCTTCGATCGCCCAGCCGTTGATGCTGAGCTCATCCTGACGCTTGGGCAGCGCCTCGCCGCTCGCCACGCGGAGCTGCCATTCGACCAGGTCCTGGCCGGTGATTTCCTCGGTCACCGGATGCTCGACCTGAAGCCGGGTGTTCATTTCCATGAACCAGATGCGATCCGCGCGGAGGCCCGAGCCCCCGGCTTCTTTATCAGACGTGTCGGCGATGAACTCGATCGTGCCCGCGCCGACATAGTCGACCGCCTTCGCGGCCTTGACCGCTGCCTCGCAGATTGACGCCCGCGTCGCCTCGTCCATGCCCGGCGCGGGGGCTTCCTCGATGACCTTCTGGTGGCGGCGCTGGAGCGAGCAGTCGCGTTCGAACAGATGGACGACGTTGCCGTGCGTGTCGCCGAATATCTGCACCTCGATGTGGCGCGGCGAGAGGATGTATTTTTCGAGGAGCACGCGGTCGTCGCCGAACGAGGACGCCGCCTCACGCTTGCAGCTGTCGAGCGCATCGTCGAACTGGGCGGGATCGTCGACCCGCCGCATGCCCTTCCCGCCGCCACCGGCGACCGCCTTGATAAGGATCGGATAGCCGATCTTGTCCGCCTCGGCCTTGAGCGTCGCCGCCGACTGGTCCTCGCCGAGGTAACCGGGCGTGACCGGCACGCCCGCCGCGATCATCCGCGCCTTGGCCGCGTCCTTCAGTCCCATCGCGCGGATGCTGTCGGCGCGCGGGCCGACCCAGATCAGCCCGGCATCGATGACCGCCTGCGCGAAGTCGGCGTTCTCCGACAAAAAGCCGTAGCCAGGATGGATCGCCTCGGCTCCTGTCGCCTTGGCCGCTTCGATGATCTTGTCACCGCAGAGGTAGGACTCGCGCGCCGGGCTCGGTCCGATATGCACCGCCTCGTCCGCCTGCTGCACGTGCAGCGCCTTGGCGTCCGCATCGGAATAGACTGCAACGGTCCGGATGCCGAGCTTGCGCGCTGTCCGTATCACCCGGCACGCAATCTCGCCGCGGTTGGCGATGAGGAGGGAGGTCAGCATTCTAAGGCCTCCCCGAGCTTGTCTCGGGGAGGGGGACCGTGCGAAGCACGGTGGAGGGGGCGTATCGATGCTTAGGGACGTGGCGCCGAAAGCGACCGCAGGCACGATCGGCAAGGCGCGCAAGCTTCGACGGTCGATGAGCCTCCCGGAAGTTCTTCTGTGGCATGCCTTGCGCCGCCACGCCGCTGGACTGAAGTTCAGGAGGCAGCATCCGTCCGGCCCCTACATCCTCGACTTCTTCTGCAGCGATGCTCGATTGGCGTTCGAGATTGATGGCGAAGCACACGGTATCGGTGATCGACCGGCCCGGGACGAACGACGAGATGCCTGGTTCGCAGCCAACGGCATCGCGACCCTCCGCATCCGTGCCGGCGACGTTCTCGATGACCTTGAAGCAGTCATTACTTGGATCATCGCAGAGGCGCGTGCACGACTGCCCCTCCACCACCCAGCTTTGCTGGGCGGTTCCCCTCCCCGAGACGAGCTCGGGGAGGATTGAGAAACGACCAAGCCTACCCATCACATCCGAAACACGCCGAAGCGTGCCCTCTCCGCAATGGGCGCGTTCAGCGTTGTGGCGAACGCCAACCCGAGCACATCCCGCGTCTGCGCCGGATCGATGATGCCGTCGTCCCATAGGCGGGACGTCGCGTGCCAGGGCGACCCTTGCGCTTCGTAATCTTCGCGGATCGGTTGCTTGAAGGCTTCGGCTTCCTCCGCCGTCCACTTGTCCGCGTCGCGGTGGACCGCCGCCAGCACGCTCGCCGCCTGTTCTCCGC
>JAIVIZ010000156.1 GCA_020200315.1 Sphingomonadales bacterium | reverse complement strand
ATCTCGAGGAATTGGCGCGCGTAGGCGCTGAGGCTCTCGACGTAGCGGCGTTGCCCCTCGGCATAGATAGTGTCGAACGCCAGGCTCGACTTGCCCGATCCGCTGAGCCCGGTGATCACCGTCAGGCTCTCGCGCGGGATTTCGACCGACACGCCCTTGAGATTATGCTCGCGCGCGCCGCGAACGGAAATGTGGGTCAGCATGATCTAGTCTGTTCCAGATTTGTTCCCGTGGCGCAAGAGCCGCTCGGGGCCGGGGAGCAAGGGGGTAGATGGGAGCGGTGGACGAGGGATCAACTGCCGCTCTCGAATGACCGAGCTTCAATAATGATAGCGGCACTGGGCGATCTCGATGACTTGGGCTTCCCCTTTGCCCGTAACCCGATAAACCAGCCGGTGTTCGCCGGCGAGGCGGCGGGACCACCAGCCGGTGAGGTTGCCGCCGAGCGGTTCGGGCTTGCCGATGCCCCTGAACGGGGTCCGGCGGCATTCATCAATCAGTGCGTTGAGGCGGGCGAGCAATTTCGCGGCGGCGCTCTGCCAATATATATATTCGCCCCAAGCGCGTCCGGCAAAGGTCACTCTCATGGCTGGATCAGGTCGTGCTCCTCGCCATGACCGGCGTCTAGTTCCGCAATGCTCGCGAGCAACTCACGCGCATTGGCGGGCGAGCGCAGCAGATGCATTGTCTCCTCGATCGACGCCCATTCACTCTCCGACACGAGCACCGCGCCCTCACCGCGCTGGCGCGTGATGGCGATCGGGGCGCGGCTGGCGACAACCTCGTCGATTACCGATTTGAGATTTTCGCGGGCTTCGGAATAGCTGATAGCGTGCATGAGAATGCATTGTACGATTTTCTGTCCAATGTCAATGGACGCGCGTCTGCGACCGGTTTTCCTTGAAGCGGAGCGTGGAAAGACCGATATATGCTTCATGCGAGGGCACCTCTGCCCTCGCGGAGGAGATGAAATGGAGAACCAGTTCGACCCGCGCACGACCAGCGTGAATGCCGCGACCGTCGGCGTTCCGCGCGCCGCTCGCGACGTGGGCCTTCGGTCCTACATGCTGTCGGTCTACAATTACATGGCGTCCGGCGTGCTGCTGACCGGCATCGTCGCGCTGCTGTTTTCGTCGAGCGGCCTCGTGCAGACGCTGTTCAACGCGGACACCGGCCGGCCGTCGATCCTCTACTGGGTGGCGCTGTTCGCACCGCTCGGCATCGTCATGTGGCTGTCCTATGGCATCAACCGCATTTCCACGGGCACGGCCAAGGCGCTGTTCTTCGCCTATGCGGGTCTCCTCGGCGTGTCGCTGTCGACGATCTTGCTCGTCTATACCGGAGCCTCGGTCGCGCAGACCTTCTTCGCGACGGCCGCGGCGTTTCTTGGGCTGAGCCTCTACGGCTATACGACCAAGAAGGATCTGAGCGGGTTGGCGCGCTTCGCCTCTATCTCGACTTCATCAACATGTTCCTGTTCCTGCTGCGCTTCATGGGCAACCGGAGGTAGCTCCTCCGGCCCACGAAGCGTCATGGGCAACCGCCGCTAAGTCATCGGTGGAGAACGAGAAACAAGGGGCTCGGCGGGCGACTGCCGGGCCCTTTTTCGTTCAGCGTAGAAAGGCGTGAACAACTTCGGATGTCTGCCTGCGGCGCTAGCCAAGGTGCGCGTGGAGGAAGGCGATGGTGCGGCTCCAGGCGAGCTCGGCGGCGGGCTTGTTGTAGCGCTCGGCCGACGTGTCGTTGTTGAACGCGTGATCGACGTTCGGATAAGTGAACTCCGTCACGTCCTTGTGCGCGGCCTTGAGTGCCGCGACCCAGGGGGCGGCGGTGGCCGCGACGCGGGTGTCGAGGCCGGCATAGTGGAGCAGCAGGGGCGCCTGAACCTTAACCGCCTCGGCCGGGCCGGGGGCAGGACCATAATAGGCCACGCCGGCGTCCAGCTTGCGCCCGGCCGCCACCGCGAAACGGTTGACGAACGCGCCACCCCAGCAGAAGCCGACGATGCCCAATTTGCCGTTGGCGTGGCGCAGGTGGCGGGCGTGATCGCCGAGGTCGATCGCCTGCGATACCGCCGCCGCGAGGTTGAGCTTGCCGATCGCCTCGCGCGCGGCATCCTCGTTGGCGGGCGTGCCACCGACGGGTGAGAGCAGGTCGGGCGCGATGGCGATGAAGCCTTCGAGCGCGACGCGCCGCGCGACGTCCTCGATATGCGCGTTGAGCCCGCGATTCTCGTGGATGACGAGCACTAGGCCGCGCTTCTTTCCGCTCTTCTGCGCGGCGACATAGCCGGAGAGGGGGCTGCCCCAGCCAAGCTTGCCCTTGGTGATCACGAGGTGTGGATCGGCCGGATTTGACAGCGGCGCGGCGTCGGCGCTGGCCGCAATCGTCCCGATCAGAAGATTGGCCGCCGCGGCGCTCCCCGCGATCCGCGTCATGCGCGCGAAGAAGTCGCGGCGATCCATCCCCTCGTGGGTGAAGCGGTCGTAGAGTTCGATCGCGGCGCGTGTCCGTTCGTCCATCATGCGGCCCCGTTCATCTGCGCGGCCGCTTCCTCGTCGATCTGCTTGGCGCGGCGATAGGCGTCGCGGTCGGTCATCCGCGCCACATAGTCGATGAAGGCGGGACGCGGATCGAGCATGTTAAAGGCGAGCATGAAGCCCATTTGCGAGGCGACGAACAGGTCGCAGGCACTGAAGCGATCGCCGGCGAGATAGGTCTTGCCCGACACCGCTTTCTCCCACGTGTCGATCGCTAGATCGTAATTGCCGTAGCCGAACATGCGCTGCTTGTCGGGTGCGGGCTCCCAACCGACGGCCTTGTTGCTAAACGCCGCCTCGATCGGCCCCGAGGTGAAGAAGGTCCAGCGGTAATAGTTGGCACGGTCGTCGACCGCCGGTGCAAGGCCAGCCTCTGGAAACGCATCGGCGAGATAGAGGCAGATGGCCGCCACCTCGGTGATGACCTTGCCCCTGTGCTGGATGGCCGGGATTTTGCCCATCGGGTTGAGCGACAGATAGGGCTCCTGCTTCAGCGTGGTCGCATAGTCGAGGATGTGCGTCTCATAGGGCGCCCCGACCTCCTCCAGCATCCAGCGCACGATCTGCCCGCGCGATTGCGGATTGGTGTAAAAAATCAGTTCGGCCATTGTCCCTGTCCCCCTTATTTTTTTCGCGCCGCCGCCGTGCGGTCGCGCGCCGCGCGGAATTCACTGTCCTTGCTCCAGTTGGGCCACTCGCGGCTGTTCGCCAAGCGCTTGCCGACCGCATGCAGCAGCTGGGCATCCGCGACCATGCCGCTGAAGTCCCACTGCGGCGACCATTCGTCTGCCGGCTGGTGATACATGCGCGTGACATAGTCCTTGGCGAGCGCCTCGCCGCGCACCGTGCCGCCGTTGACCAGGTCAAGGCCAGGTTCGAACGAGATGGCGGGCACGCCGACCTTGGCCATCGAGAAATGGTCCGAACGGTAAAAGTGCCCCGCCTCGGGATGCGCGTCAGCGGTGAAATGCCGGCCCTCGCGTGCGCCTTCCTCGATGAGGTCGTCGAGCAGCCCGAGCTTGGCCGAGCCGGAGATGGAGAAGTCGCGCGCCGGTCCGTGGGTGCCCATCGAATCGGTGTTGAGCATGCCGACGGTCGTCGCCAGCGGATAGAGCGGATGGTTGCCGTAATATTCGGAGCCGAGCAAGCCCTTTTCCTCCGCGGTCACCGCCAGGAACAGGATCGAACGGTCGGTGCGCGGCTCGCGAGCGAAGGCACGCGCCTGATCGATCAGCTGGGCGACGCCAGTGCCGTTGTCGACCGCGCCATTATAAATGCGGTCGCCTTTCGCGTCGGGCGCCCCGATGCCGAGGTGGTCCCAATGGGCCGAGTAGATCAGCGTCTCGTCAGGGTATTTCTTGCCCGCCAAGCGCCCGGCGACATTGTGCGAGGTGATGACCGACGTCCGAGCCGCGCCGCTTGCATCAAGCGTCGCGCTGAGCGGCATCGGGCGGAAATCCTTGCGCTTCGCGGCGGCTTTCGCCTGATCGAAATCGAGCCCGGCGGCGGCGAAGATTGTCTTTGCCACATCGCGCTGGATCCAGCTTTCGAACGGCGTGTGCACGGCGCGCGGGTCGGGGCGGACGATGTCGAACATTGTGTTGGTGTTGCTGTTCTTGACCGTGTTCCAGCCATAGGCTGCGGGGTCGGTCTCATGAATGATCATCACGCCTGCCGCGCCCCGCCGCGCCGCCTCCTCGTATTTGTATGTCCAGCGGCCGTAGTAGGTCATGGCCTTGCCGCCGAAGCTGCCTTCTCCACCCTCGAAATCGGGGTCGTTGATCAGTTCGACGAGGATCTTGCCACGGACGTCCATCCCCTTGAAATCGTCCCAGCCGCGTTCCGGCGCCGCGACGCCATATCCGACGAACAGCAGCGGCGCGCCTGACAGGTGCAGCGTTTTCGAGCCGTCCATCGGTGCGCGCAATGCGATCTGGTCGCGTTGGGCGAGCGACATCGGCGCGCCGTGCGCTAACCTTAGGGTAACCTTCGGATCGCCGACGAAGTCCGACTTCAGCAGCGGCACCGCCTGAGTCCAGCCGCGCTTGCCCTTGACCAGATCGCCGCCGGGACTCAGACCCGCGGCGCGGAACTGCCCGACGATATAGTCGATGGTCCGGCTCTCCGCCCGGGTCGCGACGCCGCGCCCTTCGAACGCGTCCGAGCCGAGCGTGCGGACATCATCGGAGAGGCGCTGCGGATCAAACAGCGGGCCGGGCGTCGCCGCGGTCAGCGACGAGGTGGCCAGGGCAGCCGCAAGGCCGAGAGTGAGGCTGGTCTTCATTCTTCTTCCTTCCGGAACGCGGACATATCCAAACCCCGGATAGTTACCTTCGCAGTGCCGGGGAAGCCTCGTTCTGCTTCGCCGCCAAGGGAGAAGTCGGACATGACGGACATCGGCAGGGCCGGCACCTATCGGCTGGGCGATCGCGAGGTGAGGCGCATGGGCTATGGCGCCATGCAGCTGGCGGGGCCCGGCGTGTTCGGGCCGCCGCGCGACCGGGCCGAAGCGGTCGCCGTGCTGCGCGAGGCGGTCGGCAGCGGCGTCGATCACATTGACACCAGCGACTATTACGGCCCGTTCGTCACCAACGAGATCATCCGCGAAGCGCTGGCGCCCTATCCCGGCGATCTGGTGATCGTCACCAAGCTCGGGGCGCGGCGCACGGACGACGGCGGCTGGGTGCCGTGGAACCGGCCGGAGGACCTCGCCCAGGGGTTGCGCGACAATCTCGACCGGCTCGGGCTCGGGCAGATGTTCGCCGTCAACCTGCGCATCATGGGCGACGGGCATGGTCCGTCGGAAGGCTCGGTGAGCGAGCAGTTCGAGGCGATGGCCAAGCTGCAGCAGCAAGGCCACGTCCGCCATCTCGGCATCAGCAACGTCACCCGCGCGCAGGTCGAGGAGGCGCTGTCCATCGCGCCGGTCGCCTGCGTCCAGAACATGTATAATCTGGTGCATCGTGAGGACGATCAACTGATCGACTGGCTGGCGGGGCAGGGAATCGCCTACGTTCCCTTTTTCCCGCTCGGCGGCTTCTCGCCGATCCAGTCGCAGGCGCTGTCCACCGTCGCGTCGGAGCTCAACGCCACCCCGATGCAGGTCGCGCTCGCCTGGCTGCTTCAGCGCGCCCCGAACATCCTGCTCATTCCGGGCACGTCATCACGGGCGCACTTGCGGGAGAATCTGGAGGCGACTGAACTCAACTTGCCGGGTGATATGTTGACGCGAGTGGCTATGATCGGGAACGCAGTTCGCGCCTGAACTGACGTTTCTCAACGGCCGAGTGGAGTCAGGTCTTATTAGGCTTGTCGCCGCATCGCACGGCATTGAGGGGCACCCACTGACCCCAATACCACATCGCATCAGCGGTAGCATAAGTTGGCTTCGCCGAATCAGTGACCTTCGCGTGGATAGACTGGCCTTCAGAATCCCGGTCAAGAACATGGATCCTCGACGCGAATAGATACGAGCCGGACTGACTTCTTGAAGGCGCGGTGACCAGGCACCAGGCGTTGAAATCTTGAGGCACTCCATTTTCATCGTCGCTATAAAGTCGAAATGAATCCGACAGACGCTCGTTTTTTGCCATTAAGGTAGAGAATTGTTCGAGTCACAATGTAAGCACTATCTACGTCCTGAAGGAGGAGTTCTATTCTGTCCTCTGAGACTAGAGCACCCTGGGCTATTGTATA
>JAIVIZ010000155.1 GCA_020200315.1 Sphingomonadales bacterium | reverse complement strand
CGCCGGGGGCACCGTCGAGACCGTAGCTGTCGATGAAGCGTCCACCCGACGAGCGGGCCTCAATGCGCATTGTGGTTGCGTTTCGCAGTGCAGCGACGATCGCTACCTCCTGTGCCGGTCCTCGGCTCCAGGCAAAGTTCGCATTGGCGGCGAGCAGGAATGGTTGAGCGCCAATCGTCAGGATCACCGTGCTTCCGGCACGAAGCGGATGACTGAGTCGCGCGGCGAACTGACCGTAGCGGGTGCCGGCGCGATCGAAGGTGAAGCCGGCATAGGCTTGGGCCGAGTGGTCGCTGGCGATGCGGGTCGCGCGAGTCACCGCCGCGCAACTCGCGCCGCGGTCGAACACCGCCCACTGCCCGTCGGTGAAGACGGTGCGCTGTGCAATGGCGGCGAGGACGAAGGCGAGCAGGCTCATCGCGTTCGGCAATAGCGGCGGCAATGCGGGCGGCCAATGGTTCGGACCGGAAGTGCCAATTAATCCGAAATGAACCGAGCTTGCCGGGCCCGTTCGGCTGTGACATGTTCAGGAGGCTCGGAAATGAAATCAGGGGTTTCATGATTCGGGCTTTCCCGCACCGCCATGCTGCTGCCCGCGCGCCAAGCGCGTTGCCGGGAATCGGACGGTGAACTGGGCGATTGCGATCGGCACGCTGGCCGAGGAGCTGGCGCTGTTCGCCGGGACGGGCTTCCTGCTGTTCGCGCTCGACGATCTAGCGGTCGATCTGGTCTATGTCGTGCGGCGGATGTGGCGCGGGGCGACGATCTACAGCCGCTTCCCGCGCGCGTTCGCCACGACACTCGCTGCGCCAGGACCAAGCGGCTGGCTGGCGGTGTTCATTCCCGCGTGGGACGAAAGCGCGGTGATCGCGCCGATGCTGCGTGCCACGCTCGCGCGGTTCGGCGAGGGCCGCTATCGGCTGCTGGTCGGCCATTATCGCAACGATCCCGCCACCGCCGCGGCGATCCGCTCAGTCGGCGATCCGCGCGTGCTCGCCGTCGAGGTCGATCGCGACGGCCCTACGACCAAGGCGGACTGCCTCAACCACCTCTACCGTGCGCTGCAGGCGGAGGAGGCGGCGCACGGCCGGGCGCGGGCGATCGTGCTCCACGATGCCGAGGATGTCGTTCACCCGGCCGAGCTAACCATCTTCGACCGGCTGATTCATCGGGCGGCGGCGATCCAGTTGCCAGTGGTGCCGCTGCCGGATCCGCACAGCAAGTGGATCGCCGGTCATTACGGCGACGAGTTCGCGGAGAGTCACGGCAAGGAGCTGGTGGTGCGCGAGGCGGTCGGCGCGGCCATCCCGCTCGCGGGCGTCGGCTGCGCGATCGAGCGGGGCGCGCTCGAACGGCTTGCCGAGGCGAACGGCGGCCTGCCGTTCGCGCCCGACAGCATGACCGAGGATTATGAGATTGGCCTTCGTCTCGGTGCGATGGGCCTCAGGACGATGTTCGTGCGCATCCCGGCGGTGCCTGGCGATCGCGCTGCCGTGTCGTCCCGCGGCCATTTCCCCGCAACCCTCGACGCCGCCGTCCGGCAGAAGGCGCGCTGGATCGGCGGCATCGCCCTGTCTGGCTGGGACCGCTTAGGCTGGAGCGGCGGCGTTGGCGAACGCTGGATGCGGCTGCGCGATCGGCGTGGGCCGCTGGCGGCGGTGCTGATGGTGGCGGGCTATGCCGCCGTGCTGCTGTGGGCGCAGCTCGGTTTCGCCGCTGCGCTCGGCGCGCCGGTGCCGGTGGCGGTCGGGCCCAAGCTCGCGCTGCTGCTGAAGGTCAATGCGCTGCTGCTCGCGTGGCGCATCCTGGTCCGCGCCTTGTTCACCGCCGCCGCCTACGGTGTGTGGCAAGGCCTGCTCTCCATTCCGCGAATGCTCGTCGCCAATCTCATCGCTATCCTCGCGGTGCGCCGCGCCCTTGCGCTGCATGACGCTGGCGGTCTCCGCCAGTGGGACAAGACCAGTCATATTTTCCCGAAGGAGCTCGGCGTATGACCGCCTCGACCCGATTCATCGGCCTTGCCGTTTTCACCTGGGCGGGCGTGCGCGCGATCAGCCTTGGCCTGGTTCCCGGCAGCGGGGCGCTGGCCATCGACCGCCCGGCATCGGCGGCGACCCGGCCCGCCTCTGAGCTTCCGCCGATCGAGCCAACAGAGTTCGCACCGATCGAGCCGGCGGCCGCCGCCGATCCGGCCGCGAGCGAACCGATAATCGCGCAGGTGCAAACGGCTCCGGCCGGGCCGACCGCCACGGTGCAGCTGGTTCCCGCCCGCGCTCCGGCGCGAGTGGCTTACTATCCCGCCTATCTACCCTCGCCTGCCTACGCCCCAAACGGCTACGCGCAATCGGCGGCGGACGTGAGGCTGGCGAGCGCAGAAGCGAGTCTGCCGCCACCTCGCCGACCGGCCTTCGGATCCGCGCCCCTGACCACGCAATTGCCACCGGCTCGCATGGCGTCCGCAGCGATGCCCGAGCGCACCGTCACCGTGCCGGCGGTCGACGCCACCGCCGCGCCGCTGCTGCGCCACAGCAAGCGGCTCGAGCTGTCGAGCTGGGCGCTGTTGCGCGGCAAGCCCGGCGATCTCCTCGGGCCCAACAGCCTTGCCGCGAGCAACGCGACCCTCGGGGGAAGTCAGGCCGGCGCGCGGATCAACTACTGGATCACACCGCACCTCGCCGCCAGCCTGCGCAGCAGCACGCCGATCGGCGGCGCTAGGGGCGGCGAGGTCGCGGCGGGGGTGCGCTACCAACCGTTCCTCAATCTGCCTTTCTCGATCACCGCCGAGCGGCGCCAGCGCTTCGGCCGGGCGGGCGGGCGCAACGACTTCGCGCTGTTCGCCGAGGGAGGGTTGTGGGACCGGGCGATGCCGTTCGGCTTCCGGCTCGACGCCTATGCGCAGGCCGGGATCGTCGGCATCGGCACTCACGATCTGTTCGGCGACGGCGCCTTCACTCTCACCCGTCCGCTGTGGAAGAATATCTCTGGCGGCTTCGGCGTATGGGGCGGCGCGCAGCCGCATCTCTATCGGCTCGACGCCGGACCGCGGCTGACCATCAGGATGACCAAGTCGATGCGCATCCATGCCGATTACCGGCAGCGGTTGGCGGGGTCGGCCTTCCCCTCCTCGGGCCCGGCGGTGACGATCGCCGGCGACTTTTAGCTGTCGACGGCACAAAGCTCGACACCGCAGCCTTGGCGAGGGCCGCGCTTTGCGGCTAGCGTTCGCGCCAGCAGATGCACATTTATCTTCCCATCGCCGGCATGTCGGTCAACGCGCTGTTGATGGTCGCGCTGGGCACGCTGGTCGGCGTGTTGTCCGGCCTGTTTGGGGTTGGTGGCGGCTTCCTCACCACGCCGCTCCTGATCTTTTACGGTATTCCACCGACCGTGGCCGTCGCGTCGGCTACGACGCAGATTACCGGCGCGAGCGTATCCGGCGCGATGGCGCACTGGCGTCGCGGTGGGGTGGACCTGAAGATGGGCCTGGTGATGATCGGTGGTGGCCTGTTCGGTTCGATCGCCGGTGCCGGCCTGTTCCGCCTGCTGCAGACCAGCGGGCAAATCGATTTGGTGGTTGGCTTCCTCTATGTTGTGCTCCTCGGCTCGATTGGTCTGTTGATGCTGAAGGACGGGCTTGTCTCGCTGGGGTGGGTCGGCCGCGCTGAGACCAGGGAGAAGCCACGTCACAACCGCTGGGTAGCGGCCCTGCCGCTGCGCTCACGCTTCACGGCGTCGGGCCTGTACATTTCGCCGCTGGCGCCGGCGCTGCTCGGCTTCGGCGCGGGAATGCTCACCGTTCTGCTCGGGGTCGGCGGCGGGTTCGTACTCGTGCCGGCGATGATCTACGTGCTGCGGATGGCGGCGCGAGTGGTGGTCGGAACCAGCCTCGTCATGATCCTCGCCGTGAGCGCGGCGACGACGCTGATCCAGGCGCTGACGAGTGGTGCGGTCGACATCGTCCTCGCCGCGCTACTGCTCGTCGGCGGTGTGATCGGGGCGCAATATGGCGCCTATCTCGCGGTGCGGTTGAAGCCGGACCTGCTGCGGCTCGCGCTGGCGGTGATCATCCTGCTGGTCGCCTTGCGGATGGCGCTTGGTTTGGCGTGGCGGCCCGACGAAATCTTCACGATCGAGCTGTTGTGAACCGCGGCGGTCCCGCGATCACGGCACTGCTGCTGACATCGGCAAGCTCGCCCGAGCTGGTGCCGGATGTCTCCTCGCGGGCGATCCAGATCCAGTATAGCTTCACCGGGGCGCAGCTGCTTCTCTTCGGAGCGATCCTCTACCCCGGCGGCCGTGCCCCGGCCAATCCGGCTGATGTGGTCGTCGTGCTGCGCGGGCCGGACCAGCCGATCCTGCTGCGTGAGAAGCAGAAAATCGCCGGCATCTGGATGAACGCGGATTCGAGCCGGTTTCGCTCCGCGCCAAGCTTTTATTCGATCGCATCCTCGCGGCCCATTCCCGATCTGGTGGATGAGCGGACGGCGGCCATTTACGAACTCGGCGTGCGCAACCTGCAGCTGTCGCCGGGCGGCGGGGCGCTGCCGGACAAGGAACGGCGGTTCGAGACCGGGCTGCTCGACCTTCGCCGCCGTAACGGCTTGTTCGCGGAAAACCCGCACGGCGTCGAGATCAACAACGGCGTGCTCTACCGCGCGGCGATCGCGATCCCGAGCCAGGTGCCGGTCGGTACCTACACCGCAGAGACCTTCCTCATCGACCGCGGACGGGTGCTGGCGGCGGCGACCCGCGACGTCAAGGTCGGCAAGTCCGGCTTCGAACGCTATGTCGCGCTGGTCGCCCGCCGCCACG
>JAIVIZ010000154.1 GCA_020200315.1 Sphingomonadales bacterium | reverse complement strand
GATCGGCAACGGCGAGCGCCTCGTCGAGTTGAAGGGGCCGGTCCCGACCGTAATCGAATAGTCGGTACGTCACGTCGAGGTTCTGCTGGACCTCGATCAGCGAGATGCCGGCGCCGATCGCGTGAACGGTCCCGGCCGGCGCATAGAGGACATCGCCGGCGCGAACCGGCCGCCAGTCGAGCATTTGCTCGATGCTCCCGTCGAGGGCGCTGGCGCGGAGCTGATCCTTCGACATGGAGCGCTGAAGACCGATGCCGATCACCGCGCCTTCTTCGGCGGCCAATATGTACCAGGCTTCATCCTTGCCATGCGGCAAGCCGGCCCGCCGGGCTGCTTCGCCATCGGGATGAACCTGGATCGAAAGTTTGGTGGCGGTGAAGAGATATTTCACGAGCAGCGCGTGGCCGGCCTGCTCGAAATGAAGTTCCCCAATCGGCTCCTGGCTTGCCGAAACCGACGCAAAGGGAGCGGGAAGGTCGCGGCGGCCCCAAACCTTGGCAACGGGGCGTTGTGGCAGGCATGTCAGAGTCACGGATGCTGAACTCCAAGGACGCCGCAGCGGTTCGATCTTGCAGCAGACACAGGGGTGATAAGCCGAAGCACGTCAAGCCTCCATCACGGCTTGTGTTGGGCATCGATCAGCCGGCCGTCCTCCAGACGAAAAATCCGATCACAGCCGGCTATGGTGGAGGAACGATGCGAGATGATCAGGATGGTTCGTCCTTTGCGCCGGAGGTCGGCGAGAATGGAAAGCACGCCTGCCTCCGTTGTCGAATCGAGCGCATTGGTGCCCTCGTCGATGATGAGGAACGAGGCCCCCTTGTAGAGCGCCCGCGCAAGACCCAGCCGTTGCCGCTGCCCGCCCGACAGCCGGATGCCACATTCGCCGATTTCAGCTCCGAGCCCGTCGGGCAGCGAAGCAACGAATTCCGACAGCTGAGCGTCCCGCACTGCCTTGTCCAGGCGAGCGGGGTCCGCAGGCTCGCCTTGTGCGATGTTCCTCGCAATGCTCGTGTCGGTGAGAAAAATCGACTGCGGAACATGGGCGATGTTGCGCTGCCACGCTCGCTTATTGTCTTGGCTGATCGCGACTCCGTCGACCTTGATTTCGCCCGCGGTCGGCCGAAGCAGTGCCATGACCAAATCGGCGAGCGTGCTCTTGCCCCAGCCGGTGGGACCAACGAGCGCGACCATCGTTCCCGCCGGAATCGTCAGAGCGACGTCATCGAGGGCCGGTCGTGGACTTCCTTCGTAGGTAAAGCTGACGCCGCACAGCTCAATGGAGCGGCGGAAGGGAAGGGGAGCAGTGGTGTCGGGCGCGTTTTCGAAAGGCACCGGCAGGCTGATTAGCTCGACGACATCGCGCAGCGTCGCGCGATTGCCGGCGATCGAAGTCCACGCCTGATGCAATTGCTGTAGAAGTGGGAGCAGCCGCTGAGCGCCAAGCGCGAGCGCTGCCAGGGCAGGAAGGGCGGAAGCCAGCCCTCCTGACCGCCGTGCCAGAAACAGGGCGACCGTAGCAATCAGGATCATGCCGATCGCTTCGATGACGAAGCGTGGTGCTGCTCCGGCCACGCTGATCCGCGCACGAGCCGCTGCAAAACGCGCGTCCGCCTCGCGGAAGGCCGCTAAATAGGAGGCTTGCGATGAGTCGATGATGACATCGCGGATTGCGCCGACGCTGTCCTGCACCAATCGGACTCGTTCCGCATAGGCCCGACCGATATCGGTGGAAGCGTGAGCGAGGCGATGGCGGGCGACCGCGGCAGTGGCGAAGTAAGCGGCGGCTAGGACGACACCGGCGAGTGCCGTTTCCGTCGGCTCGATTCGCGCAAGCGCCGCGACGATGAAAAGGGAAATGACGAGCGCAGCTCCAGCCTGCACCAGCGGAAGCAGCACACCGAACATCATGTCCTGCACCTTCTCGAGCGATGCGATCAGCGCGCTCGAATGCTGACGGACGTGGTAGGCATAGGGCTGGAGCAAAGTGCGCCGTTGAATCTCGACGGTCAGCTCGTGCCCCACGCCAAGGACGACACGCTGCGTCGCCGACTGCAGCAGAAGCCTCAGCGCTGCTGCGGCGATGACTGCCACGACGAACGCCGCCGTGGCTGCGGGGAGGGCATTGATTCCGGAGAGTTGCATCAGTGCGCTGGGGCTCGGTGATCGCGACCGACCGGCCAGCAACGCCATGAATGGAACTATCGCGCCGATCGACAACAGCTCGGCGGCGCCGCCGGCGACCGTCAGTCCTACCAACCCCCATAGCTGTCGCCGCCGCGCGTGTGGAATGCAGTGGAGGAGGGCGCGGATGTCCACCGCGGGACTGTCCGCGTTCGTGCTTGGTGATCGATTGGACATCGCGCCGATCTCGGTCAAACCCCGAACCGCCCGCGCAGGGCAGCTATCGAGGGATCGTGGGTCATGTCGAGGTGTAGCGGAGTCACGCTAATGAACCCGTCGGCGATCGCCTCGAGATCGGTGTCGTGCCGCGGAGTCTCTTGCGCGGGTCCCAGCGCGAACCAGAAATAAGGGAAGCCACGCGGATCGCGACGCTCCAGCACCTCCGCGCGACCATAATCGCGACGTCCTTGTGGGCAGACGCGAACGCCTCTCACCTCCTCCGGTGCGACTGCCGGAAAGTTGACGTTGACCAGCGTTCCTGGAGCGACCGGCGCCTTGATCAATGGCGCGAGGACTCGCGCCGCCCATTCCGTGGCGGCCGCGAAGGGCACGCTGTCGCCTAGGCCCTGCCGAGTATAGGCCTGGCTCAATGCCACAGACGGAACGCCGGCCAACGCGCCCTCCATCGCCGCCGATACGGTGCCGGAATAGGTCGCATCCTCGGCCAGGTTCGCGCCGCGGTTGATTCCAGACAGGACGAGCGCGGGTGGACGATCTTTCATCAGATAGCCGAGCGCCATCATCACGGCGTCGGTCGGCGTCCCGCTGATCGCGAAGCGCCGCTCGCCAAGTTGGCGTACTCGCAACGGCTTGGTCAGGGTCAGCGAATGGCCGGCCCCTGACTGTTCGTCGGCCGGCGCAACCACCCAGACGTCGTCCGACAGGGTGCGTGCGACCTCCTCCAGCACCGCAAGCCCGCGCGCGGCGATGCCGTCATCATTGGTCAGCAAGATGCGCATCGAGTGGCTATGGCGGTGCGACACGCGGTCCGCAACCGGCTGTGATTATGCGTCTAATCGGCAACAATGTGCATCAAAGTGTCGCACATCGGGACAGACAAGCGGTCAGTCCTTGTTAAGGCTTTGGCGCTTAATTATAGGCCCGGTCGGGGAGTCCCGACTGGCCAGGATTAACGTCCCGGAAAGTCTGGCTAAAATCGATCACTGGCCGGGTTGTCCGTGTGGCGCTCGGACGGCTTATCGAGTGGGGAGGGTTGTATGGCGACCGCACTTGCTGACCTCTATGGTTCGGACCCCGAACGTTTCGACACACTTGTGTTGCGCGACGGCTACCGGCCGAGCGACGACGAAGAGTTCATGGGCGCTCGGCAGAAAGCCTATTTTCTGCGCAAGCTGCGCGACTGGAAGGAAGCGATCGTCGAGGAATCGCGGGCGACCATGGCCCAGCTCCAGGTCGACTCCCTGCGTGAGCCCGACCTTGCCGACCGTGCATCGAGCGAAACAGACTGGTCGATCGAGCTTCGCACTCGCGACCGGCAGCGCAAGCTGATCGCCAAGATCGATAGCGCCGTCCGGCGTCTGTACGATGGCGAATATGGCTATTGCGAAATCAGCGGGGAGGCGATCAGCCTGGCGCGCCTTGAAGCGCGGCCGATCGCGACCATGACGCTCGAGGCCCAGGAAAAGCACGAGCGGATCGAGCGCATCAGCCGCGACGATTGAGCACGTTGCGGACGTTGAGACGTCCGCCGTGATTAAGGTTGCGGGCCTCAGTGGCCCAGAATCACATCCTTGACCTTGAGTTTCGCTTTCTTGAGTTGGGCGAGAATCGTTTCGTCCGGATGGGGGCGGTGTTCTTCGGCATCGATTTGCGCCTGGAGCGCGGCATGCTTGCTGGTGAGGGCTTCGACGTAGGCCGGATCCATCTGGGCTTGCTCCATCGGTCTCGATCCTTTTCTGGCTGAGCAGTGAGGCGCCGAGTAAATCACGAATCCGACGACCTGTCTTGCTTCTTCGACTCGGCCTGGCGGCGCGATGGCGCGGTTCATCGTTGACGTGACGGATAAGTCGTTCGCCGCTATGACTTGACACGATGAACGACGACGATCCTGCCGAGCTGCTTGCCCTGCTCAAGGCTGAGCATCGCCGGCTCGATGCCGAGATCGAGGTGATGCGCGGCGCCGGCAATTGCGATCCGCTGGCGCTGGCACGAATGAAAAAACGCAAGCTTGGGTTGAAGGATCAGATCCAACAGCTTGAGGATCAGATCATTCCCGATATCTTGGCATGAGACCGTCCCGGCGCGGGACTTTCCGCGTCGCTTGGCCGCCCTTGGTCGCAACGAGGCGTTTCTGTCGAGAGAAAGTCATGGCAGGATGACGGCGATGGACGAATCGGACCTTCCCTCCGGCGAGGCGCGGATTACCCCGCGGCTGATCGACGCGCTTTACACCGAGGCAATGCTGCTGGCGGACGAGGCGCGCGGCTATTTCGATGACGCGGGCCGCGACGACCGGCTCACGCTGGAGCCCTTCGCCCGGGTCGGTTTCGCCTGCGAATCGCTCAAGGTCACGACCCGCATCATGCACATTGTCGCCTGGCTGCTGACGCAGCGTGCGATCGAGGGGGGAGAGATCCGCGCCGCTGCCGGTCGCCGGCCCGAGCGTCGGCTCGGCCACGC